>CAZHRU010000088.1:0-10429 GCA_964535015.1 uncultured Verrucomicrobiota bacterium | reverse complement strand
AAACCGCGATCTTCTCGTCCTTCTTCTTGTCCATCCCGTACGCCAACGATGCCGCCGTCGGCTCATTGATGATGCGCAATACCTCCAACCCGGCAACCCGCCCCGCATCCTTGGTCGCCTGACGCTGGCTGTCATTGAAATACGCCGGCACCGTGATGACCGCCTGCGTAATCTTCTCGCCCAAATACGCCTCGGCATCCGCCTTCAACTTCTGCAGAATCATCGATGAAACTTCCGGCGGCGAATACACGTTGTCGCCAATCTTGACATGGGCATCCCCATTCGCGGCCCGCACCACCTTGAACGGCACCATGGAAATCTCGTTGGCCACTTCGTCATACTTGCGCCCCATGAACCGCTTGATCGAATAGACAGTGTTCGCCGAATTGGTCACAGCCTGCCGCTTCGCAGCCTGCCCCACCAACCGCTCCCCCGTCTTCGTAAACGCCACTATCGACGGCGTCGTCCTCATCCCCTCGGCATTCGGGATGACAACCGGCTCACCACCCTCCATCACCGCCATGCAGGAGTTCGTCGTTCCTAAATCAATTCCCAGTACCTTAGCCATGGTAACTCCTTACCGTTCACTCAAGAACGTTGATCTCGTTACAAAATCCGTAAACTCGTTCCCATCTCATTAGCACGACCTGTGCCACATTCACCAACACCATGAACAATTAACAACCTAACCACTTACACATCAACATGTTGTACGCATAACTCAATTAACATCGTCACGAAACACCGCCCGCCAGCGCGTCATAGTGACGCACAAACACCCTGATACAACTTATGGAAAGCGCCTTGTTGTCGCATAGTGCGCGGATATCCCTATCCGCTTCACGTTCCAAGGCGCGCTCGGACTTTACCCCGTCAAGCCGGTTTATACCGTGGCGCATGCGCCAGCAGGTAGTCCTCCGCCTCGGTATTCCAGAGCCCCTGATGCCGGGCACAAATCTCACCCAAAGCCGCAAACAGGGCATTGCCACCCGCCTTGCCGGCAAGATCATCCAGTGCAATCAGCGGGAAATCGTATTGCGTGTAGATCAGTTTCTTGCCCCCAGGAATCTCCGGCAGACGCAGAATGGTCTCCGCCCCCGCCGTAATGCCTCCAATGTGGGTGATCATCGATGCCGGATTGATCTTGCCGCCCGACATCAACTTGAGCGATTCGCGCATGTCGTCCGTATTCCCGCCGGAGGTGCCGACAATATGCGTCTCGGCATAGTGCACATTGTAGAAATTGAACCGCGCCGAAAAATCAGGCTTCGTCGGGCCCGCAAAAAAGTTCAGACACCCGTTGCGCGCCAGAATGGCGTCTCCCTGCTCCACCACCGGCGCCACCGGGGCATAGACAAATACATCATCATACCCCTCACCCCCTGCGCAGGCCTTCAACCGGCCCACCGCGTCCTGACCCGTCGCCGTGTTGATGTAGAGCAATTTCACCCCCTGCGCCGCCGCCTCCGCCACGGTCATCAAACGCGCCGCACGGTCCAACCTGGCCTGGTCAATATCGGTCACCACCAGTACCGCCGGCTTCCGCGGTCCATGGATCAGGTAGTCCACACACCCCAATCCCATCGGCCCCGCCCCGGCAAGAATGGCACAGCGCCCACCCTCGACAATCCCCATCCGGTGCTCATAACTGCCCATCGTGGTGTGGTATTGCGCGTGCGCCGCCCCCACAATGCACGACATCGGCTCGCTCAAACTCGCCTTGAAGAAACCGTCGCCCTCGTACGGCAACAGACAGTTCATCTCCATGACACAGGAGGGAATGATCACATGACTGGCCATCCCGCCAATATGACGGAATGAGTACCCGGGCGCATCCAGTGACCCCTTGTACCCCAACGCCGGCTGGATCGAGAACTTCTGCCCCGCCTTGAACGCCCCCGCCCATTTCCCGCCCACCTTGCGCAGGTATCCCGCAAATTCATGCCCGATGATCGTCGGGTTTGCCGCTATGTCTTTCGGCACCCGCTTGTGGTCCGTCCCTTGCAGCGCCGCCTTGTGACAGGACATGCAGACGGAATTGGTCACAATTTCCGCCAATATCTCATCATCCTTCGGCTCGGGCAGTTCAAACGCCTCCAACCGCAAATCACTCTTTCCGTATAATCGTAACGCCGTCGTTTTCATGGATATCCCTTTCCCCGCCGCATGTTCATTGACAAGGGGACGGGATATATACGAAATCCCCCGATCACAATCAATTCGTAACTGTCCAGGGCGCACCCCCGGGTTTTGCCGACATGACTTCAGCCGCCCACCGGGCTCGCCCCGGTGGAGGCAAACGTTGAAGGTAAGCGGCGAATCCACCCATCATCCCAACTTTCTTCACCTGCGGCACAAGGCCGCAGGGATCGCCAAAACTCACTGGATGCCTGAACAACTACTCCCAATCAACACTTTCGCCTTGGAATTCACCACCCCTGTACCTTACCCTATGCCCAACTTGCCGGACGGAATAACAAGGATAAAACACCTTATGAAAGCGTCTTCTTTTAACCGCTTGTACCCTTTCTCTTTCGCGCTTCTCGTTGCCGTCTTCACCCTTTCGGGCTGCATGAGCCCTTCCTCCTCGACAGATAACCAGGGCGACACACTGCATCTATCGGTGCTCCCGACCGGAACCATCGTTTATGAAAACCAGTCCATACCCCGCGATCGCCTCGTCAAAACCCTCCGCCGGGCCGGAGCCACCCCCGAAACCACAATCATCGTGGACATCCCAACCCTGATGCCTATGACCGAAGTCTCCTCCTTGACCAAAATTCTCGCTTCCGCCGGGTACCGGCGCGTGTTCTATAAACGCCCAAAACACGCCGCATCCGGCATCGTCAAACCTTAGGACATCGGGTTATGACTGAACTCCTGCTTTCACGGATACAGTTTGGCATCTCGATCGGCATCCATTACCTCTTCCCCGTCACCACGCTCGGATTGACCCTGTTTATCGTTATCTTCGAGTCGCTCAACCTCGCCAAACGGACGCCACTATACCGCGCCATTTCAATATTCCTCGTCAAGATCCTCGCCCTGATCTTCGTGGCCGGCGTGGCCACGGGGTTGCTGATGCCTTTCTCACTAGGTGCCAACTGGGCCCGGTTCTCGTCCTACACCGGCGCCCTGCTCGGTTCACTGATTGCCCTGGAATCCATAACCGCGTTTGCACTCGAATCGGCGTTCATCTCCATCCTTTTCTTTGGCCGCGACCGGGTTTCGCCCTTCACCTACTGGGTATCGGCCGTACTTGTGTTTGCCGGCGCGCACCTTTCCGCTTTCTGGATCGTGGCCGTCAACTCCTGGATGCAGACTCCCGCCGGTTACGCCATCATGGATGGCCGCGTCGTCCTCACGAACCTGACCCAGGCCCTTCTCAATCACTCCACCCTGATCCGGTTCACCCATGTGATCACCGCCGCCTGGCTCACCGGGGCACTCCTGACGGCGGGAATCGCCGCCTATTACCTCACCCGCGGGCGCCATGAACTCTTCGCCCGAAAACTCCTGTCCATAGCCTTGCCGATTGCCCTCGTAACCGCCGTCGCCCAACCCGTGATCGGCCATTTCCACATCTTGCAGGTCCTTCACCACAACCCCGAAAAAGACGCCGCCTATGAAGGCATCTTTAAGTCAGTGGACGGCGCCCCCCTCCTGGCTTTCGGAATCCCAGACGAGAAGAACCAGGTTATCCATTTCGCCGTCGGCGCACCCTACCTGTTGAGTCTGCTGGAATCCGGCGACCCGATGAGCCGCGTCCAGGGACTCGAGGAGTTCCCCCACGAGAACTGGCCGCCGGTCAATGTGATTTTTACCTCATTCCACCTGATGATCATGCTGGGTATCGCCATGATCGCCGCCACCGGACTCGGCGTCATCCTGATGTGGCGCCGGAAATTGTTTGCCGCCCGCTGGTATCTGTTGCTGTTGCCGTGGCTGATCCCGCTCCCTTACCTGGCGAATGAAACCGGCTGGATCGGCGCCGAAATCGGTCGCCAACCCTGGATCATTTACGGGGTAATGCGGACCTCAGACGCATCCACCACCACGTTGCCACTATGGCAATTGACCCTCTCTTGCACGGGCATCCTGCTGGTGTATGGCGCGATAACCATCCTGACCTTCTCCTACGTAAAGAAACTTATCCAAAAGGGGCCCCCGACACTGCCTTCCGGATCGGACTGAATCTATGGATGTGCAATTCTACCAGACGACCGTGTTCTCGCTCATCATCCTGTCCTTCTACCTCTTTTCGGTCCTGGATGGCTTTGATCTTGGCATCGGGATGATGCTCCCCTTCTGCAGAACCAAGGAATCCGCCGGACGCCTGGTGGCGCACATCACCCCGTTCTGGGACGGAAATGAAGTCTGGCTGATCATCGCCGCCAGCTTTGTCTTTGCGGCATTTCCCTCCGTGATCGGATTACTGCTGGGAGCCATCTACCTCCCGTTCCTTCTTCTCATCACCGGACTCATCCTGCGGGCGATGGCGCTGGAATACTCATACCACGACCTGCCCCGCCAGCAAGGGTGGCACCGCATCGCGGCCGCCGGCAGTTTCCTGGTGGCTTCCCTTGGCTTCTATGCCTCAGGCTTGATTGTCCAAGGTCTTCCCTTTGAAGGCCCGGGTCAGTTGAGTCAGCACCCCGCCGACTATGTCTCAGCGTTCCCGATCCTTTTCACCCTGGCAGGGCTGGTGTTCATGGTATGGCATGGATTGACCTATGCCCTTGGCAAAGATCCATCCACCACCGGACGGGAAACGGCTGGAAAACTCTGGTGGGGTTTGGCTGCCGCCGCCGCCGTGATGCTACTCGCCTGGATCATCCTCCTGCCCCACACCATGCGTCACCCTTTAGCCCTCGCCGGAGGTTCGCTCTGCCTGACTGGCGTTCTTGGGGGACGGGTGTTTCTGAAGTCCAGCCGATGGCCCTTCCGGTTCTCCTGCCTCAGTTTCACAGGACTATGGATGTTGATCGCCACCTCCCTCTACCCGGCAATCCTCCCGGCTCGCCATCACCCCGAATGGAGCCTCACAATTGCCGCCGCCGCGGCCCCGCCATCAACATTGAAACTCCTGTTGATCACAGGCTTGATCCTCGTCCCTGTCATCATCGCCTACACCGGTTTCATACATAAGGAGCTCAAGAATGCAACCCATGATGATCTGTAAGGCATGCGGCTATATCGTGGCTCAGGATAAGTTAGGTGACGAGTGCCCCGCCTGCGGGGTGAAGGCGACAATGTTCGTTCCGCATGATGAGCGGATTTCCTCCAAACGCAAGTTCCTCCTTGCACTGGACATCCACCCCATTCTGGTTCACTTCACCCAGGCGTATACGGCAACCATCCTGGCCATTTCACTGCTCACCCCTTTCGTGAAGGCCGGTTGGGTCCGACCCCTGACAACGGTTGTCTTCGTTCTCGGCCATGCCCTGCCATTCACGGTCATCGCCGCCTTTATCGCCGGCATGTTTGATGGCAATGTGCGTTTCCGCAAAATTACCACACCCCTTCTCGTCAGGAAAATGGTTCTGGGCGCCATCTACCTCGCCCTGACCGGCGGCGTCTTCGCCTGCGTCCAACTTCATCCCATGCCCATGGCACTCATCGCCGGCCTAAGTGCATTGGCCATGCTCGCCGCCTCAATTCTGGGCTTCTGGGGCGTCAGCCTCCTGAACTCCCGCTTCCCGGGATAATAACGACCTTCCGGAGGTCTGAGCAGGATTCACCACCCGCCGAGTACGGCTAGAGGCACCAAGGCACCGAGAAGATAATGTTTCGCGTATTTTCCGGAAACGGAATACCGTTCCGGGAAAATACGTGAAACCCCTCGCGAAGAAAAAGAAAGAGAGGAAGGGAGGAGTCGTGGGCTATAGAACCATTCGCTTGATACCGTTTTTTAGAACCGGGACGTTGAAGTTGATTACTAGTCCGGTTCTGCACTTCGTCAACCTCATGTAGGACAACAACTGGGCCGAGTGAATTTCCTCCAAACAGGAAACGGCCTTTATCTCAATAATAACTTCGTTGTCCACCATAAAGTCTAGGCGCAGGTTGTCTCCAACGGGTTCACCTTTATAGATTAAGGGTAATTGCATTTCGCTAACGAAGGGTATCGCTCGTAACATGAATTCACGGCACAGGCTTTTCTGGTAGATCTGCTCGTAGAGTCCTGGCCCCCAATACCTATGAACCTCCATGGCGGCGCCGATAATATGGCGAGTGAGTAAGTCGTTATCCATAGAACATGTATATCTCTAAATAGACCTCCTATCAAGCGCCAACATTGACACCACGAACACACCCAAACCCGGACTGCTCCCCGCCCCTCTGGTACCTCCTTCTCTAAGAAACCGTGGCGTTTATTTTGATACCGTGTACTCGCGGGATCGAAATAAACGCCACATTGATGTTGTCTTCTCCGTGCCTCAGTGTCTCTAGCCGTACTCGGCGGGTGGTGAATATTGAATTGTTGATTTGGGTGTCCCGCCTCGCAACTCAGGGGATTCTGGGGCGTCAGCCTCCTGAACTCCCGCTTCCCGGGATAATAACGACCTTCCCCGTCCCCCAACAATCACTAGGCGCGACGGCGCCATCCGTTCGATGGAAACTGACTTGGTCAATCCCGCCGCTTCCACCATCTGCCTGATTTCCGCCTCGCGGAATCCCCGCCGGATGGAAACCAACCCGTCCTCAAGAATGTACGTCCCCTTCCCCAACATCCCTGCCACCAGCCCGAATCCGACGTAAGCCAACTGGCTCCGGCTAAGATCATTGACAACAAAACATCGTCCGGCAACACGGTCCATATCCTCCAGTAAACGGATAACAACCTCATCGGACAGATGATGCACGAAGTGCTGGGCGAACAGGTAGTCCGGCGCCCCCCACGACTCCGGATCGCAGGCATTCCCCTGCAACACTTCGATCTCCGGATAGTCCGCACTGGCCTTGCGGGCGTACTCCACAATCCGCGCATCCTGCTCGATGGCGCGCACGGCAATCCTCAGGTTCTCCCGCCGGCAGACCCGCACCATCCATCGGACCACATCGCATCCCCCAGCCCCAAGATCCGTCAACCGATGGAGTCGCCCAGGCTGGCGCCGCATATCGGCAAGAACGTGCCGCCTCAACACCTTGCGGTACCGCGTGAAAAGAAGGTTGCTCAGTTCAAACCTCCGCACGGTACCCAGCAACATCGCCTGGTCACACTCAGGACTGTCCATCCTTTCCACAAGATCCGCCCGCCTGGAAAAGTCGGGAAGACGTTTCATCGGCGTTTCTCCAGCGTCACGCACTCGATCAAACCGCCAAAAGCATGACAAGTCTGCCGGATCTCAAAACCGGCCCCGCAATAAAGCGAGGCCAATTGACGGCGATCCGGATAGCGCGCCAGACTGTCCGCAATATAGACGTAAACCCGTGAATCCCGATGCAATAACCACCCCCAGAGTCCGCCCCAGACCCTCAGAATCCCCTGACCAAGGCGCTGTCCCCACGGATTGGCCGGTTTTGAAAAATCAAGGAACACAGCCACCCCGCCCGGCCGCAGGACCCGATGGACCTCATGTAACGCCTCCCTCAAATCCCCGGCATTCCGCAACGCATACCCCCCTGTGACAATGTCCACGGAATTGTCCGGCAACCCCGTGGACCCCATGTCGCCCACCACATACCGTATGGCCCCCGATTGACCATGACTCCTTGCCTGCTCCAGCATGACCTCCGTCAAATCCAGACCGATGATGGTTCCATCCGGGTACTTCTCCGCCAGCCGCCTCGTGAGATCACCCGTGCCGCACGCCAGATCAAGACACACCGGCGCCGTCTGCACCGGCAATCGCGCAATCAAACGATCCTTCCAACAGGAATCACGCCCCAGGGACAGGCACCGCGTGGCATCATCATACTTGGGGGCAATCAGGGCAAAAAGGCCGAGGTTAAGTTTCCGCGTTGTCTCCGCCTCCGCAAGATCCTCCCGCATCCTTGATAGAAATCCGTTGCGCATGCGTTATCCCACCGGATCCTCGTCGGGAATCGTCAGCATGGCAAAATACGGTGCAAGACGATCCCGCAACAGAGGCCCAAACAGAATCCTCCGCACAAAACCACCCCGCAGGGCCGAGCCCAACCGCCCTCTTAAAGTGCCCAACCCCATCCCCCGCGCCGCCCGGTTGGCGGCAATACAAAACGCACGACGCCGGCAGTCCTCATAACGCCCCAACAGGCGCTCCGGTGGTTCACCACTGGCGCACAGACGTTGAAGCACACCCGCCAGATGCCAGGCATCCGCCAGCCCCGTGTTCATCCCCTGCCCGCCAATCGGACTCATGACATGGGCGGCATCACCACACAAAACCACCCGCCCCTTGAAATAGCGTTCGCACAGGCGCCGCTCGGGCGTAAACTGAGTCACCCCTTCCGCCAATCCCTCCTCGAGTGAAACGCCCGCCACCGCCTCCACCCGTCGTACAATGTCCGCCGCCGTTGACGCCACCCCATCCACCTGAATGACCCACCTCCGCCTCGCCCGAGGTAACGGAAACGACTCAATCGAACCCGCCGCCGTAAAGAAAAGCCTTGCTTCACCGTGCCAGGACGTCGTTTCAGGGAAGTCGGCCATGACAAAGGATGAGGTATAGGACTTCCCCTTCAGCGGAATGCCTATCCTGCTACGCATCGGACTCCGGCTCCCGTCACAGGCAACCGCAAAACGGGCGGAAAGAACCGTTGTGACACCGGTGCCCACGTCGCGCGCCTCAATCCTCACGCCCCGCTTATCCTGGGTAATCGCCTGAACCTCCCGCCCGAGAAGCAGACGGACCCCAGGCCAACCGCAAAGTCGCCTCCGCAGAAGCCGAACCAGATCGCCCTGCGGAATCGAAAGAACGTAGTTGAACGGAGCCGGTAGCGTTCCCAACTCCAGAGTCCCCAGCACAGCCCTTTCATCCAACACCCTGGCACGAGTGACCCGGCACCCGGCGTCAATGACCTCCTCCGCCAATTTGAGACTCTCCAATCGCCGGAGCGAAGGCGGCATGACGCCTATCGCCATCGAGGCGGCCGGGAGGTCGAGGCGCTTTTCAAGAAGCAGGCAGGATAACCCCATCTGCCCCAGCAGATTCGCCAGGAACGCCCCACAAGGCCCCGCCCCCACCACGATAACGTCGGCATCATAGGGCGCATCTCCGGGTTTTGGCGTCACTGTGTTTGGCGTCACATCGTGACGCCCTACATAATTCCAAAGGTGTAGGACCGCACGGTGTGCGGTCGATTGATGTAGGACCGCACGGTGTGCGGTCGATTTCTGAGCATGACAGTGCCAAGACTCGGAGATACGCCCGGCATCATGGGTAATGGAAACCCTATTCATTCCTCCCTTACAAAAACTCCACCAGCATAGCAAACGCCGAGAACCCGGCGCCAAACGACAGCATCACGCCGCGATCCCCTGCTTTCGGTTTCCCATGCTCAATAATCTCGCGCAAGGCAAACAAGACGGACGGAGACGACATGTTCCCATAGTTATGGAAAACGCTGAGCGAATACTGCAAAGCCCGAGCATCGAGCCCCAGATCGCGCCCTACCTGGTCCAGCACCGCTGTGCCGCCCGCATGCACCGCCCACCAGGCAATCTCCTGACGGGTCAGTTGATGCTGCTTCAACAAAACGTCCAACGCCTCCCCTGCCAACTTCGCCCCAATGACCGGCACCCGTATCGTCAGCACGTTGCGTAAACGTCCGTCTTCCTGGCGGTAACGCAGTTGCTCCCGGTATTCCGGATGAATGCAGGACGTGCTTCCCATAATGCGCATACGGCCGCCTGTCCCGGCAATACTCGCCTCGTCCTGAAGGACAACCGCCGCCGCCCCATCGCCAAATATGCAGTTGCTGACAATCAGGGCGGGATCCGACCCCATAAAGAAGGTGGCACTGCAGATTTCCACCGCCACACTTATCCAAGGCCGTCCGCCATCCGCCGCCAGCATGGCCGCCGCCGTCGTAATGTTCGGCAACGCCCCGCCGCACCCCATCCCGGCAACGTCCAATGTCCTCACCGTCGAAGGCAACCCCAGGTCTTCCACCACATAGGAGGACAATCCCGGACACAGGTACCCCGTGCAGGTATTGACAATCACCCCGCCTAAGTCATGGGCGGTCAGTCCGGCTTCCGTCATCGCCCGTCTTGCCGCCATCACCCCGGTCTGACGCGCGTACTTGACGAACCTGGCATTCAATCGGTCGGGGTTCGTTTCGCACGCATCCTCCTTGCGGTCCAACCCGAAATACCGGCCTTGAATGGGGCCGTTTACCAGGAGTTTGCGATAGAGCGTCTTCTCCTCCTCTGTCAGCACAAAATTCGACAGATAGAAGTCATACGCTTCCTGTTGGGTCACATAAAGCGGTGGATTCGCTG
>CAZHRU010000087.1:0-10613 GCA_964535015.1 uncultured Verrucomicrobiota bacterium | reverse complement strand
CATGTTGACACCACTACATATGGGGGCTACCCACACAAAACCCGGAAGCGGCAAACAACTTATCCCGCCGCCGGTACCGCCCGAACTGTTTCCTTCGAGCACACAATTACTAACGCTTGCCTCGAAAAAGACATGCAGTCCTCCCCCGCTCTCCGTCGCCCGGTTTGAAACGACCACGCTATCCCGCATCGCCGCTTTGAACCCCACATGAACCCCGCCCCCATGCGATACCGTATTGTTGGAAACGAAACAGGATTGGACGTACGCGTTAAGAAAACAGGCCGATCCCCCTCCGGGGCCGGTTGCCGAGTTCCCGGACAGCGTACTGTTCAAGATGGCCCCGCCCAGGAAACAGTACGATCCGCCGCCAATCTGCGCGGAGTTGTTCCGGATGACAGAATTACTGATCATCCCCATGAACACATTCACCCCGCCGCCATTCCGCGCGGCAACATTACCCTCCACCGTGGCCCCATTAACCGTCGCCCCCACAAAGGCACTGATCCCTCCTCCAACATAGGCTGTATTGCTGGACACCAAACACGATTCCACCTGCGAATAATATGGCATCAGAATCCCGCCGCCCCCTCCAGACGCCGTGTTGCCGCGAATCGTGCTGTGATCCAGCGTCGGAGCCATCACAACAACTACTCCGCCACCGTTCTTCGCCCTGTTTCCCTCAACCACGCAATTCGTCACCACGATATTCCAAAAAGCCGCGATTCCACCCCCGTCCGCATCCGCTTGATTATCCCGGAACAAGGAATCCCGCAACGTAACGCGCCATGTATTCACAACTCCACCTCCGCTCCCACGGGCACGGTTCCCGACAAACGAGCAATCCTTGACCATCCCCCCCTCGTGAAACATGCCCCCTCCACCTCCTAACGCCGTGTTGTTGCTCACCACGCAACCGATAGTCAGACCACTGACATTGACCAGCCCGCCTCCGGAAAGCGCTTCGCAATGCCTCACCACGCAATTGCTGATCGTCCCGCCCAATGAATACCCGCCGCCACCCCCAACCTCCACGGCATCCACACCCGCCGCCAACGTGTTGCCATCTTCCAAGGTCACCCCCGCCAGCACCGCGTTCGTCTCCACATACGCACACCGTACCGCACCCGGCCCCATCGGACCTGTCCCGGTAATCCTCACCTGTTCCCGCGCACCAACCCCGCGTAATGTGACCGCCCGGTTGAGCCACACCCGATTCACCATCCCGGAAATCAAGGTGCCCCCGGACGAATACACCCCGTTGGTCACCAGCACCGTCTCGCCATTGGCCGCCGTGTCCACCGCATCCTGAATTACCCATGCCGCCTGCGCCCAATTGGTGTAAGGCCATTGATTTCCACCCGACAACGACACATAGTGAACCGGCGACGACCCACCAGGAATCACCGGCATCTCATAACATCCCTGATCCACCCGCACCCCCTTGATGCGCGCCTTGCCATCCAGATCGACCGCCCCCGTCATCCACGTTTGGTTTGTTCCCGCATCCACGCACGGTGAAGCACTCGTCAGCCTGTAGTTTCCCGCCGTCCGGTCCTGAAACGCCGGATCGTTCGTCACACAGGCCGACCCTTTGGTTGGAATCGTCCCGCAATTGACAAATCCCGCCAACCCGCTGCCATCCCACCAGTTGCCGAAGGAACCCGTATTGAAGTAGAGGATACTGTTGGTCACCGCCCCGCCATTGACGCAGAAAACGCCTCCTTCATTGTCTGCCACCGTGGTATTGACGACAGAGCCCCCCTCCCACAAGTAGAGCCCTCCCCCCTGCTGGGCCCGGTTCCCCGTCACCAGGCAGTTTCGTGCCGTCACCCCGTTCCGCAAATAGACCCCCCCCGCTTGCGGCGAATCGCCAATATCCGCCACGTTCCCCACCACCTCCGAATTCTCGATCAACCCACCCTGCTGTGCAAAAAACACACCTGCTCCATATTGGGCGTGACTCCCCGTCACACGACACTTCCGGATCGTCCCGCCCGCCACACCCACATAAATCCCGCCTCCCGACGATCCTGCATACCCATTCGTCGCCGCATATCCATTCGTAACCGTGACCCCCTCAATCACGGCACCGGTATTCCCCACCACAAAACACCGACTCACTCCCCCAGCATCCACAACCGTACCCCTGGCTCCGTTGGATCCTGCTACCGTCACCGACTGCGTCACGGTCACCGGCGCCGACAGAACATAAACGCCTGGACCAACCGTAATGGCATCTCCACCCTGTGCGGTATCCACCGCGTCCTGAATGATCCGCGCCGCCGTCGTCCAATTCGTGTAGGGCCAGAGCGCCAATCCATCCGTCGCCACATAGTGGATCAGGGAAGTTCCGGTATGCGGCACCACCCGCTCGTAACACCCGATATCCACCGTCGTCCCCATGAGGCGCACCCGTCCCTCCACATCCCGTGCACTATTCATCCATCCCTGATTGGCCCCCGCTCCGATACATGGCGACGTTTCCGCCAGATGAAAATCCCCTCCCACACTGTCCACAAATTGCGGTTCCGCCGTGACACAACCACTCCCCATCGCGGGTGCCGTACAGCAATTCACCGCGCTGGTTGAACCATAAAACAAATAGTTCGACCCGTTCGACCCTGTGTTGAAATAGAAGATGGAGTTGTCAACCGATCCCGCAAAAATGCATATCCCGCCTCCATATCCGCCGGAATTGCCGGTGACCGTGCACCCCTGCGCCACACCTCCACCCTGGAGATATATTCCTCCCCCCTCGTTTGTCGCGGAATTGCCCGCCACAAGACAACTCTGGACCGTCCCATCCCTGTAACACTCAATGCCGCCACCGCCCCAATAAGCACGGTTCCGGAGCAGACGACTGGAACGGACGACTCCCCCCCTGGATAGATAGGCACCACCACCATCGCCAAACGCATTGTTGTCCGACAGTTCGCAGTACTCCGCTAACCCGCCTTGAGACGCATAAAGGCCTCCGCCAGTGGAGGCCGTATTCCCCCGAATCACCGTTTCAGATACCACCACCCCATCCCTGATGTAAACCCCGCCACCGCCGCCACCGCCGGGTAATATCATGTTGCCCGCCACGCCCCCTCCTTGCAAACGCCCCCCACCTGCCGCGAAATAGACCCCCGCCCCATGTTCAGCACGGCACCCCGTGACCATGCTGTTACTGATCATTCCACCCGCAACTTCAACATAGACCCCGCCTCCTACCGATCCCGCATACCCGTTCGTCGCCGCATATCCGTTCGTCACCGTCAAACCGGCAATCATCGCATTCGTATGCGCAATCCGGAAACACCGACTCACCCCACCCCCATCCACAATCACCGGATTCGTCCCGCCGATCCCCACGACTTGCACGGCATGCTTCAGCACCACCTCCGCTGTCACCCGGTGTACTCCATTCGACACCAGCACTTGCGTCCCGTCCGACACCGCCATCATCGCCGCCGTCAGATTGGTTGCCGCCGTCACCCAGTTCGTATACGGAAAACTGTGCTGAGTGCCAGCCGCCACATACACCATCGGCCAATACTGAACGTCAAAAACGACGTGAACCGTATGATCAGCATCCACAGCACTGATGGTCAACGTATCAACCGCCTCCACCGAGAACCCGTCCACCCGCACGTCGGCAATCCGGTAATTCAAGTCAGGAATGTTCGTGATGGTAAAATCATTTCCGTACGCCACCTCAACAACCCCGCTGGGCGAAATGTTTCCGTGCCCTTCCCACGTCGCCACAATGAACGGGTTGCTCTCATAGGCGCCCAAATCCACCGACTCGGCAATCACCCGCGGATTCCCGCGCAGGTCGGTGGCCTCACCCATCCACTCCTGATTCGTCCCTGCCCCAATGCAGGGTGATCCATGGGCAGGCAGATAGTTGCCCATCGTGCGTGACACAAAAAGAGGGTCGTTGGTCACACAAGTCACACCTTTCGCCGGCACCGTGCAGCATTGCCCAAATGCCGCCAACCCGCTGCCATCCCACCAGTTCCCCCCGGCGTTGAAATACAGGACGCTGTTGGTCACCGCCCCGCCTGTGACGCAAAACACACCGCTCTCATTGTCGGCCACCGTACAGTTCTCAAGCAACCCGCCTTGCCATAGGTACGCGCCGCCTCCCTGCTGCGCGGAGTTGCCCGTCACCAGACAGGACCTCACGGTCACGCCGGAGCGCAGATACACCCCTCCCCCCTGCCGGTCCGCCCCTTGTGCCGTATTCCCATCCACCCGGCATAGTTCCATCAAACCACCTGCCTGACCGAAGAACACCCCCGCCCCATATTGCGCCCTGCATCCCGTCACACGACTACTACGGATCACCGCCCCCGTCACCGCCAAATAAACCCCGCCTCCTGCTACCGCGTCGTATCCGTTGGTCGCCGTGAAACCATCCACAACAACACCCGCCCGTTCGACCCGGAAACATCGCGTGGTTCCCATCCCGTTCACGATCGTCTCCCCACAGCCGTTAACACTCGCAAGCGTGACCTGTTGTGTAATTACCAGCGCGGCAGTCAGGAGATAGGCGCCATTGGTCACCAGAATTGTGTCACCGACACCGGCCACATTAAGGGCCGACTGAATGTCATGCGCGGCACTGGACCATGAGGTAAACCCGACTCCCGGCGCGGAACTCCCCTGCCAGACATACCGCGTGGTCTGGGCCATGGCGCCATGCCCCACGGCAAAAAAGATCGCCAGGATCAAAACCCGCGCATTAACTTTCGGAATCATTGCCGAATTCTCCCGACCTAACATGAGGGGGATAAATCACCTTGAGTATTAGTGCCACCGTACCCATTGTCAATAACTTGTCGCCCTTCCATGAACCCTCTCCAGGAACCTCACCCTGCTCACCCCCGTTTCCCCCCGTGCCAACCCATAACTTCTTCTCGCCATGCCATAGCCAATACTGTAGTATCCAACACACTTTATGCATATTCCTCAGATTATTCAGGGTGGTATGGGTGCGGCCGTCTCGAACTGGCGGCTGGCGCAAACCGTCTCCAAACTCGGTCAACTCGGTGTCGTATCCGGCACCGCCCTCGATCAGGTGCTGGTTCGCCGCCTTCAGGATGGTGACCCCACCGGCGACATCCGCCGCGCCCTTGAGGCGTTCCCGTTCCCCCGTATCGCGGAAAAGATCCTCAAGAAGTACTTCATTTCGGGCGGCAGACGACCGGAAGTCCCCTATGTCATGACCGCCATGCATACCCACGCCGAAGGCCAGCGCGACGCTCAGGAATTGTGTATCGCCGGCAACTTTGCCGAGGTATTCCTGGCCCGGGACGGTCACTCCAACCCCGTCGGAATCAACTATCTCGAAAAGATCCAGTTGCCCCACCTCCCTTCAATCTACGGCGCCATGCTCGCAGGAGTGGCCGTGGTAATCATGGGCGCCGGAATCCCCATGGCCATCCCGGCCGTGATTAATGCCCTCGCCACCCATCAACCCACCTCCTATCCCCTTAACGTTTCCGGCGCCTCCGCCTCGGACGTCTGGATCTCCTCGTTCATTCCCAACTCTTTCCACGACGATTACACACCGGCCGAATTGGAACGTCCCGCTTTCCTTCCCATCGTGGCCTCCAATCTCCTGGCCACTATGATGGTCCGTCGCGCCACTGGAACCGTTTCCGGCTTCATTATCGAAGGCCCCACCGCTGGCGGCCACAACGCCCCCCCACGCGGCACCTTGAAACTGTCCGATAACGGCGAACCGGTCTACGGACCGCGCGACGTCGTCAATCTTCAGGGCATGCGCGAACTCGGCCTCCCCTTCTGGTTGGCAGGCGGCTATGGTTCCCACGCGCGCCTTCAGGAAGCCCTCGCCGAGGGCGCCGCCGGCATCCAGGTCGGCACCGCCTTCGCTCTCTGCCTGGAGTCCGGCCTGCTCCCCGAAGTCCGTCGCGCCCTCGTTCGTAAGGCCCTCGCCGGCAACGCCGTCGTCCGAACCGACCCCGTCGCCTCCCCAACCGGCTTCCCCTTCAAGGTGGCCCTGCTGGAGGGAACACTCTCCGAAAAAGACGTCTACAACAAAAGGCAGCGCGTCTGCGATCTCGGCTTCCTGCGCGAAGCCTATGTGCGACCCGACGGCACCCTCGGTTACCGATGCCCAGCCGAACCCCTGTCAACCTTTCTTGCCAAGGGAGGTGCGCTCGCCGATACCGTCGGTCGCGTCTGTCTCTGCAACGCCTTGATCGCCAATGTGGGCATGCCGCAACGGTTGCGCGACGGCGCCACGGAACCTTGCATGATCACCCTCGGCGATGACTTCAGCGGAATCGCTCGTTTCTGCAAGAATGGCAACGCCGATTTCACCGCCGCCGACGTCATCAACATCCTGCTCGGAACCGCCTAATCCAAGGCCACCTTACGAACTTGGCGTCCCGCCCCTGCACGGCAACGTAATGATGAACCGCGCCCCCTTGCCCTCCCGGTTCTCTACCGCAATACTGCCGGAAAAACGCTCCACCGCCACCCGTGCCAGGTAGAGTCCCAACCCAACCCCGCCGGGAGTTCCGGAAACAAACATGTCAAAAATCCTCTGCGCCTCGCGCGGTGCAACCCCCGGCCCCTCATCCTCAATAATGATCCGGACTAGGCCGTCTGATCTCACCGTGGAAACCGCCACCAGCCCCCCCGCCGGCGAAACTTGGTTCGCATTCGTCAGCACATTGGTAATGGCCCGCTTGAGCCCCACATCATGCCCCAAAATAACCGGACCGCTTGAATCCAGATCTGCCTGTAACTTGATCCCCGCCCGCTCAAAACGAGGCAGGAGAAGATCAATACTGTCCCGGATACAGGCATTGACATCAACCGGCTCCAGGGCCGCAGACTCCGGCTTGGAGACAAAAAGAAACTCTCGCATCACCGCATCCAGGCGATCTATTGTCCTGCATGTACGTCCCGTAAGCTCCCGCACCCGGTCCGCACTGGCCGCCACCCCCTTGTCCGCTTCCTTCTTCAGCATCTGAATGTCCAGTCTCAGCGATGACATTGGATTCCGCACATCATGAATAATCCCGTTGGCGAGAATGCCGGCAAACGTCAAATGCTCGGCATCACGCTGCCGCTGCTGAAACGCCATTTCGTGCCGGAGAATCCAGATGATCAACAGAATGGCGAGCAGAAAGGCCACAGTGACCGTCAGTAGCGAAAGACGGAACATCAACGCCAGAACCCCGGCCGCCTGCTCCTCCCGACGACTGACCGCCTCCTTCCTGAGCGCAAGTTGCAACCGGCGCGCCGGCGCGGATGAGCCTCCCTGTATCGGCGTGGTGAATGTCAGCACGGGAACAACCTCCTTGCCAGCGGCCAGCAAACGACGTCCAACCATGATGTCGCCCGCCGGATTGTTCGTGGAACCGCCCGCGGACAACCGCGCGAGATCCTCGTGAAAAAGCGTCACATCGCCTTCGGTGATGGAAACATACTGCAATGACGGCTCCACTTCCTTCAAGGCCCTGAGCAACTGCTGGAGACTCCGCCAGGAATCATCGGGGGACGACAGGGCGGCCTGGGAAGAAACATGCCGGGTGATGGCAACACCCAGATCAAGAACGGCCTGTGCCGCCGTCGTATGGACATCCTCGCCCTTGAGTTTCCGGAGATACCAGAGGTTAAGGGATGCAAGGATGGCCACGCCGCAGACAAGGGTCGCCGCCAGCACCAGAAGCGAATAACGATGGGGCTTTGCAAACGTCTTCACGATGCCTCCGTGTCGCACCTATCGTTTCCGCACATGTCCCTCACCCGGCAACGCCGCCCTGTCCGTAGTAGGCGCCGGGACCATGCTTGCGCAGGAAGTGCTTGTCCAACAGGACCCGCGAAACATCACGGGTTCGGGGCGCAATCCTGAACGTCTCCGAGGCCATTCGGGCAAGAAACTCCAGCACCACCGCACTGTCCACCGCCGCGCCGGGCGTACCGCCCCATGTGAACGGACCGTGACTGGCTGCCAACACCCCAGGGCATGACACCGGATCAAGTCGTTTGAACCGCTCCACGATAACGGTGCCGGTGTTCACTTCATAGTCGCCCCGAATCTCCGACGCACGAAGTGGACGGGTACAGGGCACGGGCCCATGAAAATAGTCGGCATGAGTCGTCCCCAACGCGGGAATCCCACGCCGGGCCTGCGCCCATGCGGTGGCATACAGACTGTGGGTATGCACAACCCCGCCAATCGAGGGAAAGGCCCGATAAAGTTCCAGATGGGTCGGCGTATCCGAACTGGGCTTCAACGCTCCCTCCACCCCCTCACCCGTCGCCAACGACACCACCACCATGTGGCCGGGCTTCATGCGGTCATAGGCAACACCCGAGGGCTTGATGACCACCAATCCGCGACGCCGGTCTATGCCGCTGACATTCCCCCACGTCTGCACCACCAGACCCTCGGCCACGAGGCGCAGGTTCGCTTCACACACTTCCTTCTTTAGTGATTCAAGCATGGTCCCCCCCTCATTTCCGTGCGGCGTTTCGAATCTCCAGCAGTTTTTTCATCACCCCATGCAGATTCCCGTTCCATTCCTTCGTGCCAAAGGCGTCATGCAGGGTCCGATAGAGTTTATACAACTCCTTGTACACCGCGTGCGCCTTGGGGTCGGGCCGATACACCACCGGCTTGAGCCCCGTCATGGCCCGCTGCGCCGCCACCACATCCTTGTACACTCCGGCCGCCACCGCCGCCGCCACCGCCGACCCCAGCGCACAAGTCTGGGCCGAACGCGAAATCTTCATCGGGCGCCCCATGATGTCGGCGTAAATCTGCATCACCATCGGGTTCTTCTCCGCAATGCCGCCACAGTTGACCACGGACTTGACCTTGACCCCGTACTCCTCAAACCGGTTGATGATCGTTAGCGCCCCAAACGCCGTCGCCTCGACCAGCGCCCGATAAATCTCCGCCGGCGTCGTGTAGAGCGTCTGCCCAACCAGTAACCCCGTTAACCGCTGGTCCACCAAGACCGTCCGGTTGCCGTTGTTCCAGTCCAACGCCAGCAACCCTGATGCGCCCGGCTTGACCTTGGCGGCCGCCGCCGTCAATGCCCCATGTCCACCCGCGGTTCCGTGCGGTTCAATATAGTTCACGAACCAGTTGAAGATATCACCCACGGCGGACTGGCCGGCCTCCAGGCCGTAGTAACCCGGCAGGATGCTCCCCTTAACGATTCCGCAAATCCCCGGGATGTCGGCCAATTTCCGGTTCCCCGGAGCCACCATCATGTCGCACGTACTCGTGCCGATGGTCTTGACTAGCGTCCCTTCGCCGACCCCGGCCCCGACACCGCCCAAATGCGCATCGAACGCACCCACTGCCACGGGGATCCCGGCTGTAAGCCCCGTCTTCCTGGCCCACTCCGCCGTCAGGCCACCCGCCGCCTCGGAAATGTCATGCGCCCGCGCCGCCAACCGTCCGCGCAAGACTCCCAATTTCGGATGCAATCTGGACAGGAACTTCACGTCGGGATACCCGCCCCATTCTGCATTGAACATGGCCTTGTGCCCGGCGGCACAGACACAGACCTTGGTCAAACCTGGCTTCTGGGTTCCGGTCAGCATCGCCGGAATCCAGTCCGCCATTTCGACCCAGGTGTAGGCTGCATCAAAGACGTCCGGACTGGTCCGCAGACAATGCAACACCTTGCTGAAGAACCATTCGCTGCTGTAGGTTCCGCCGCATTTGGCCAGGTATTGGGGGCGCCGTTTGCGGGCCAGCGTCGTGATCTCCGCCGCTTCTTCGATGCCTGTGTGATCCTTCCACAACCAGGCCATTGCCGCCGGATGCCTGGCGAACTTCCTCGTCAGGGCCAGCGCCGTACCGTCCCGGTCCACGGGTAGTGGTGTACTCCCTGTCGTGTCCACCCCGATGCCGATAACCTGCGCCGGATTGAACCCTTTGACCTGCCTGCCTGCCGCGGCCAGTGCCGCCTTGATGGTGATCTCCGCGCCTTCCAGGTAGTCAGCCGGATGCTGTCGCGCCAGATTCGGATCGGAAGAAAGAATAACCCCCTCGTTGCCATGCGAATAGATATGCACCGCCGTGGCCGCTTCGGCGCCGTTGGCCACATTCACCACCAGCGCCCGCACCGAATTCGTTCCGTAATCCAACCCGATCGTGTAATTCGCCATTGTCGTCTCCTTGATTATCAGCGCCCGACTCCCTGGAGGAGGTGATAGGCAATGTCATTCCAACGCAACTCATTCTTGAGATCCGCGATTCTGGTGCCCCCGCCGATCCGGATCAACTCAATTCCGGCGATGGCGGCGAAATCCTCAATATGTTCCGTCGTCAGGGCACTACTAAACGCCGAATGATGAGCGCCACCGGCATAAATCCAGGCGGCGGCTGTCTTGAAGTCCGGCAACGCCTCCCAGGTGGCGCAAGCCACCGGCAGTTTCGGCAGGGGACGCGGGGGGGTGACCACATGCAGTTCATTGACAATCAAACGGAAGCGGTTACCCAGATCAATTAGCGTCACATTCAATGCCGGCCCCGGTTTGGCAGTAAACACCAGCCGCGCGGGATCCCCTTTGCCTCCAATGCCCAGCGGATGCACCTGTAGCGATGGCTTCGCCGCGGCAATGGA
>CAZHRU010000086.1:0-11262 GCA_964535015.1 uncultured Verrucomicrobiota bacterium | reverse complement strand
GCGTGAACGCCATGAAACTCGTCCGCCGCCGGAAATCATCCACCGTCAACCCCGAGAACATACTCGCCGTCCCGCCCGTGGGCAGAACGTGACTGGGGCCCGCCACAAAATCCCCCACCGATTCCGGGGTCCACGTCCCGAAGAAGACCGCCCCGGCGCTCCGCACCTTCCGCAACCAACTCCGCGGCTCCCTGACCATGATTTCCAGATGTTCCGGCGCAAACTGGTTGCACAACTCCATGCCCTCGTCCAGCGTGTTTACCACCACGATCAGCACGCCACGCTCCAACACCTTGATGACCGCCTGTTTGCGCGACAACACTTCCGTCTGTTTGACCAATTCACTGGCCACCTGCGTGGCTAACGATGGCGAATTCGTGACCAGCATCGCCTTCTCATGCCCTGTCCCGTGCTCGGCTTGCGACAGCAAGTCCGCCGCCACACAGGGTGCTGGCGCCGTCTCATCGGCCAGAATCGCAATCTCACTCGGACCCGCCACCGAGTCCAGCGCCACATCGCCATACACCAGTTTCTTGGCGGCCGTCACATACGCCCCGCCCGGCCCCACAATCTTCTGCACCCGGGGAACCGTCTTGGTCCCGTACGCCATCATTCCGATACTCTGGATCCCGCCAATCCGGTAGATCTCCGTCACCCCCGCCAGTTCCATTGCAAACAGGATGTACGGATTCACCTTGCCCTTTGCATCCGAGGGTGTGCAAGCCACGATCTCTTGAACCCCCGCCACCTTGGCCAGCGTCACCGTCATAAACACCGTCGACACCAACGGGGCGGTACCGCCGGGAATGTAGATCCCCACCCGGTCGAACGGCACAAACTGCTCGCCCATCTCCCCGCCCTTCGGACTGAACATCTTCCAATCCTTCTTCATCCCGTTCCGGGCAAACAGAGATACCCGCTTGTGTGTTTCCCTCGCCGCGGTCCGAAACGCCGGATCAACCATCTCCCGCGCCTCGGCAATCTCCCTGGCGGCCACGCGAAAGTCGCCCGGCTTGAGGTTCACCCCGTCGAATTGCCGGACGTGCTTGATCACCGCCGCATCCCCGTTCAGGCGGATATCCTCCAGCACCTCCCGCGCCGCCGTCTCCGCCGTCGGATCAAACGCCGGCCGCTTCAGAAACGACATGACAACACTGGACGGCTTCTCAGCCACCCACTTGATTACCTTGATCTCCATCGTGTTCTCCTTCCCTAAATACCCAAACCGCCATCACACGACCAAACCCCATTCCTCACTGCACACCCTGCCCGATACCTTCCGTCGCCACCCGCCAGTAGAATAACCGCACACGCCCCCCCACGCCTTCCGACCCCCGCTGCCCGCGCCCGGCATACAACGCCCTGACAATCGTCCGGTCAAGATTCGTGTTCCCGCTCGACCCCTCCAGCAAAACATGCAACGGGGCCCCGCCACGGTCAAGTTCAACATACGCTTCCATACCCCCGCACTGCCCCGCCTCCGGCATGATCGCCTTCAGATCCGCCACCACATAGTTCCTCCCTCGCAACGACTCATCCATCTCAATCCGCCAAGGATCCATATCCGCCACTCGCACGCCCCCAAAGACCGGCCTCCTGACGCCCGCCGGACGAAACCCTGAGTCCCCCCTGGCCCCTTCAAACTCACCCACTTCAGCAGGTGGCGTGACCAACGCCGGCAATTCCAAGAACACCCCCGCCGGAACTCCCGGCCGGAACACCGGCGACAGATCATGCCCCACCCCCGACGCATCCACCCTCTCGCTAAATCCATACTTCGTCGGCAATGGAAACACCACTGGCGACCAGGCCGAACCATCCACTCCCTGAACAACCCCCAGAAACTTGATCTTCATCATCGCCCGTCCCTTCGCCCGCTCCGGCGCCAATTCCGCACGCGGCCACAGGATAAAGGGCACCCCCCACAACACCACGGCCAACACCACCGTGGCCGCCACATTGCGCCATGCGTAAGGAATGACATAAGGACTGACCGTCATACACCTACCTCGTTGCCTGCCGCGTGGCCAGATTGACTTCCGCGAAACCCGCCTCCCGAGCCATGTCAAACAACCGCACGACCGTTTCGTGCCGCACCAGGCGATCAGCCTCCACCACCAACGGCAAACCGGGCTTCAAAGTCTTCGCCTTGCCCAGCGCCGCCCGCAACGCATCCAGTTGCGCCGCTTCGCGCGCCAGGTAACGCGTGTCGTCGAAAAAGAAAATCTCATCCCGCTCCGCCTTGCCCGCCACTGGCAATGACAGGATCACCAGATTGTGCCCGTAGTGCCGCCCATCCGTGAAGGGAATCTCCGGCAATTGCACCGCCATGCCAGGTTGCAGCACGTTCGGCGCCAGGAAATAAAGATACATCGCCACCAGAAGCACCACCGTCACCCAGGGCGCCGCCGAAACCAATCCCCGATTCAACCGGTTCTCGGAACGGTAACGCCGGAACCCGCTCACATACCAGCCGATCGTTTCGCCGCCTTGTTCGCCGCTCCGGATACTCATGCCCCGCCCCCGTTGCTCACCGCTTTACCCGTGTCGGTCTGACGCGCCATGAAATTGAGTATTTCCGCCGAGGCCCCTTCCATGTCGATGACAATCTTCTCGACCTTGCCCACCAGAAAATTGAAGGCAATGTAACAGGGCGCCGCCACCGAAAGCCCCATCGCCGTAGACACCAGCGCCGGCATGAGTCCTGCCATGACATCCGTCGCCTGCACCAGCGGCGCCGCCGCCCGCATCGCCTGCACCCCTTTGATCATCCCCAGTACCGTCCCCAGTAACCCGAAAATGGGAGCCACTTGGGCAATCGTCGCCAGCACCACCAGGCGCCGCTCCATCCGGGCAATCTCGATCCGGCCCGTATTCTCCACCGCCGCCCTCAACGTATCCCTGTCGGCACCCTGGTTCATGATCGCCACCTTGACAATCTCCGCCACCGGCCCCGGCGTGTCATCACAGATTGCCAGCGCCTCCGCCACATTCTTCCGGGTCAGGTTGTTCCGGATGCCGGCAATGAAATCCTCCGACTTGATGCGCGCCCGGTGCAATGCCAGCACCCGCTCCAGAAACACACCCACCGCGGCCATCCCGCATCCCAGGATTATCCACGCCACCAGTCCGCCTTCTTGAATCAATCCAAACATAAGATCACCCTCACCATAGCCAGTGTTCCGCCCGAATCCGGTCAATGCGCCCCTGCGCATCCGACGCCGCCATGACCTTTGCCTCCACCACCCGTTCCAGCAACTTCACCGCCCGCCGCCAATCCCGTTCCGCTTCCATCAGATCGGCCGCCGCAAATGCCGCCTTGGTGAACCACACCGCCGCCGCCGGGTCATCCGCCCCGCGTCCCGCACGCGAGTCCAGATACGGCACCACCACCCGCGAATAGTACTGCTCGAACGCCTGGTCCTTCTTCCCTGTTTTTTCCAGGCACCGCCCGATCTTGTATTCCGCCTGCAACCCGAGATCCAACGCCGCCCCGACCGTGCGCAACACCGTCCGGTACGACACGATCGCCTCCTCGTATCGCCGGGGATTGGAAGCCCCCAGCGTGAACTGGCAGTCACCCTTTCGCCCCCACGCCGCCCCCGTCAACTTGCTTTTCGGATACCGCGTGACCAGATCGTCGAACACCACGATCGCCCGTGAAAACTCAGCCAGTTCGGTCAACGCATCCCCCTGCAGGAAACGCACCTCGTCCATCAACGCGCTCTCGGGATATTCCTCCGCCACCCGTGCAAACCGGTCGGCCGCCTTGAGGTATTCCTTCTGCTTCATCGCCGATCGCCCCGCCCACAACAACGCCCGGTCCGCCGCCGCGTCCTTCGGGAACTCGGCGGCCAGCATCAGGAAATACCGCTCCGCCTCCACGTAGTCCCCGTGATTGAACGCATACTCCCCAAGCCAGAACATGACCCGCGACGCCCAGTCCGATTTCGGATACCGTTCAAGATAGGAACGACAAACCCCCGCCGCCTCCTCCTCGCGCCCCATCATGTAAAGCGATTGGCCCCGCATGAAGTACGATTGCGCCGCCACCCCCGAATTCGTGTATTCATTCACCACACGGGTGAAGTCGCCAAGCGCATCGCCAAATTGAAGCAACTGGTACGCCACCAGACCATGCCGGTACAGCGCCTCCGCAAACAGCACCCCCTGCGGATAGACGGTCATCACCTCAGTATACGCCGCCAGGGCATCGCGCATCGATGCCGGCCCGCGCTCTTCCCGCGCCTGCGCAATCCTCAGCAACGCCCGTTCCGCCAACCGATGGTCCGGATACCGACCCACCAGCCGCCGCCATACCTCTTCCGCCTTGTCCCATGACTCCAGCCTTGCCAGACACTCCCCCTGCTGGAAAATCGCCTGAGGCTCCCACTCCACTCCTGGCACTTCCTGCACGGCTTTGCCATAGGTGTCCAGCGCCGTCTTATACTGCGCGTTGGCGAACAGCGCGTCGGCCGCCTTCATCTGGCACTGCGCCCGTTCCCGGGGGTCACTCGCCTGCGCGGACGCCTTCTCATACATTGCCGCCGATTCCGCGTAACGCCCCAATACCCACAACGCCGCCCCGCGCCCCTTCATCGCCATGATCCGCCCGGCCACGTTCGTGTAACTCTCCAGATAGTACAGGTATTCGTCCGCCGCCCGCTCGTTCCGGCCAAGTTCAAGAAAGACGCCCGCCAACTCCATCTGCAGTCCCGCCGACACCACATCCCCCGGCGCCGCCGTAATCGCCGCCCGCATCCGCGCCGCACCCTCATCCACCTTCCCGGCTTTCATCAGCCACCGGCCCTCCAGCGCCATGCCCCGATTCTTCAGCAATTCCGTCGGCGCCAAACTCGCCCCCTGCACCGCCGACTTGACCGCCGCCTCGTAGTTCGTCTGCGCCCCGTTGATCTCGCTCAGCACCAGCCATGCCCGCGACCGACGGTCCGCCCTGACCCCCGTGTCCGCCGCCATCAGGTTCAGGAGATTCCACGCCGCATCCCACTGCCCGCCGCGGAACATCGCCTGGGCCAGCCAGATCCGGCCTTCCTGCACCACACCCGACGCCGGGTCCCCCGTCGTCAGTCTCTCAAAGATCGGACGCGCCCCGGCAAAGTCCCCTTTCGCCATCAGCGCCTGACCCCATTCCAGAAGATTCTCCGGACCTTCCGATGAACGGCCGTAGTCGCGGTCAATCCTCTGGAACGAGGCCAGTGCCTGCTGAACGTCGCCACGCTTGAGTTGGCACCAGGCTTCCAGCCGCTCGGCCCGCACCCCATACGGACTGCCCCGGAACCGCGCGGCAAACCCTTCCAACGCCTTTAATCCCGCACCCCATTCCCCCATCTCGTAGTTCGCCGCCGCCTGCCAATAGACGGCAGCCCCCGCTTCCGCCGTCCGCCATCGGCCGGGATCGTCACCCAACACCTTGAGCATCTCGCCGTAACGGCCCTGCCCATGCAGACTCTGCGCCATCAGAAGCACCGCTTCACCCCGCTCCGGCGCCTCACGTCCCATCGCCTGCAATAACGCCCCGCATTGCTTTCCGGCCAGGTCATACAACCCGTCCTCCAATGCGGCGCGAATCCCCACCAGCGCCGCCCGCTCGGAGGCCGTATCAGCGCCCAACGGCAGGCCAACGCCCACCACCAGCGCCATCCCCACTGCCTTGATCCATGATGCCTTCATATGCTTCCAGAAATCAGCCCCCACTCAAACTCCAAGCGGCTGGCGCAACGCCTTCCCTGTGTGCGACGCCTCACACATCGCCACCTGTTCCGGGGTCCCTTCCACCACGATCCGCCCTCCCGCATCTCCACCTTCGGGCCCCAGATCAATAATGTAATCGCCACGCTTGATCACGTCGAGATTATGTTCAATCACCAGCACCGTGTTGCCCGCCTCCCTCAGCCGCTCCAACACCATCAGCAACCGCTCGATGTCGGCAAAGTGCAACCCCGTGGTCGGCTCATCCAACAAGTACAACGTCCGCCCCGTGGCCTGCCGACTCAATTCCGCCGCCAGCTTCATCCGCTGCGCCTCACCGCCCGACAACGTTGTCGCCGACTGCCCGAGTTGGATGTACCCCAACCCCACCTCCGACAAGGCCTTCAACCGCCGCTCGATCGTCGTCACGTTCCGGAAGAAGTCGAGCGCCTCATCAATGGTCAGGTTAAGCACCTCCGCGATGTTCTTCCCGCCATACCGCACCTCCAACGTCTCCCGGTTGTACCGCCACCCTTGGCATTGCTCGCAGGTGACATACACATCAGGCAGAAAGTGCATCTCCAACTTGATTAGCCCATCCCCCTTGCACGCGTCACAACGCCCACCCTTGACATTGAAACTGAACCGGCCGGGTCCATACCCGCGCACCTTCGCCATCGGCAACGCGGCAAAAAGATCACGGATCGGACTGAACGCCCCCGTGTACGTCGCCGGATTGCTCCGCGGCGTCCTCCCAATCGGCGACTGGTCAATCACTATCACTTTGTCCAACTTCTCAACCCCCAGAATCCGACGGTGCGCCCCCGGCACATCCCGTGACCCTTGCAGGCGCCTGAACAACGCCTTGCGCAGAATGTCATCCACCAACGTACTCTTCCCGCTGCCGGACACCCCCGTCACACACACCAGTAACCCCAGCGGAATCTTTACCGAAATATCCTTGAGATTATTCTCCGTACACCCGTGAACCTGAAGCCACCCCGCCCCAGGTGCCTTGCGCCTCGATGGCACACCAATCGACAATTCGCCGTTCAAGTATTTGGCTGTCAACGACTTGGGGTTATTAAGCATTTCGGAAACCGTCCCCTGATGCATGACCTGCCCGCCATGCCGCCCCGCCCCCGGACCCAGATCGATCACGTAGTCCGCCGACCGGATCGTAGCCTCATCGTGCTCAACCACCACCACCGTGTTTCCCGCATCCCGCAGTTGCTTGAGCGTGGCCACCAGTCGCTCGTTGTCGCGATGGTGCAACCCGATGCTCGGCTCATCCAATACATACAACACCCCGACCAACCGCGATCCGATCTGCGTCGCCAGCCGGATCCGTTGTGCCTCCCCGCCCGACAACGTCCCGCTCTCCCGCTCCAGCGTCAGGTAATCCAACCCCACATCCGCCAAAAACCGGAGCCGTTCGCGAATCTCCTTGAGCACTTCGCCCGCTATCGCCTGCTCCTGCGCAGAAAGCCCCAGTCCCTCGATAAACATCAGCGAATCACGCACCGAAAGCCGCGTCAGGTCCACAATCGATTTGCCCCCCACCATACACGCCAGCGACTCGGGTTTCATCCGCGCCCCCCGACAGGAGGGACAGGGCCGCCGGCTCATGTAATCACGCAACCGCTGCCGGGTAAAGTCGCTGTCCGTCTCCTCGTAACGACGCTGCAGATTCGGAATCACCCCTTCGAAAGGCTTCTGGTAGTGCCGATAGGCCCCGCCCCGCCAGTAACCAAACTCCACATCCTCCTCGCCCGAGCCATCAAACAGCGCCCGCCGTATCTTCTCGGAAAGATTCGCAAAAGGCGTTTCCACACTGAACCCGTAGTGTTTGGCCAGCGCCTTCAGCAACCCCTTGTAATAGATGATGAGCCGCCGCCCGCCGCGCCGCCACGCATGGATGGCCCCGTCCTCAATCGATAGTGCCGTATTGGGAACCACCAACTCCTCGTCAAACACCAACTTGGTCCCCAGTCCCGAACACTCCGGACAGGCCCCATACGGACTGTTGAACGAGAAATGACGCGCCGTCAGTTTTTCAAAACTGATGCCGCAATCCGCGCAGGCATGCTTCTCAGAATAGAGGGTCTCGCTCCAGTCCTCGCGCCCCTCGGCCTGGGACAGAACCATCAGCACACCGTCGCCCTGCTTCAAGGCCAGTTCCACCGAATCCGTCATCCGCGACCGGATCTTGCCGGTAATGATCAACCGGTCCACCACCGCATCAATGGAATGCGCCTTCTTCTTGTCGAGTACCGGTGTTGACTCGACCTCCACCATTTCGCCGTCCACACGCACCCGGACAAATCCCTGCTTGCGCACCCGCTCAAATACCGCCTCGTGCGCCCCCTTCTTCCCCCGGACCAAAGGCGACAACAGCACCACTTTCGTCCTGACCGGCAACTTGAGCAGACTCTCCACAATCCCCTCAGCCGCCTGCCCCTGCACCGGCCGTCCGCAGTGGGGGCAATGGACCTTGCCGATGTTCGCATACAACAACCGCAGATAGTCGTGAATCTCGGTCGTGGTCGCCACGATGGAACGCGGATTGGCCCCGGCCGTCCTCTGCTCGATCGAGATGGCGGGCGACAACCCCTCCACATAGTCCACGTCGGGCTTTTGCATCTGGTCCATGAACTGCCGCACATAGGCCGACAGACTCTCCACATACCGGCGCTGCCCCTCGGCAAACAGGGTGTCAAACGCCAGCGACGACTTCCCGGACCCGCTTAACCCCGTGATCACCGTCAACCGGTCCCGCGGAATCCGGACCGTGATATTCTGCAGGTTGTGCTCGCGCGCCCCCGCCACAACAATCCACTCGTGGCTCATCGCCGGCCCTCCCATTCACACATTTCCATTTTCTGAATGCTCCGGCCCCATGTCCCATCAACCCCCCGGTCACGCCCCTCCGCACTCACCCCGCTACCCTGACCAGGCAGTAATTCTTGCGGCCCGCCCGCATCACCATCACTCGACCGTCCACCAGCATATCCCCGCGCACCTTCGCCATTACATCGGCGATCCGGACGTTGTTCACATAGAACCCTCCGTCGGTCACCAAACGACGCGCATCACTCTTACTCTTGCACAGACCGCACGCGGTCGCCACGTCAAGCACCCCCGCCTCCACGATGCGATCTATCGGCAGTTCGGCCGAGGGCACGTTGGAGAAAACGTTCAGGAGATCCTCGGCCTTGAGCCCATCCAAAGAACCCCCGAACAAGACCTCGCTGGCCCTCTGCGCCGTCGCCACCCCACTCTCCCCGTGCACCGTCCGGGTCATCACCTCCGCCAGTTTCTTCTGGGGCAGGCGCTTCTCCGGCGCCTTGAGCATCTCCTGCTCCAACTCCTCGATTTCCGCCAAGGGCAGGAAGGTGAATATCTTGAGAAACCGGATCACATCCTTGTCTTCCGTACGGATGAAGAACTGATAAAAGTCGTAGTAGGAGGTCCTCCTCTGATCGAGATAAACCGCATTGCCGGCGCTCTTGCCGAACTTCTGCCCGCTGCTGTCGCAAATAATCGGGAACGTCAACCCATACGCCTCTCCCCCTCGCAACCGCCGGATCAGTTCCACCCCGGCCGTGATGTTCCCCCACTGGTCCGATCCGCCAATCTGCAGTCGGCACCCTTCCGACTCCCACAAATGCAGGAAATCGTACGCCTGGATCAACTGGTAACTGAACTCACAGTAACTCATCCCGGATTCGCCCTCCATCCGGGCCCGCACACTCTCCTTGCCCAGCATCGTCCCCATCCGGAAATGCTTGCCGACATCCCGCAGGAAATCAATATAGGTGAACTTCGACATCCAATCGTTGTTGTTCACAATCAGCGCCGGGGCCCGCTTGTCGTCAAAATCCAGAAAACGCGACAGGTTCTCCCGCACCCCCGCCAGGTTCCGGTTGACCTCGTCAGGCGTCAGCAGTTTACGTTCATCCGCCTTGCCTGAAGGATCCCCGATCATCCCCGTGGCGCCACCGGCCAGGGCAATAACCTTATGCCCGCACCGCTGGAAGTGCGCCAACCCCATGATGGTCACAAAATTCCCCACCTGCAGACTGCTGGACGTGGGATCAAATCCCGCATACACCGACGTCGGCGTCTCCACGTGCTTGATAATCTCGGGACTCGTCACATCCTCGAACAAGCCCCGCGCTTTGAGTACCTCGATTGCATTCTCCATGGCCATCATCCCTCCCGAATAGAAAATAAAAAACGGGGCGCCCGCTGTAACCCGGAGCGCCCCGCTGTCGTCACCTTAATGGCGGCTCTACTTCTGGGAATCGCCCCCGGACTTTCCGCCAGGATGCCACTCCTCATCCTTCGCGCCAAACGCGGCGTCAAAGGCACCCGCCAGGTCAACCAGATCCTCACCGGGCCGCAACCCTTCAAGCATCTCGTCCTTGACCACAAACTCGTCATCCGGCACGCTCGCCGCCTTGATGCTCAGGCCGATCTTGCGATCCACCGGATCAATCCGGACAATACGCGCCTGGACTTCCTGGCCCGCCTTCAGGACATCCTTGACCTTCTCCACCCGCTCGTCGCTGATCTGCGAGACGTGAACCAGGCCGTCAATTCCTTCCTCAATCTCCACAAATGCGCCGAACGAAGCCAGCTTGGTCACCTTGCCAGTCACCATCTGCCCCACCTTCAGGCGTGAAGCAATCGTCGACCACGGATCTTCCTGCGCCTGCTTGAGGCCAAGGCTGATGCGCTGGTTGTCAGGATCCACTTCCAGAACCACCGCCGCCACATCGTCGCCCTTCTTGAGCAACTCGGACGGGTGGTTGACCTTCCGCGTCCAGGACATGTCGGAGACATGCACCATGCCGTCAATCCCCTCCTCCAACTCGACAAACGCACCGTAGGAGGTCAGATTGCGCACCTTGCCATGCACCCGCGCCCCAATCGGATAACGCTCGCGTACCCCGTCCCACGGATTCTCTTCCGTCTGCCGGATGCCCAAGGCTATCTTTTGCTCTTCCTTGTTGACGTTGAGAACCACCACGTCCACTTCCTGACCCACCGACAGCACGTCGCTTGCCCGCGCAATCCGCTTGGTCCAGGAAATTTCCGATACGTGCACCAACCCCTCGACGCCCTGTTCGATTTCCACAAACGCGCCGTAGGGCACCAGGTTGACCACCTTCCCCCGCAGGCGGCTGCCCACCGGGTACTTGGCGCCAATATTGTCCCAGGGATTCGCCATCCGCTGCTTCAACCCCAGCGACACACGCTCCTTCTCCAGGTTAACATCGAGAATCATCACTTCGAGTTCCTGGCCCACCTTGGCCACTTCGGAAGGATGATTGATGCGGCCCCAACTCATATCCGTGATGTGCAACAGGCCATCCATCCCGTCCAAATCCACAAACACGCCGAAATCGGTGATGTTCTTGACCACGCCCTTGCGCGTCTGACCCACCTTGATCTCCTGCAGGAGCTCACGTTTGCGGTCACGACGGCGATCTTCCATCAACTCACGCCGCGACAACACGATATTGCGGCGATCATCGTTGATCTTGA
>CAZHRU010000085.1:0-11270 GCA_964535015.1 uncultured Verrucomicrobiota bacterium | reverse complement strand
TCGAAACCCTGCATCCGGGATGCCGCACCGCACGGGGCCAGGTATTGACCAAGGCCAGCGTGTCCATCAACCGGAGGACTTGAGCATGGCTCGCCTGGGCATCGATTACGGAACCACCAATACCGTCGTGGTCTGCGCCGACCGCGGCCGTTACCCCTTGGTCCCCCAAGTGGTCGATACCGCCATCGGCCGCGTGGTTCGCGAAACATTCCCGTCCTTGATCGTTTTTGACAAACTGACGGGACAATACCGGTTTGGCGCCGAGGCCGAACGCGCCCTGGTTGAACCCGGCGCCAGCGAACGCTACGTTCCGTTCCGATCCTTCAAACGAATCCTCCGTGATTACACCGACGGTGCCCGGTTTGGCCACCCCCTGCTGGCCGGCGGACTCGATATCAGCGATGCCCTGCTCCAGTTTGCACGGGCCGTCTACGCCTCCGTCCGGCGCTCGTCCATGTTCCCCCAGCACGAACCCCTGGAAGCCGTACTGACCTGGCCCGCCAACGCCAACGGCGCCCAACGGCACATCACACGCAAGGCCTTCAAGGAGGCCGGCTTCCTGATCGCCTCCACCCTGAACGAACCTTCGGCCGCCGCCATCGAACTGGCCGATCGCCTCGTCCACGGGGATCGCACCAAGGCCCGCCAGGTGCGGGTGGCCGCCGCCGTCTTCGATCTTGGAGGCGGAACCTTCGATGCTTCCCTCGTCATGATCAACGGCCAGGAGTACACCGTCGTCGCCTCCGCCGGCATCGAACGACTCGGCGGCGATGACTTTGACGAGGCCCTCGCCCGCTTGTTCGCCGAAAAATTGAGTGTCGAATTCGACGCCCTCTCCCACTTCCAGCAGACGTTGCTCCTCATGCACGCCTGTCGCGAGAAGGAACGCCTCAGCCTGGGCACCGTCCGCCAACTGACGCTCGACCCCGAGGAACTTGGCCTCTCCGGCCCGCTTTGCCGGGTCCCGACCGCCATCTATGAGAAACATCTTACTGAACTCATGCAGCCCGCCGTTGAGAAATTGGCCGACGTGATCCGGCAATCGGGATTCGACCCCGCACAACCGAGTGCCGGCATCCTTGACGCCATCTATCTGGTCGGCGGTTCATCCCGCCTCCCGCTCGCCGCCAGGCTCGTCACCCGCCGCTTCCCCGGCATCCGGGTACTGACCACCGACAAACCGTTCTCGGCCACAGCCATGGGTGCGGCTATCCATGGCGCCGAGGCTACCCACGTCAGCGAGGTCTTCGCCCGCCACTTCGGCGTCATCAGACTCGCCCATCACGGCTCCAAAGAGGTCTTTGCCCCCATCTTCGCCGCCGGAGTCCGACTGCCCGAACGGCACGCGCCGCCGGTTACCAGCGTCGTCTCCTATACCCCCCGCCACAACATCGCACACCTGCGGTTTCTGGAATGTACCGCCGTGGACGAGAACGGCTACCCCTCCGCCGGACTGCGCCACTGGTCGGAAGTCCTCTTCCCCTACGATCCCGCCCTGCCGCTAACGGCCCCCATCACACCGGCCGAGATCGTCGCCCGCGATGACCTTCACGAGAATACTGTCGAAACCTACGCCTGCGATGCCGATGGCATTATCACCGTCACAATGACCCGCGGCAGCGATGGCCAGTCGAGGACATTTGAGATCTTCCGCGCCTGACCCCAGGTAACGGCAACAGGACGAACGCGGCCCAGGAGAATCAGTTTGGCACGAAAACAAAAAACGACAGCACCCGCTCCGCATGCCGCTGGCCCCCGCGCTGTCGCCCCCCCTGTGCCGGTCATCCTCCAGCACGATCAGGCCCTCCGCCCTTTTGAACCCGTTATCCGCCGCCGGTCGGACCTGATCCGCGCCACCGAGGAACGACTCACGCGCAGCGGCATGTCCCTCGCCGACTTCGCGGCAGGCCATGAGTACTTCGGCCTGCACCGCACCGCCTCGGGATGGGTCCTGCGGGAATGGGCGCCAAATGCCACGGAAATCACCCTGGTTGGCACGTTCTCTGCCTGGAAACCGGACCCCGCCTTGCGCTTCACTCGCCTTCCCAATGGCGTCTGGGAACTGTGCCTGCCCCGGGAGGCCATCCACCACGGAGACCTCTTCAAACTCATCGTCCACTGGCCCGGCGGCTCCGGCGAACGCCTCCCCGCCTACGCACGCCGCGTCGTCCAGGACGAGGGCACCAAGATCTTCAGCGCGCAGGTCTGGGACCCGCCCGCTCCCTATGTCTGGCAAACCCCCTCATTCCGACGCCCCCCTACGGCCCCCCGCATCTACGAAGCGCACGTCGGCATGGCCCAGGAAGACGCCCGCATCGGCACCTATGTCGAATTCCGCGACAAGATCCTCCCCCGCATTGCCGACGCCGGCTATAACACCATCCAACTGATGGCCATCCAGGAGCACCCCTACTATGGCTCCTTCGGCTACCACGTCGGCAACTACTTCGCCGCCTCCTCCCGCTTCGGCACCCCCGAAGAACTGAAATCCCTCGTGGATGCCACCCACGCCGCCGGGCTCGCCATTATCATGGATCTGGTCCACTCCCACTCCGTGAAGAACGAATCCGAGGGTCTCAGCCGCTTTGACGGCACCCTCTACCAGTATTTCCACGATGGCCCCCGCGGGAACCATATCGCCTGGGATTCCCGCTGCTTCGACTACGGCAAGACCGAAGTCCTGCACTTCCTCCTCTCTAATTGCCGCTACTGGCTCGATGAGTTCCACCTGGATGGATTCCGCTTCGACGGGGTCACCAGCATGCTTTACTTCGACCACGGCCTCGGTAAACGTTTCTCCTCCTATGCGGATTACTATGACGGCAACACCGATGAGGACGCCCTCGCCTACCTGGCCCTCGCCAACAAGGTCATCCACGCCGTCAGACCCGATGCCATGACCGTCGCCGAGGACGTCAGCGGCATGCCCGGCCTCGCAATGCCCTCCGCCACCGGCGGTCTCGGCTTCGACTACCGCCTGGCCATGGGAACACCCGACTACTGGATCAAACTCATCAAGGAGGTCCCTGATGAGAACTGGAACATGGGTAACCTCTACTATGAACTGACCAATCGCCGCGGCGACGAAAAGACCATTTCCTACGCCGAGTCGCATGACCAGGCCCTCGTCGGTGATCAAACCCTGATTTTCCGCCTGATCGAGCGCGACATGTACACCGGCATGCACATCTCCAGCAATAACCTGCGCGTGGATCGCGGCATGGCGCTCCACAAGATGATCCGCCTGATCACCTTCGCCACCGCAGGCCATGGCTACCTGAACTTCATGGGGAACGAGTTCGGCCACCCGGAATGGATCGACTTTCCCCGCGAAGGCAACCAGTGGAGTTGCCACTATGCCCGCCGCCAGTGGCACCTGCGCGATGCCCCGGACCTCCGCTACCACTTCCTCGCGGACTTCGACAAGGCCATGATGGCCATGGGCAACCACCACCATGTTCTGGATGTACCGGGGCCCCACTTCCTCGCCGAGCACCTCACCGACCAGGTCCTCGCCTTCGAGCGCGCCGGCCTGGTTCTGGTCTTTAATTTCAACCCCTTGAAATCCTTCACCGACTACCCCATCCCCGCCCCGCCCGGCAAATACACCCTGTTACTGGACAGCGACAACCCCCACTTTGGCGGGTTCGGCCGCATTCTGCCCTCCGTCGAGCATTTCACGATGTCCAACCCCAGCCTCCTGAAACTCTACCTCCCCTCACGAAGCGCCATCGTCCTGCAACGGGTCTAACCCGGATGGTCTTCGATCCGGGATCAGTGACTGCAGAATGCAATACGTTCTCCGTTGGGATCGATCATCAACGGAAAAGAACGATGGCAGCAAGATAACCAACGTAGAGGGCGACCAGTGTCACTCCGCGTCCTCGGTGGATAAACCCGTGCCGCGGGGGCCATGTGACCACAACAGTCACGATCCCGAATACCAGAGTGACAGCCACCTCGCGCGACGCCACGGCAATCGGGCAGATCATCGCCACAACCCCCACGATAAGCAGGCCATTGAAGATGTTGCTCCCCAGAATGTTCCCCAGTCCCACCTCGTGGTGTCCACGGATCTGTGCGATGACCGTTGTTGCAAGTTCCGGAATGCTGGTCCCTATGGCCACCACGGTGGCTCCGATGATGAAAGCGTCGACACCGAAAGACATCGCAATCCCTGTTGCGCCAATGACCACAAGACGTCCCGCCGCAATCAAGAACCCAAGACCAACGGCACACAGAATCGGGGCAAGCCACCTGCGCCGCGTTCCCTCCGCCTCACCTTCATCGACACTTCGCTGTACCCGGGCGTGCGCGATCACGGTGAACAACCATACGGAAAATACCACCAGGAGCAGGAATCCGTCGACTCGGGATAACACACCGTCCAACGAAAGCAGGCCAATCAACACCGGACCAAACAGCGCGACAGGAAAGTCGCGTTTCGCGACATCACGCGAACTCTGTATGCCTGAGACCAGGAGCCCGATGCCAAGGACCAGGGCAACATTGACAACGTTGCTACCGAGTGTGTCGCCGAGGGATATCTGGGGTTTACCACTCAAGGCGGCGCCAATCCCAACGGATAGTTCCGGACTCGAGGTGGCAAAAGCCGCCAGCGTCGCGCCAACGATACCGGCCGAAATGCGTGCCCAACTCGCGATCCCCACAAGTCCGCGGAGAAACAGTTCACCGCCCATTCCGGCACACAGGACACCGAGGAGCAAGGCTAGATACTCGTTCATGTTGTACTCCCTGCGTTCTGCGGTTCGTGGCGGCGGATCACTGCCTCCATGAGCCTGCGGCGACGCATCTTGCGAACATTGCATTCCATGCCGTCGAAACGGACAATGTCTCCGTTCCGTAAAGGCACGCCCCTATGGGCTTCACACCAATCCGCGAGCGTCTCCTTGCTTGCCGGCGCAACCGCCAGAGGAATGGAGGTAACCCGGGCCACTTCCCGCATGGATACCCCGCCACCAGCGATCCACCCGGAGGTCAACGCTTGGATATGCGTGGGCAAACGGTCGTACTCGTCGCCGATGTCACCCACGAGTTCTTCCATGACGTCCTCAAGGGTAAGCAATCCGAGCAAGGTCCCGCCTGTTTGGACAATGCAGGCGATATGCGCGTTCTCGCGAATCATCTGCTCCAACGCCTGCGACAAGGAGGTGTACTCGTCTATTCTCTTGATGGGACGGATGATGCTCCTCAGTCCAGCTTCGTGTGGACTGGTCTTCATCGTGGCAATGATATCCTTGAAATTGACGTAACCGGTAATGGTCTGTGGGTTTGCTTCTTCCGCGCATGTCGGGTAGCGGGTGTGCATGTGAATGTGGGCGCGGATGAGGGCATCGGCCAGAGATGCACATTGGGGAATGGTGGCGATCTCGCTGATCGGCGTCATGACCTCACGGACGGTCCGCACCGAAAGCCGCGCGGCGGCGTGGACAATCTGCTCCTCCAAGGCCCCGATGAGACGTGACGATCTCGCGAGCGAAGCGGCCGCTCTCAATTCCACAAGCCCCACCTTCTCATCGGCAAGCGCCGTCGGAACGATTCCTTTCCTTTCCCCCTGATGGATGATGTGTTTGACGATCGTCTCGAGCAGAAAGATGGCGGGATAAATCACATAGGACACCCCCCTCATCACCGGGGACAACGCGAGTGTCACGAATTCCTTGTTCTTAATCGCGAACATTTTCGGCACCAGTTCGGCGAAAACAATGGTCAACGCACTGAGAGGAATGACAAGGAGGGTCACCCCCAGGAATTCGGCGACCCGATCGGTAAGGCCCAAGGTTCGCGAAAGCACGGGGACAAGATACTCATCCACGCCCGCGCCCCCCGTCGCCGCAGCAATGGCTCCGGCCAGTGTAATACCAACTTGAACCACAGCCAGACTCCTTTCGAGTCGGCTCTTCATCTGGATAGCGGAATGGGCGCCACGACGGTTCAACTGCGCCAACGCCTCCAATCGCGCACGAGACACGGACGCCAATGCCATTTCGTAAGCCGCGAAGATGGCGTTCACCACTAACATGACGAGAATAACCATGCCTTCAAACATCCACTGCATGCAATCGTTCCTTCCGTTGCGATTGTTTCAAACATTCATTGAAAACACGGGCGGCCTGCCGCGGTTCATCTCGTGTCTGTGCCATCATGACTCCTACTTTAGGAAATGCGGAAGCACACGGACCAAGAGCCAAACACCGCACCCCACTGAACCTACCAGCACCGTGTAACGTCGCCAGTTGGTCATCGTGGCCGGAGTACCTGCTCCAGTTTCCCCGTTAAGGAAGCGAATGTCGATATAACGCGCAAGGATAAGAGACGCGACCACGACGAAGTATACAACGTCGAGCAGGGACGGCAACGGCGGCCGTTTCTCAAACATGAAAAAGAGAATGAAGAAAAGGAGCGCGTTTCCCAAAAGGAGCCAATAGAGGCGAACGAAAACACCTGTTCCGCCGGGGCAGACTTGTTTCTGGTCCTGCATAACAAACCATCCTTCTTGCACGCATTGCGCATGCGAACTGGATGGCGGCCCGACCAACCCAAATACCTGCGGCACACAGAGTGCACCGCACCCATGCCCTCGTGGAACCATTGGATATATTCCATAAGGACATTGGAACAATCGCACGGTTCGCTTATTCCCGCAAGCATGATCGTTCGTTTTCATGCCCTTTTGCTCCGTATACACCGCAACCCGACGGTATCAAACGCTTACCGAGGCCGCAGGAGGGATAAAATGTGTCGGACGGACAGAACCCGACGGGCGCGTTCATGGTAACTGGCCGCTTGACCATTCCTGCGAAGCCGGTAAACCATGCGAATCGGCAGGCGTGCATCAGTCCGGCGGCACCGTCGTCCATATACTTTGCCAAGGATTCGCGGGAGGGGGGTACGCCAAGTCCCTCATTTCTTCTTGAACTGGCCGGCAACCTCGTGATACCAATCCCTCCATTGAAACGATCATAGGATCTTCACCACACAGGAGGCACTGCCGCCCATGGGTTGGTTTACAAAGAAACAAACAACGGACGCCAAGCCAGAATCGAAGGACGATATCTGGATACAGTGCCCGTCTTGCAAGGCCCATCTGTACAAGGCAGACTGGGAAAAAGAGTTCAAGGTCTGCAGTCAATGCAATCACCACGAACGCCTGACTTGGAAGGAACGCGTTGATATCCTGTTGGACCCCAAGTCTTTCAGCGAAATCGCCGGGCGTATTTCCTTCAATGACCCGCTGAAATTCTCCGACGCCAAGGGCAGTTATGCCGAAAAGGCGGCCGAAACCTGCGAAAAGACGGGCTTGAAGGAGTCCATCGTCACCGGTACCGGGAAATTGAACAGAATCAAGGTCACCGTGGCCATCATGGACTTCCGCTTCCTGGGGGGCAGTCTGGCCAGCGGAACCGGCGAAAAGTTCCTTCAGGCCGGCCTTTACGCCGTCAAACATCGCCAGCCCTTTATCGTCTTTTCGGCCTCCGGGGGCGCCCGCATGCATGAAGGTATCGTTTCCCTGATGCAAATGCCGAAAACCTGCGCAGTGCTTGCCCGGCTGCGGGAGCATAATATCCCCTATATCTCCGTCATGACCGATCCAACCACCGGCGGCGTTTCGGCCAGTTTTGCCATGGTGGGCGACATCCACATCGCCGAACCCAAGGCACTGATCGGATTTGCCGGCCGCCGCGTCATCGAGGAAACCATCAAACAGAAGCTTCCCGACAGCTTCCAGACCGCCGAGTATCTGCTCGACCACGGCTTCGTGGACCTGATCGTGCCCCGTAAGGATATGCGCGACACACTGTACAGGATATTGAAGTACTGTACCCGGTAGACACTGGACGGATACACCGAACCTGTCACACACTGTTTTCGGAAGGGATAACCAATGATGAATCTGGAGTTTGAAAAACCCATCAGCGATATCGAGGCAAAAATCGCCGCCCTGAAAAGCCAGCACCCGGAGCCTTCCGCACCGATTCTGGCGGATATCAAGAAACTGGAACTTGAAATCCAGACTCAACTGAAGGAAATCTATTCAACGTTGACCCCTTGGCAGACCGTCCAGGTCGCCCGCCATCCCGAACGGCCCCTCATCCGTGACTTCATCGCCGGCCTCTGTTCCGAATTCATCGAACTGCACGGCGACCGCCTGTTCGGCGACGACCACGGCATGATCGGCGGCTTGGCGACCATCGAAGGCCACCGCGTCGTCCTGATCGGCCACCAGAAGGGCAAGAACCTCGAGGAGAAGATCAAGTGCAACTTCGGCCAGGCCTGCCCGGAGGGCTACCGCAAGGCCATGCGCCTGATGAAACTGGCCGAGAAATACCGCCTCCCGGTGGTCTCCCTGATCGACACCCCCGGAGCCTTCCCGGGCGCCGACGCCGAGGAACGGGGCCAGGCGGAAGCCATCGCCCGCAATCTCCTCGATATGGCATCCCTGCATACCCCCATTATCGCCCTCGTCACCGGCGAAGGCGGTAGCGGCGGCGCCATCGGCATCGGCGTCGGCGACACCATCCTGATGCTCTCCAATGCCGTCTATTCGGTGATTTCTCCGGAAGGGTGCGCCTCTATCCTCTGGCGCGATGGCTCGAAGGCGCCCGAAGCCGCCAACGCACTCAAAATCACCGCCAAATCACTGCTTTCCCTTAAAATCATAGACGAAATCATCCCTGAACCCGTCGGCGGCGCCCATCGCGATTATCCCGCCACCATGAACTCTGTGAAAAAAGTTCTCGTCAAACACCTGAAGGCCTTGCACGGGACCACAGGAAGTAAACTCGTCAAACGGCGGTTCGACAAGTTCGCCGCCATGGGTCGATTCAAGTAACGTCAGCGAAAGGAACCTCAATGCCCAGAAAAAAAACGGCTTCATCGGAAAACGCTACCCCCATTATCAAGAATCGCATCCCCTTGCGGATTACGGACACCTCGCTCCGTGACGCCCACCAGTCGCTGTGGGCCACCCGGATGCGGACCGACGACATCATGAAGATCATCGATGTCGTGGATAACGTCGGCTACTACTCCCTCGAAGTCTGGGGTGGCGCCACGTTCGACGTCTGCCTCCGTTTCCTGCGTGAGGATCCCTGGGAACGCCTGCGCATGATCAAGAGCCGCGCCAAAAAGACCCCCCTGCAGATGCTCCTGCGGGGTCAGAATATTCTCGGCTACAAGAACTACCCCGATGACATCCTCGAACGGTTCATCGCCCTCGCCTGCGAGAACGGCGTCGATATCTTCCGTATCTTTGACGCCCTGAACGACACCCGGAACCTCGAGAAAGCCATCAAGTTCGTCAAGAAATACGGCGGCCATGCCCAGGGCACCATCAGCTATACCGTCAGCCCCGTTCATACGGTTGACGCCTACGTCGGCATCGCCAAGGAACAGATCGCCATGGGCATCGATTCGCTGTGTATCAAGGACATGGCGGGTATCCTCTCGCCCATCTCCGCCGAACGACTCGTGTCCGCCCTGATCCGCGAAACCAAGGTCCCGATCCAGGTCCATTCCCACACGACCAGCGGAATGGCCTCCTCAAGTTATGTTGAGGCCGTCCGGGCCGGCGCTGGCGCCATTGACTGCGCTATCTCCCCCATGGCCGGATACTCGTCCCAGCCCCCCGTGGAAACCATGCTGGCAATCTTTGCCGAGACGACCTACCACGCCAATCTCGACCAGGATGCCCTCCGCACGGTCTGCAAGTACTTCACCGAACTGGCTCCCAAACGCCAGTTGACCCATCACCGGGTCGACAACATCATCGACCCCGAGGTCCTTCTCCATCATATCCCCGGCGGCATGATCTCCAACCTGCGCGGCCAACTCGCCCAGCAGAACGCCCTGGACAAAATCGATCAGGTGTTCGAGGAACTCCCCCGCGTCCGCGCCGACCTGGGATTCCCTCCCCTGGTGACCCCCACCAGCCAGATCATCGGCATTCAGGCCGTTATGAACGTCCTGGCCGGCGAACGCTACGAATTGGTCTCCAAGGAGGTCAAGGATTACGTCAAGGGCCTCTACGGCCAGTCCCCCGCCCCTATCGACCCCGCCGTCCGCGAGAAGATCCTGGGCGACGAACACCCGATTACCTGCCGTCCGGCCGATCTTCTGGCACCCATGTTGCCCACCGCCACCGACGGCGTGGATCCGAAACTGATCAAGAAGGAGGAGGATATCCTTTCCTTCTGCCTCTTCCCCGAAGTGGCCTTGGACTACTTCAAGTGGCGCGCCCTGGCCCCGGATCAGCGCCCCCCCATTCCCGCCGACTTGGAACTGCAGAAGCAGGAAGCGGAAGTGGTCGCCCAACCCTCGGCACCACGCCCCTTCCTCGCACCGACGGACTATCAGTCGATCGAGCAACTCCTGGGGAAAGTGCGCGATTTGAACTTCTCGCAACTCACCATCCAGCATGCGGGCGGCTCAATCAGCATCAATGCGCACGGCATGACCTCCGGCCCTGCCTCCGCCGCACCCGCCGCTCAAGTGAGTACCCCGGCCGCCGCACCCGCAGGCACCCCCGCCGCCGCACCTGCGCCTGCCGCCAAACCCGCCGAGAAGGCAGTAGCCACCGGACCGACGATCGATGCCCCGCTGAACGGCACGTTCTATCGCTCTTCCGGCCCCGGTAAACCCATCTTCGCCGAGAACGGCGCCGAAGTGAAGGCCGGCGACACCGTCTGCATCGTGGAAGCCATGAAACTCTTTAACGAGATCAAGGCCCCCTGCAACTGCCGCATCATCAAGGCCCTCGTCGAACACGGCAAGCCCGTCAAGAAGGGCGCACCCATGCTGTCCTACGAGGTAATCAAGTAACCACCTCCCCGAAAATCACAAACCACGGGGCGGGCGCCGCGGATCGACGCCCGCAAAAACGCAATGAGTGATGAATCCATTACCGTCGGCGCCAATACCGTTGATGTCGCCAAGTTGGTGGCCACCATCCGCGAGACTGTGGACGCCAAGATGCAGTCCGGCGCTTATAACGGTGCCCAACTGGCACGCGCTGAACGTTTTAACCTCGTCAACCTGAAGAAAAACGAGAATTTCTTCGAGATCTACATGGAGAGCCTTCGCGAGGCGGTCTTCGTGGATATTAATGACTTTGAAATCCGCGAGCGCCGCCGGAGCGCCGGCCTGATTCTTGTCCCGCTGAAGAAGGTGCTCTGGAAACTCCTCAAGTTCTACACCTACCGCCTCTGGTCCCAGCAGAACCAGGTCAATGGACTCCTGCTCTCGGCCAC
>CAZHRU010000084.1:0-11485 GCA_964535015.1 uncultured Verrucomicrobiota bacterium | reverse complement strand
GAATCGGGGTGCAGGGGGAACCGTCGTGGGGGGTGATGGTCAGCAATGCCCGTCTTCGCCTGTGGCAGGGGGTTTGGTGGGAGATGACCGCTGTCACGGTGGCGATTCTGGCCGTGGTATTGGCCTTCAACCTGGTGGGCGACGCGTTACGTGACGCGTTGGATCCCCGGCTGAAGTCAAGGGAAGGATGAGTTACAAGAAGATGACTATGGCAAAACGACGGACGGCAAACCAAATCGACCACGCGACCCTGCTTGAATTGTTGCGGCGCCCGGAATACGTGCCGATGACGGCCGGGGAACTGGCAGACGCCCTGAACCTGCGCGGCGCCGGTCAGAAGGCCCTGATGCAACTCCTGCATCAGATGGTGGGTAACGGCGAGATTGTGGTCATCCGCAAGACACGATACACGCTGGGTGCGGCGGCCGATCTGGTGACTGGGCGGCTGGAAATCAAGCGATCGGGAGACGGGTATCTAACGGACACGGGAGTTGAGTTTGCGGTCAAGATTGACCGTGGGACGATGGGAACGGCCCTGCCGGGGGATTTGGTTGTGGTTCGTCTGGAGCCGCCCCGGAGCGGGGTCCCCGAATGGCAGCGCCACGGACAGATCATCAGGCTGGTAGAGCGGGCGACCCGAGTGGTGGTGGGGACCTTGCGGAGCACTGGAAAATTCCTCTATGTGGTGCCGATGGACCCCGCCTACCAGCAGGATTTCTACGTGCCGGAAGCCAAGGGCGCCAACCTGAATGACCGTGTGGTGATCCAGTTCACGAACTGGGAGAACCGCCATGTCAATCCTGAGGCTGACATCATTGAGGTTATCGGGCCTGCGGACAATCCCTCGCTGGACACGTTGGCGGTCATGCGCAACTACGATCTGCCGGAGTCCTTTCCCGAGGAGATCATGCATGAGGCGGGGAAGGCCGCGACCCGGTTGACGGAGCATGGCAAACGGCTTGATTTGAGGAACAGGTTCATATTCACCGTGGATCCGGTGACGGCCAAGGATTTTGATGATGCCCTGTCGTTAGAGAAGGATTCGGAAGGGTTGCGGGTTTTGGGGGTTCATATTGCCGACGTCAGTCACTTTGTGACGCCTGGCAACGCCTTGGATCGGGAGGCCCTTGAGCGAGGCAACAGCGTGTATCTACCGGACAAGGTGATTCCGATGTTGCCGGAGGAACTGTCCAACGGACTTTGCAGTCTGAAGCCGGGTCAGGATCGCCTGACGTTCTCGGTATTCATGACGTTCGACAGTGCCGGACGGATGGTGCGGTCGCGATGTGAGCGCAGCGTCATTCACTCGAAGTTGCGGTTGACCTACGAGCAGGCGTTGGCGGTGATTGAGACGCCGGACGGGATGCGTTGCCGTGAGGAAAGTGTATCGAACGAGGTGATGGGGCTGATCAAGGATGTGTGCGGGCTGGCTATGCAACTGCGGCAGTTGCGTATGCAGCAGGATGCGTTGAACATTGATCTGCCGGAAAGCCAGATTGTGATCGGCAAGGACGGCATGATTGAAGACATCCGGCCGGTTATCAACGACATCTCGCATCAGATGATCGAGGAGTGCATGGTGGCGGCCAATGAGGCGGTTGATCGGGAGTTGAGTCACCGCGGGGTTCGGCTGATCCACCGGTTGCATGAGCCGCCCGCCGCGGACAAGTTGCAGTTGCTGAGGGAAGAACTCAAGGATATGGGTTATCAGCCGGGCGACCTCCGTCAACGTGGGAACCTGATGCAGTTTGTGCGACGGATCAAGGACACGCCGCTGGCCCACAGTGCGCAGATGGCCATCCTGCGGAGCATGAAGCGGGCGGTCTACTCGTCCAAGGAAGGCGGGCATTTCGGCTTGGCCAAGAAGTACTATGCGCATTTTACATCGCCCATCCGCCGGTACCCCGATCTGGTAATTCACCGGTTGTTGGCGGCGGTGCTTGAGAAGCGGGCGACGCCGTATAAACCTGATGAACTGGAGCGTATGGCGTTGCATTGTTCGGAGACCGAGCAGTCGGCGGAACAGGCCGAGCGGGATCTGATGGAGATCAAGAAGTACCGGTTTCTTGCCCAGCAAGTTGAGGCGGGCAAGCCGCTGGTCTACGAGGCGGTGGTGGTGAAGGTGGCTAACTTCGGGCTTTTTGTGGAACTGGATGATCTGGACGTCCAGGGACTGGTGCATGTGTCCACCTTGTCCGAGACCTTCGTAAGGTTTGATCAGGGCGCCAAGGCATTGCGGGTTGGAAAGGACATCTACAAAGTCGGGACGCGGATGCGTGTTTTCGCGGGGCGGGTGGATTTCGACAAGAGGCGTATTGATTTTGTTCCGGCGAAGGCAGCAGAGGCCGGCAAGCGGAACGGGGACGCGAAGGGTCAGCAAGGTCAGGGCAGGCGGAAGCGGCGGTAGGGGGGGGCTACGGACTACGGACTACTGACTACGGACTACTGACTAGGGATTAGGGACGAGGGACTATGGACTATGGACGTGACAGTGCGAAACAATAGACAGTGGATGGTCGGTTTGATTGGCTTCGGGGTGGTGTTGCTGGCGGGTGTGGTATCCGGGGTGGAATCGATTGAGGAGATGGAGAAACGTTTTCATCGGGAGACCGCGCCGATCCGCATGAGTTACGACATTACCTACCGGTTCCTGGGTATGGAATTGGGGTTTCTTGGGCGGATGGAGTTGGTGGCCTCAACCGGTAAGTGGAAACAGCGGGTTTCGGGCAACGAGATACCGGTAGCTCTTATTGATGTGCGGGTGCAGTCCAAGGATTGCCTCCGGGGGGAGGGCGGACGTTCGCGGATCAATGATCGGATGGTGGCGGTGCTGGAGATCCCCAGTATGAATGCCCTGGTATTTGCCAAGGAGGCGGATGAGCGTTTGAATCCCATGTTTGGCAGAAGTTCGACCGTCAGGACCGTTTCGTGCTATGACACCCAGTCCGGGACCCTGGACTATGTTGGGTTGAATCTTGTTACCGGGAGTCTCAGTACGAATCTCTCATCGCCCGAAGCCATCTTTCAACTCAGTCGCAAGATTGGCGGGATCATGACCTTTTTGAAGGCACGGTATGAGGAGGACGAGTCGGCCATGGTGTCTGCGGATGCCGGGAAGATCGCGGTCAATCTGAACGGACAGGTGGTCAAGTTGATGTTACTGACCAATCCTGCGAAGAGTCCAGTTTGCCTGAACCGGCGGCGGTTTGAGTCGTTACACGTCGCGACGGCGATGGAGCGGGGGAGTGTGGCGCGGGCGAGGGAGTTTCATGCCTGGGGTGTACCCTTCTCGTATCTGGCGACGGCGGTGGGTGATGACGGACTGAAGCAGGCGGCCGTGACGGCGCCGATCAATGCGCTGGTTCCGCTGGTTATGGACTATGAGTTGGCGTTGGGGTCGGTGCGGGTGGTGATGAGGGATAGTACGGTGGGAGGGGTGTTACCCGCGGCGACGGCGGTCGCTGAAGGTCCAGAACCGGTGGGCGAGGAACACGCCACTGCACACAATCGCCTCGGCGCCCGCCTTGGTCATGAGGGGGCCCCACTCCAGACGGCGGTTCAGGACCCACACCAGCGCCTCTGAAGCGGCATAGGCGCCGATCCAGAGGATCCAGAAACGGGCAAATTGTGAGGCGGTTCCCGACAGTTGGTTCCGTTGGAACGTCCAGACCTTGTTTCCTGTAAAACTGACCAATCCGCCGGCAGGACGGCTGATAAGGTTGGCGATCAACGGCGACAAACCGCCGAACCGGATCAGAGCGCCATAGAGGCAGAAGTCAGTGATTGCCGCGCCAATGCCGACGGTCAGATAACGGCGGAGCTGGGTAATGAGTTTCATGGGTTGACAAGGTGTTGAGGTGGAGGACACACTGGGGTTCAGGAAATTGAGGACAAGAAGGTGACGATGACGACGCATGAGATTGTTTTCGGGCGGCAACCGGTGATCGAGATGCTACGGGCGGGTCGGCGGAGTGTCAAGCGACTGTTGATGGCGGACAATGTCCGGCGGTCGGCGGCGATGATTGTCCGGCTGGAGAAGATGGCGGAGAAGGCGGCGATCAACATTGAACCCATGTATCTGCGGGACATGGACTGTCTGTGTCACAATGGCAATCATCAGGGGGTGGCGGCGGAAGTCTCCGAGTATCCGTACGCGGACTGGCATGCGCTGAGGGAGGAGGCACGCGGCCGAACGCGACCTTCGTTGTTCCTGCTGGCGGATCATGTTCAGGATCCGCAGAACCTTGGATCCATGTTGCGATCGGCGGATGTGGCCGGGGTGGATGGCGTTGTGATTCCCCAGCATAGGGCGGTGGCGGTGACTCCGGCGGTGGTGCGAGCCTCCGCCGGGGCGGCGGAGTACATGCAGGTGGCCTTGGTCAGCAATCTCGGGAATGTGGTGCGTGATCTCAAGGAGGACGGGGTGAGGGTGGCGGGGTTGGAGGGGGGTGGCGGGGCGACCTTGTATTATGCGGCGGACTTATCGGGGTCATTGGCGTTGGTGGTGGGGGGTGAGGATGAGGGGCTTAGCCGGCTTATTCATGATCTGTGCGACGTGTTGATCCGGATTCCGATGTACGGGCGGGTGGGTTCCCTGAATGCGGGGGTGGCGGCGGCCATTGCGCTTTTCGAGGCCAAGCGGCAGCAGCAACCCCTACGTGTTCATTCTCCGGACGTAGGCCAGGAGTTCGTCAAGCCGGGTGTCGGGGGATCCTGACGTAAGGCGCGGGAACCGGCTTTCGTGCATCAGGTAGTCTTCACCGCGTTTCAGCATGATCTTGCTATCCTCCACCTGGACTGAAGCGATGCCGTGTTCGGCGGCCAGGATGCGAAGTTCCGCGAGTTTCAGGAGGCGATTGCATTCGGGCGGGATGGGTCCGAACCGGTCGCGGAATGTTCTGCGCAGGGAGCGGACTTCCTTCACAAATCCGGTCTCAGCCATCCGCCGGTACATGCTGACGCGGAGGCGTTCATCCTCGATGTATGAGGCGGGGATGATCGCGACATGCTGTGCGCCGGCATCGGAGGGAGAGAGGCTGATGAAATCGAGGATGACATCCACGTCGATGACAGGTGGGAGGGGTTCGCCTTTCTTTTGAGCGATCGTGCGGCGCAGGAGTTGGCAGTAGAGGCCGAACCCCACGGCGGCGATGTGGCCGCTCTGTTCCGCGCCCAGGAGGTTTCCGGCGCCTCGGATTTCGAGGTCGCGCATGGCGAGGCGAAAACCGGCGCCGGCACCGGAGTATTGTTTGATGGCCTGGATACGGCGCCGGGCGAGCGGGTCAATATGGGCGTGGGTGGGGAGGAGCATATAGGCGTAGGCCTTGTGTTTGGAGCGGCCGACGCGACCCCGGAGTTGATAAAGTTCCGCAAGGCCGAACCGGTCGGCGCGGTCAATGAGGATGGTGTTGGCATTGGGGATATCGACGCCGCTTTCGATGATGGTGGTGCAGAGCAGGACATCAAACTCATTGGCGGCGAACCGGCGCATGACGTCCGAGAGGACGCCGGGCGGCATCTGGCCGTGGGCGATTTCGATGGAGGCTTCCGGGATCAGGCGTTGCAGGTGGTCCTGGAGCCGGGCGATGGTGCGGACGCGGTTATGGAGGAAGAAGACCTGTCCCTCGCGGTTCAACTCCCGGAGGATGGCTTCGCGGATGATGTGATCGGCGGCTGGGTTCACGATGGTTTCCACGGCGAGGCGATCCTGGGGTGGGGTCTGGATGGTGCTCAAGTCGCGGGCGCCGGTGAGACTCATGTAAAGGGTTCTTGGGATGGGGGTGGCGGTGAGGGTCAGAACATCCACCATACGGCGGATGTGTTTGAATCGTTCCTTGTGGAGGACGCCGAAGCGCTGTTCCTCGTCGATGATGACCAATCCGAGATCCTTGAACGCGATGGTCGGATGGAGGAGTGCGTGGGTTCCAATGACCACATCGACGGTTCCATCGGCCAGGCCGGCGACAATCGCGCTGTTCTCCCCGCGGGTGCCGAACCGGCTGAGCATTTCGATGCGGACGGGGAAAGGGGCGATGCGTTCGGTGAAGGTCTGGAAATGCTGTTGGGCGAGGACCGTGGTGGGGACCAGGACGGCCACCTGTTTCCCGGACATGACGCATTTGAAGGCGGCCCGAACGGCGACTTCGGTTTTCCCGTAGCCGGCGTCGCCGCAGAGCAGGCGGTCCATGGGGCGCGGTGTTTCCATGTCGTGTTTTACTTCCCGGATGGCGGACTCCTGGTCATCGGTTTCCTGGTAGGGGAACGCGGTCTCCAGTTCATGTTGCCAGGGGGTGTCGTGCGGATGGGCGAATCCCGCCTGGGCATCGCGGGCGGCCTGGGTTTCGAGCAGGCTGCCGGCGAGGTCCTGCACGGCGGATTCGGCAGCCTGTTTCTCGCGACTCCACCGTTTGCCGCCAAGGTGATGCAGAGGGGTGGAGCGTTTGCCGACGCCAATGTAGCGCGTCAACAGGTGGGATTGTGCAACGGGCACGTACAGTTTGGCGCCTTCGGCGTATTCGATGGCCAGGGTTTCCTGAAGTTGCCCGGCGACGGTGATTTCGCGCAGTCCGAGATAGCGGCCGACGCCATGGCCGATATGGACGACGAGGTCGCCGGGTTCCATGTCGGTCCAGTCGCTCACGCGTGTGCCGGTGGCGGGGGGCTGGCGGCTGGCGAGAGATCGTTTTCGCTGTAGTTTGCGTCCGTACAGGTCGGGTTCGGCCACGACGACGAATTTGGGGTCATGGGAGATGAATCCGCCGGTGAGCGGGCCGATCTCAATACGGGCATGGGAGGCGTTCAGCAAGGGGCCGTACAGTTCGGTGAAGCGATCACAGGTTCCCTGGGTGTCGAAGAAGATGGAGACGGGGGCATCGTGGCCCGCGAGGTCGGGGATGGTTTGCAGGAAGCGTTGGCGGGCGCTTTCCAGGAGATCGGGGTGCAGGGCGTGGCGTCCGGGGACGGAAACGACTGGCTGGACAGGTTCGATGCCGGTATCCAAGGTGTCGCAGGGTTCGTTGGGACGCGACCGGATAAAGATCTGGCGGGATGCCGGTCGGGAGAACAGGGTCGCCTGAATGGCGGTGAAGGAGGTTGTGAATCCGGTGGTTTTGGATTCACGCAAGGTGGCCTCATAGATGCCGGTGTGCTGGAGAATGGTATCGAGGTCCGACCAGATGATCGTGGCGTTGGCCGGGATGGCATCGAGGAATGGCGCCCGGTTACCGGCGTTGGTGCGCATGAGGCGCCATTCGGCCGGCGGGGGTAGTTGGGCAGACTCGACGGGGGAAATCGAATGTTGTTCCAAGGGGTTGAAATAGCGGATGGTCTCGACGGTGTTGCCGAAGAACTCAATTCGGAGCGGGTGGATTGACGGGAGGGGCCAGACATCGAGGATGCCGCCGCGCAGGGAGGCCTCGCCGGGGGCCTGAACTTCGGGGCCGAAGGAATAACCGGCGGATTCCAGGTGCGAGGCCAGATCAGAAGGGTCGCTGGTGTCGCCGGGTTGGAGTGATCGCCGGTGCGACTGGAAGGCGCGTTGAGAGAGGGATAGTTCCATCAATGCCTGACCGCAGGTTGCCACCAGCCGCGGAGTGTTGCCGCCCAGGGCGTCGAGTGTTTCCAGGCGCAACCCGGTTGTGCTTTGTTCCGGTGGCGCGGAGCGTTCGCCGGGGATGACTTCCCAACTGGGGAAGAGGAGGGGTGGAGGCATGCCGGGCGGGCATAGGGTGAGGAGGTTGCGGAACCCCGACTCAAGCGTGCGGGGGCCGTCGGCGACCCACACAACGGTTTGGCCGGAAAGGCCGAGTAGCTCCCATGCGATCCAAGCCTCGGCGGATGGCGGCAGATCCGGGATGAAGGTGGGACGGGTGGACGATGGTGAGGGGAGCAGGCGTTCTCTGAGTCGCGATTGAATGTTGGGATCCGAAACCCACATACGGATTACCCGTATTTCTTGCGCATGTGCGAGGGGGCAATCTTGAGGGCAATGCGGTACTTGGCCACCGTGCGACGGGCGATGTTGATACCGCGTTTTGTGAGAACCTCCAGAATTTCCTGGTCTGAAAGGGGGTTGGCCGTATCTTCTCCCGCGACGAGAGTGGCGATGGCGTCTTTGACCGTCTTATTGGAGACCACGCTGCCGTCGTGGGTGGTGAGGCCCGGGGTGAAGAAGAACTTCATGTCGAAGACGCCCTGGGGGGTCTGCATGTGTTTGCCCGCGACGGCGCGGCTGATGGTGGTTTCGTGCAGGCCGACGGCCGAGGCGACCTCCACCATGGTCAGGGGCCTCAGGTGCGAGATGCCGTGGTCCAGGAAATCCGTTTGCACACGCACGATCTGGGTGGCGATCTTGTAGATGGTTTGCTGGCGCTGGTGGATGCTCTTGATCAGGAAGGCGCTGGAACGGACACGTTCCTCGATGTAGTCCTTGACGTCCTTTTTGGTGGATAGGTCGTGCATCAGGGAGCGGTAATGCTTACTGATGCGGAGGCGCGGCAGATCGTCGTCGTTCATGATGACCAGATAACGAGCATCCACACGTTGGACAACGACTTCCGGAGTGATGTAGGTGGACACATCCAGGCTGTAGGCGCGTCCGGGTTTTGGTTCCAGGGTGGCGATGAACGTGGCGGCGGCCTCGACATCCTCCACGGGAGCCTTGAGGATCCGCGCGATATCCTGTATTTTGCGGGCCGCCAGGCGGTCCAGGTGGTTTGTCACAATCCTGCCGGCGAGGCTATCGGACTTGCCGAGGCGTTCGAGTTGGATTTGCAGGCAATCGCGCAGATCGCGGGACCCGACGCCCGGCGGATCGAAGTCGTGAATGACGGCGAGGATATCCTGCATGTGATGGGCGTCAGCGCCAGAAGAGGCTGCCAGTTCCTCGATAGGCGTGGTGAGATAACCATCGTCATTGATGCTTCCGATAATCACTTCGCCCAAGGAGCGGTCGTCGTCGCTGATTTCGGCGAAGGAGAGTTGTTTCAGGAGGTGTTCCTGAAGGGACTCTCCCTGGGTGATGGAATCCATCATGTAATTACGTTTTTCGGAGGCATCGGAGGAGTAGGGGCGTCCTTCCTTCTCCTGGAAGAAATAGTCGCGCCACTCGTCATCCAGACGGGAGAGGATCTCGAATTCCTTGCGGAAATCGAGGGCCTTCTGGTCCTCCGAAGGAGACACGCCCTGTTCCAGTTCAATCTGGGTAGTCTCGGGGGATATCTCCTCCAAGGTCGGGTTGCTGTCCATTTCGGCGCGGATCATGGCGCGCAATTCAAGGACGGGGGCCTGTAGCATTTCCAGGGACTGGCGCAACTGCGGGGCCAGCACCATGTGGAGGCGTTGTTCCTGTGAAAGTTGAAGTGATTGAGACGACATGACGGTGAGTTACCTCTTCCACGGGAAAATATACTGGTGAAGAGGAGTTGGCTCAAGGATAAACCGGATTTGGGCAGGGTGATGGTGGAGGAGCCCAGAAGGCAAACGCTAGATGCAGGCGGCGGTTTGGACCCTTCTATTCCGTCAGGATCAGTTTGGCTCCGGCGATCAGGAGTACGATGGCGAGCATTCGTTTGACGGTGGTGTGGTTGAACCGGCGGCTTCCATAGTATGATCCGAGAGCGCCACCGGCCATTGCGGACGCGGACAGCAGCCATCCGAATGAAGGAATATGCCTTGTACTGGCCACGTTACCCAGGAGGCCAGCTCCCGAGTTCACGAGGATGAAGAGTGCAGAAACCGCGGCGGCCGTTTTTATGGAAGCCCATCGCTTGAAGAGCAGGAGGGGGGTTAGGAATATACCACCGCCGGTTCCCGTGAGTCCCGACAGAAACCCAAGGCATCCGCCCGTTACGACCGCGACGGATGTCTTCGGTGGCGATGTGACGGCATCGGGTGAAGGCCGGGCAAGGAAGCGGTAAGCCGAGAACAAGAGGATAACGCCGATCATCATTTTGAAATAGTGCGTTGGCAGGTTGACATAGCCGCCAACAAAGGCGAAGGGCACGGCGAGAACGGCAAACGGCCAGAAGAGTCGCCATGAAAAGTGACCGGCCCTGTAAAACTGCCAGGCAGTAATGGCGGCAACGACGATATTGAGGAGCAAGGCAGTGGGCTTGATGAACGCCGGTTCGAGGCTGAATAGCGACATGGCGGCGATGTAACCTGATGCGCCAGCGTGGCCGACCGACGAGTAGAGAAACCCGATGACAAGGATTGCCAGAGAGAGCAGGGCGATATGTTCGTTGGTCATTCGGTGTCTGTCTCTTTCGCCGAACGCCGGCATTAAGGTGCGAGGGTTATCGCGTCGCCGGTGCTTTGTTCGAAGTTCTCTGTTTCTTGGTTTCCTGAAGTTGTTTCAAACACTCCAGGCTAAGTCCTTCCGTTTCTGTGTAAAGGATTTCGCTATTCCAGTTTTTTCCCATGAGCGGAGCGGACTTGCGCAGGAGGTACGCATTACCATCTGCTTCGCCAATGTACTCCGACCAATGGAAGGTTTGCATTATGTTGGTTTCGATTTGAAAGCGTTTGGGTGTGACATGATGAATACTTGCGCATCCAGTCAAGGTAAGCAGTATCAGTGTTATTGAATATGACTTCATGTTCCATTCCCTTGAGTTTCCGGCGCCATGGTGTCGCTCTTGCGAGTCTGCCATGCGCGGCGCTGTCGTGTGCCGGGCAAATTCGTTTGTCTGCCGGAAGGCTCAGGCGACCGCACCGGATATTTTCATGGGGTCAAGTGTAGCGCAAAAGTGGACGAAATCAAGGGCGCAAGGGCGCAAGTATCGCCCGTCGCGTAGTTTCCAAAAGCGGACTATTTGCTTGGGGCGGTTGGTGACGTGGACTGCCCACCTCTCCCTCCCCCGGACTAGGGACAGGCAATTAGCAGAGAAAGTGGTAGACAGATAACACGTTATATAAGTAGTATGCCGCCATGGTGAGACGGTGCGGGGGTGGTGAGGGGTTGCGCGACTCTGGAGGAGGCATATTATGAGGACGGCAAGGATTGTTGAGGATGGGGCGGCTTATTACCACATCATCTCCCGGGTGGTGGACCGGCGGATGGTGTTTACAGTGGAGGAGAAGGAACGGTTCCGGAAGTTGATGAGGGCCGTGGAGGGGTTCTCTGGAGTCCAGATCCTGACCTATGCCCTGATGACCAACCACTGGCATATCCTGGTGTATGTGCCCGAGCGCCAGGCGGTTGGCGACGGGGAGTTCATCAGGAGGCTCAAGTGCCTGTACGGTGGGGGCATGGTGGATGTGCTGACTGAGCATCTGGGCAAGTTGCGGGCGGATGGTCAGCATGAAGCGGCGGAGCGGGTGAAGGCGGAGTATACCTGCCGGATGTACAACCTGTCGGAGTTTGTGAAGACGCTGAAACAGCGGGCCAGCATCTCGTATAACCGCAGGAATAACCGGAAGGGGACACTGTGGGAGGAACGGTTCAAGAGTGTGTTGATCGAAGGGGCAGTTGGGGCATTGAGTG
>CAZHRU010000083.1:0-11658 GCA_964535015.1 uncultured Verrucomicrobiota bacterium | reverse complement strand
TTATCCGATCCGGAGGTCTACACGGTCTATTGCGTGGAGACCCCGCTTCCGAGGGATGGGGACAGCCATGGGTGGTTGGAAGCCAACCGGCGTCACGTGGCAGGTTTGCTGGTGGGTGAGGCCGATCCGGCGTGTTTGAGCGACCAGGAAGTCCAGGAAACGCTGCAGTATCAATACGCCTACTACAGGCACGATCTTGTGGTGGTTGACTGGGATGCGGCCCTGGTGCTGGATCACCCCAGCGAATTCAGCGACACCCTATATGTCATGGAACTGGCCAATGTGCAGTTGGACCAGTTGCGTGCGTATGACGACACGCTGGACCGGGCGTTGGACAAGGCCTATGACGACGTTGAGGTGGCGGCGCGGGTGTTTGCGCCGGGTGCGCGAAGCCGGGTTCTGAGGGCGTTGCGTGAGATCCGGATGGACATCACCAAGATGGCGGATGAGTTGTCCAATATCTCCAAGTTTTTTGGCGATTGGCATCTGGCGAGGGTGTATCTTGGGTGCGCGGCACGCTTTCATCTGCGCGAATGGGAAGAAAGCGTCATGCAGAAGTTACGGACGTTGGACGGCCTCTATACCATGTTGCAGCAGGACGGTAACAACAAGCTCATGCTCATTCTTGAAAGTTCTATTGTGGCGCTTTTTGTCATCGACCTGGTCATTATTGTCATTCTGGGGAAGGCGTAGTCGGCGAGGAGAGGTTGGATTGGATAATGAAGGGCGAGAAACTGCCATGAACCGTTCTAAAGCGGACGGGCTGGGATGGGTGCTTCAATTCATCTTTGGATTCGTTTTTGGATGTTTACTGAGTTTCGCTGCTATTCGCAAAGGCCGTTATTCCACTGGTTACTGGCTCAACAGTGGAGTTGTCCTATACTTCATTCTGGGAGCGGGATTGTTGGGAGGAGAGTCAGTGTTGGTCGGGTTGGTGGGGGTGGGGCTGATGGCATTTGCTGTATTGAAGACCCTTGGCGCTTTGTAACCTGCAGATCCTGGTAACCCCTAACAAAAAAACGTAAGGGACACCCAGGCAATCTGTTCCGTACACAATCCGGTGACTATTCGGTCACCAGACAAAACTGTCCGATGAAAGACTGCCAAAAACGGGAAACAGATTGCCGGGAAACAGATTGCCCTTGAGAAACTGGCGTCGGATAGTTCTTCCCGACATGTGCCCGTCAAGTAGTGGCGATATCGGTCCGGGCAGGTTGATACGGTGGAATTCAGTAACGCTGACCGCGCCAAATAGGCGAGCGAGAAGAATCGGTGATTGAACACTCGTCCATTACCCAATAACCTCACCGCAGGCGCTCAATATTGACTCGGTTGCGCAACAGGTTCCGTAGGTTGTGCTGCCTCGCCGTCAGCCGTCTCAGCCACTGGCGTCTCAACCGATGTCATCGGTGCCGTAACGGTCTCTACTGACGTGACCACCGGCGCTTCCTCCTGGACCTCCGGCGCGACTTCCGGCTCGGGCGTAACTGGCGTCATCACCGTCACGGGCTCCGGCGTGGTCACCGGTATAGGTTCAGTCACAGCCACGGGCGGCGTTACCGGTACAGACTCTGGCTCTGAGACCGCGACGGGAATCGGGTCGGGCAGGGGGACCGCCGTCTCCACTACGACCGGTTCCGTTACCACCACCGGTTCGAGGGTTTGCGTCGGCACCGACTCCGGTGTCTGTTCATCCACTGGCGTTGGTTCCGGCGACGGAGTGGATAGAGGCGTCTCCGTCTGAGGTTCCTCCACGGGCTCCGGGTAAGCGACACTCCTTTACCCAGTGCCATATCCCGGGCGATCAGGTTTGGCTGGTAGCCAAGTTGGATGGCGGCAGTCCGAACCCTGGCCTGCGTCGCCGGGGTAATCCGGTTCTCTTTCCCCTTTCCCGCCAGCACCCTGGAGACCGTTGATTTCGAGACCCCTGCCGCCCCCGCCATTTCCCTGATAGAAATCGTCGTGTTCATAAAAGACAATATATAATCGGTTGCGCAACAACTTCAAGTATTCTAATTGTTTGTCCCTTGGCGATTGGCCTCACAGGCCCCGGCGATGGCCGCGGCCAGGTCGGAATCCAGGAAACCACAGTCCCGGTTGGCAAGGGCGCACGCCAGTTTGACCTGGGTCAGCGCACGGATCAGTTGGAAATGGACGGGACGTCCGGCGGCGTTGAAATTCAATCGGGTTCTCTCGGTCTGAATCCCATAGAGAGCCGAGTCCGGAAGTTCCAACTCTCCAATCAGGTCATGTTCGACGCGCGCCATAAAATCAACTTACACCCACCCCAAGCCTGACTCCAGAAAAAAGGCGTGCAGCGATTGCATTCCGGCGTCCTTTCCGTTATCTTATCAACCATGAATGCGCGCCTCACCGCTGATTTCACTGGTTGCCCGTCTGCATCCTCGTAACCCCTCCCCAGGAGTTTTCCGATCATCCATCCGCATTTGAAAAGGGAATCGCATATGACATTGCACGTCGCCAAGAATGATCCCGAAACACACAGGATTTTGCGCGAGTTGGGCGAGTGGATGGCTCTTGGGTACTGCGAAGGGGCGGGTCTGCCGTGGCCGCGGGCGTACGGGTTTGCGTTTCGGCGACTGTACGAAAACATGGCGATTGCGGTACCTGACGACCGGCTTCTTCTACCGCATGACCCGCTACCCTCCCCCCGCACCAGGGCCTCGCACGGCATCTGGTACGCCACGACGCTGATCTGCGATTTCAACCATCACCGCGGCGTGCGGGTGAATCCCGATATCGCTAGGGACCGGAAACAATCTTTTCCCCACCATGCGGCCTTCATCGACGCGCTGGTGGAGGACCTGCAGAACCAGTTACCGCACTTCGGCGGGTACACACACTCCAATCCGGACATCCGGCGTGTGGTCGATGAAGGGTTCGACGCGATGGAACGGGAACTGGACGCTGAAATCGCTGCCGTCGCGGCGCAAGGCGATCAAGCCGATCCCGCCGAACAGAACCTGCTGGCCGCACTGAAGGACTACGCCATCGGGGTGAGGACGTTTCACGCGCGTTCGGCGGAGGCGATCCGAAAAGCGGCCGACAGGGCTCAGGGTGAACGGCGGATCGAATTGATGCGGACGGCCGACAGCTTCGAGTCCTGTTTTCTAAAACCTTCCACAACGTTTTTCCAGGGCCTGCTGGCGGTGCATTTTGCCTGGCTTCTGGACGGGTGTGACAGCATCGGTCGCCTTGATCAGGCCTTGGGTCCATTGTACGAAGCCGACATCAAAACCGGCGCCCTGACCCCGGAGTTTGCGCGCCGGCTGCTGGACGAACTGTTCGCAAACTTCGAGCGCCTGAACGGCTGGAACCTGCAGATCGGCGGGTACCGGCCAGACGGACACGACGGTTACAACGCTCTGACACGTGAAGTGATTCTCGCCTGCGCCCGAAACACGTTCCGCCGGCCGAACGTGGCGTTTCGCCTGACCCGGGCAACACCACCCGAGGGTCTGATCGAAGCGCTCGAGGCCTTGCGCAAGGGCTCAGGACGTCCGGCGTTGTACAACGACGACCTGTATGTCCGAACCCTCAAAGACATGAATCTGGGTTTGACCGCCGAGGACTCGCGCGAGGTGGGCTTCGGCGGTTGTACGGAAACCATGATCTCAGGTCTTTCGAATGTGGGGAGCCTCGAAGGCAACATCAATCTCGCCAAGGCGCTGGAACTGGCGCTCCACGATGGCCGCGACTCGTTGTCAGGTCGCCAGTTGGGACCCCACACCGGGCGGTTTCAGGACTTCACGGACTTCGCCTCCTTCCTGACTGCGGTGAAACGGCAGATCCAGTATGCCATCGACGAGTTCGTCGCGCGGAACCGGGAGGCGCTCGCAAAACGATTCACCCGGGGCGACCCCAAACTCTACCGCACTTTCTTCACCCGCGACTGCGTCAAACGCCGCAAGTCGTTCGAGGCTGGTGGCGCGCGTTACAACTGGGCGGTGGTGAACGTTGCGGGCACGGCAAACCTGCTGGACGGGTTGTCCGCGGTGCGCAAGTGCGTCTTCGAGGATCGCACCGTCACCGCTCCTGAACTGGTGGCGGCGCTGGCGGCGGATTTCGCGGGGCATGAGGAAACACAGCGCAAACTGTCCCGTTGCCCGAAATTCGGCAACGATGATCCTTATGTGGACGATCCCGGCCGCGAAATCATGGATTTCGTCTGGCGCGAACTCGGTCAGCATGAGACACCGCGCGGCGGACGCTATGTGGGGTCGTGCATCATGTTTTCGACCTACGGTTTGTACGGCTCCTGGGTCGGCGCCCTGCCGGATGGACGGCCGGCACGAGAGGTGATCGCGGACTCGATCGGCCCGGTTGCGGGGTGCGATGTCAACGGGCCCACCGCCATGCTCCGGTCCGTGGCCAAACTGCCACTGGCGCTCGCCATCGGCACACCCGTTCTGAACATCCGCTTCCAGAAGCAATTCCTCTCCACACCGTCCGGGTTGACCGCCTGCGCCAACCTCATCCGCACGTTCTTCACTCTGGGCGGCCTGCAGATTCAGGTGTCGGTACTGAATCGGGAGGACATGCTCGCCGCGCAGCGGGAACCGGAGAAACACGGCGACCTGGTCGTGCGCATCGGTGGATTCAGCGAGTATTTCACCCGTTTGGATCGAACCCTTCAGGACAGTGTCATTGCCCGGACGGAGCACGGAGAGACGGGATGACAAAGGGTTCGGTCTTCGACATCCAGCGCTTCTCGATCCATGACGGACCGGGAATCCGCACCACCGTGTTTCTCAAGGGTTGTCCCTTGCGCTGCGTGTGGTGCCATAATCCCGAGTCGCTGGAGAAGGAGTCTGAACTCTCATTTGTGCCGGCACAATGTATCGGGTGTGGTTTTTGTTTCAAGACGTGTCCCCGGGGCGCGCATGTGATGGAGGACGGGCGGCACGTGCTGGTGCGGACGACGTGCATCCGGTGCGGTGCGTGCGCGGCGGACTGCCCCTCGCAGGCACTGGAGAGGGTCGGGAAGGTGCTGACGGTTGCCGATGTGCTGGCCATGGTGGTGCGCGACAAACCGTTCTACGAGACCTCAGGCGGCGGGATGACTCTGTCCGGCGGCGAACCCATGGCGCAGTTCGGTTTCTCGCTTGCACTCCTGCGGGCCGCCAAGGTCGAGGGGTTCCACACCTGTGTTGAAACCTGCGGGTACGGGTCCAGGAAACGGTTCCTCGAATGGCACCCCTTTGTGGATCTGTTTTTATGGGACTACAAGGAGACCGATCCCAGGCGGCACGTGACGTTCACCGGGGTCAGGGCCGCGGGCATTTTGGGCAACATGCGTGCGCTCGACGAGGCCGGAGCAGCCATCATTCTCCGGTGCCCCGTGGTGCCGGGGTTCAATGACCGGAACGATCACTTCGATGGCATCGCCCGCACGGCGAACGGGTTGCGGAACGTGAGGGAGATCCAGATCGAGCCCTACCACCCTCTGGGTCAGGCCAAGAGCGAGCGCTTGGCGCGGCCATCCGGGTTGACGGAAGTGCCGGTCCCGGACGAGGCGGTTGTAGCGAGTTGGGTGGCGAAGGTGCAGGCGGCGACCGAAGTGAAAGTGACCAGGGTTTGAAGCGCCGTTAGAGGGCACAGGGTAAGAGGGGACTGGTTGATCATGGCTTCGCTTTGGCTGCCGCCGGGCAGTCTTTCGGGGTTGGGAACTTCTGATTGGGATCGCCGACGCACCAGAGATAGCCCTTGCTGCGCCAGAACAGGCGGTTGGCCCGGGCGCTGGGCGAACCGTTGGGGCCTGGCGCCTTGTCTGAACTGCCTGGGCCAGGCCACCACCCGTAACGGTGTATCCAGTCCTCTTCGGACTCCATACGGGTATCGACAAAGAGACCTGGACTGATGGGACCACCCTCCAGTGCCATCACTCCGGCCTTGGTGTGGGTGGAACCACCGGCCAAGCCATAGATGTGGCGATTGATAATGATGGACCGCTGCAACCAGCGCCCGTACTGCCGGCGTAGGTCCTCGATCCACTGGCGTTCAGCCTTGGCCTTCTCGCGCGGGTCGGCCGGAAGGTTCAAGGTGTTCTCGATCTGGGTCTGCCAGAGAATCTTGCCGGTGTGGACGTTCACACAGACCAGGAGGTCCGGGTCACCTGCCAGTGGCCGTCGTCGAGTTTGAGTGAACGGTCGTTGAGCCGGCAGGAAAACGGGACCGGCCCGTCTGGATCGAGGAGATGACGTTGTCGCCAGGCTAGGCTAGGGCGGCGGCTTGTTCCGAGTCGGCAGGAGCGATGGGATCTGGTATCACAAGATCACTTCTCCCCATGGGTGGGTTGATCTCTCTTTGTGAGACGACGATAGATGCGGGCAACGACGCCGGACCGCTGGTCAATAACCGCACGGACGCCGGTATCCATGGTTTGTTCATTCCCTCTGCTGCGCATGTCGCTCCATCATTTCGAACCAGGGTTTCACTTCAGGGTTGACCGGATGCTCCGGCCATCGTCCCTCGAGAACATCAACGACAGCCCGCGCCGCGCGGTGCCGGCAATCCGTCGCCGCCTCCTCGGACGCCGCGGCCATGTGCGGCGTCAACAGGACGTTCTCCAACCCAAACAGCGGGTGCTCCGTGGAAAACCCGCCTTCCCGGAATACGTTGACTCCGCCGAAAACATCCAGCGCGGCATGGCGGATGATTCCTTCGCGCAACGCCGAGGCCAGGTCCGTCTCGTTCGTCAGTTCGCCGCGCCCCGTGTTGATCAGCACCGCGGTTCGCTTCATCTTCCGGAACTGCGGCATGGCCAGCATGTCCCGCGTGGATGGAAGTAACGGACACAGGAGACACACGTAGTCCGATTCGGGCAACAAACGGTCCAGTTCGACTCCGACGACCCCCTCGCGTGCCGCCAGGTCGGCCGTCAGGGCGGGATCGCAGGCCAACACGCGCATCCCGAAGGCCCGACAACGCTGCGCCGCGCTCCGTTTTGCAAATGGCGACCGCGGCGCACCGCCCCCGTTCAGCCGCTCCCGGATGGCCGCGATTGCCCGGCCACTGGCCTGCCACATCGAGACGACGTCGGCGGCACACCAGAACATCCGCATTCCTTTGTCGCGCCAGTAGCGCACCCATGTCGGGTCGCCGCCGGCAATGCCCGGCAGGACTCCGTGCCGGTGACAGGACGCAATCACACGCTCCACCGCCTGGAGGTAGCGCGGCGTGCCCCACTGGCCTGGAATGCCCATCCCGAGGGACAGATCGTCGTTGCCGACCACCGCAATGTCCACACCGGGAACCGACAGGATCTCGTCCACCTGCTCCAGCGCCTCTACTGTTTCGATCTGGATTCCCACCACGAGTTGCCGGTTCACATACGCGATCTGATCGGTCAGTTTCGGCCACCCAACGTACTTTCCGAGCGGACAGGTACTGCCCCCCAACCCACGCCGCCCGCGCGGAGCGTACTTCACGACATCCATCACCGCCTCCACGTCCGCCCGCGACCGGATTCGCGGCACCATGACACCGTCCGGCGCCTGGTCGAGGAACCGGTTGAACTCGTGGTAACTGTGGTCGGCAACGCGCACGATAGACGGGATTCCCAGCGCCCGGCAGAGCCGGATGTGCTCCAGGATGGTCTCGCTGTTCAGCGCCGTGTGCTCGCGATCGATCATCACGGCGTCGTACCCGTACTCATGGTACATCTCGACCGCACTGCCCGACCGGCAATCCATGATGCAACCGACCAGCAACATGTCATTCCGTTTCACCCGTTTCTTGAGCAACCCTGTGCATCCCTTCATGACGCAATAATCCCTCCGTAGACTGACGTGCTGATTTCTGTCCCCAACAACCTTTGTGCGGCTTCAACCACCCTGTCGGCAGGGCCCCGGAACCCCCACACCCGCGACTCGTCGCGTCGGCACCCCAGCGGCGCATGGTACTCCAACTCGTTGAACCGTTCCCGGCCGTTGCGGACACAACAGGCCTGCAACGCCCACCCGGTCTCGTGAGGCGGCTCCCAGAGCGCATCCACATACGTGCCGGCAGGGTCGACACCGAACTCCCGAACCACCAGGTCCGCCAGGCCGGTCGCCGTATTGGGCCGCACGTACGCGGCGCGTCCCGTCAACGCATCGGCCTTGATGGCAATCTTTGTGTCGGGACCGGTCTCCGCCATGAGCCAGCACACCCACCGCGGCGTAATCGTCAACTCCCCCTCGCCCAGCGAGCCGAACACGACACGCGGTTGTGCCTGGGTGTGCGTCGCCACCAGCATCACACCGCCCGGCGGCAACTGGAGCAGGTTCCAGATGGCCAGCGGTGCGTCGGCTTCCAGTCTCGTGACCTACGTGTAACCCGCATAAGCCAGGCCACTTAAAGGCAACGGATTGTCCGCGTCCGAGAACTGTTTGGCCAGATGAACCTCGACGTCGCGGTTCGACTGGAGAAGGCGAACCCGGGTGTCGCTGACCCAGTGCCGTTCGGAACCGTTCGCCCGCCAGCAACCGGGATCCAGCGCGGGCGGAACCGCGTAGGTCGCTTGGGGCCGCTTCAAGTCGCCGATGAACAACTCAATCTCGGGCGTCAGCCAGGTCCGGTCCCCTCCTTCGTTCCGCCAGCCGTGAGGCGCAAGTTCCGGGTTGGCCCACAGCAAGTTCTCGTCGGAGCCCGGAGGGAACAGTCCGATCAACCGGCCACTGGATGGAGACAGGCGGATGGACATCACAACCCCGGCACGTATCCCTGCCCGAACTGGACGGACATCGGTTGTTTGAACTGTTCACCAAACGGCATCCACGACGTTGTCCCGCCGTCCACCACCAGTGTCTGCCCGACCACGTAGCGGGCGCCCTCGGACGCCAGGAACACAACCACGTTGCCGATGTCGGCAGGCGTTCCGGCGAACCCGCAGGGGATGCCCCTGCCGGCGTCGCGCAACGCCTCATCCACATTCACGCCCGGCATGGCCTTGAAATGGTTCTCGACCGGCACCGCGCCCGGAGCGATCCCGACCACCCGCACGCCACGCGGCGCCAGTTCAACCGCGAGTTGCCGGGTGAACGACACCATCGCCCCGCGCGTGCCGGCATAGATGGAATGTTCCGTGTACCCCTCGTAGGCGTGAATGGAGGAGAGGTTGACGATCACGCCCCGACTTTGTTCCAGCGCGGGCAACACCGTCTGCGCCACGAAGTACGGTGCGCGCACGTTCACCGCGTACAACCGGTCGAACTGCTCAACGGTGGCCTGCGCAAACGGGCGGTTCATGGTGATGCCGGCATTGTTGACCAGCACGTCGAGTCCGCCGAGGAACGCCAGCGCTTCCTGCGCCAGCGTCCGCAGGGGCGCCACCTCGGAGAAATCGGCCTTGAACGCGGCCGCCTTGCCTCCGGCGTCTGTGATCTCCTTCACCGCACCCTCGGCTCCGACGGCACTGTGCGAGTAATGCACCGCCACCGCGGCGCCCTGCTTCGCGAATGCCAGCGCAATCCCCCGGCCGATGCCCGTTCCGGCGCCCGTCACCAGTACGCGTTTGCCCTTCATGGTGTGGCCTCCGGTTCGGCGATACAGTCGCCGATCAGATCCTTGACGCACCGGCTGATCTCCCCCCGGGCCCGGGCTGGGTCAGGCGCCTGGATTGCAGCATATCAACCACCGCAGGCATTGGCAGTTTGGTCGCAGTCTTCATTCGTCCCTTTCTGGTTCGGGCCCGGCGGGCGCGACCGTAAATCCTTCTCCGGGCCGCAACAACATGGCCTCAACCTGCGGACAGAACCGTCCGCAGGCATGCACGAACCCGGCCGGATCCCCGCTCCCCTGCTCGGCCAACGTCCAGAAGTGACAGGGAATCGCGATTCGCGGTTTGACCTCCGCCACCATCATCGCCGCGTCAATGTGGTTCATGTTGCCGAACACGCCGTTGATCGCCGGCAAAACCACGTCGGGATGCAGATCGTATAACGGACGGAAAAGACCCGGCCGCCACGACGAATCGCCCGTCGCCAGAATGCGGACCCCTCCGAAGTCCAGGACCAGCGTCAGCGCGGAGGCCGACAGGTCACCATGGTCCGCCGGCACGGTGTGCACGACGAGATCACCGAGATCGTAACGCTGATTCGGTTCCAGCAACACCCGGCGCGCCCCCGGCACCCCCGCCTGCTTCAACCCCCCCATGCACCCGGCCGGGGCTGCGAACCTGCACGCCGGGTTGCGCCGCGCAATCTCAGGGATGGCGTCCGGGTCAAGATGATCGGTGTGCTCGTGGGTCAGCACCACCCAGTCCGCCTCCACCTCGTCCGCCTTCATCGCCGGCAACGACAGACGCTTGAACCCAAACAACCGTTCGCAGGCATCAGAGAGGTATGGATCGAGGAAAACGCGTTTTCCCGCCGCCGTGCGGAACGCGAAACCCGCCTGCCCCAGCCAGTACATCCTCACGCCGCCTTTCGGCACGTCAGCGCGACCCAAGTTCAGTTCTGTTTCAACCATACATCCATCGTACTCCAGAACAGGGGAACCGACTCCACCTCCATTTCGGAATGCTTTACTTTTTTTTCGATGGGAGCTTATAATGAAACATGGTTATGAAAGCGAAAGACGCCGCGACTGCGCCGCCGCACCGCCCGATGGAGGGCGCCACGAGCCTGTTCTTCCGTCAACTGCTGGAATCATCGGAATTCACCAAGTTTGCTCTGATTCTGAAACGGCTTGCCGGTCTCTCCATGGCTCTCAACACGCCGGACGTCGGAACGGTCAGGGTCGGCGTCAGCGGCGACAAGGGCAACCCCCTCTGCCGCATGATCCGCCGCACCGCCGAGGGAGCCCGGCGTTGCGAGGAATGCGACCGGCGCCATCACGCCATGGCAGGCGCCGCCGGCGTCGCCCGCGTCTACGCCTGCCACGCCGGCTTCATCGACATGGCCATCCCCGTCATGATCCAGGGCGTACATGTGGCCACGATCTCGAGCGGACAGATCCTGCCGGAAAAACCTTCCGACGCCGCTTTCGCGCGCCTTTCCCGGCGCCTTCGGTGGCTGAAAGCACCCCGGCGGCAACTGCGCGCCACCTACGACCGCGCCCCATGGATGCCCCGGAATCGATTGAACGAAGTCATGAAACTGCTGGACCTGTTCGCCGGCCAGATGTGCAACAGCGCCTGGCGTATTCGCGAGTCGGAAGCCAGCCGCGAACACCCCGCCATCCGCGCGGCACGGACGCTGGTCGAGCAACGATACACCGATCCGGAGTTCACACTCGAAGAGACCGCAAAAGCCGCCGGGTTGTCGGCATCCCATTTCTCGCATCTGTTCCACAAGATAACCGGAGTTACCTTCACGGGTTATGTTCAGTCACGCCGCATCGAAACAGCCAAACGGTTGCTCCACGAGACCGACCACAGCATCACCGAGGTCTGCTACGCCTGCGGATTCAACAGCCTGACCCATTTCAACCGCGTGTTCCGCCGGGGCACCGGCGGCAGTCCCACGACGCACCGCCAACAACGATAACGATTGTGTGCCTAGGAATACAGTGGGTGCCCCCGTTAATGTCCGAGAGCCCCTACTTCGCCCGCCGTGCCGGCGTGCTACGTAGGGCATACTTCGCTCTCCGAGCGAAGTCTGGAGTTTGGCCTTTGACTAGATTTTGACGCGGCGTTTTCGTTTTCCCCTCGAC
>CAZHRU010000082.1:0-12072 GCA_964535015.1 uncultured Verrucomicrobiota bacterium | reverse complement strand
CTCATGGCATCGTCCGGATCTTCTCCACCAGCCGATCCACTTCGCCCACCCCGAATAGGACCTTCGCGCGTTTGCGGGCCATGCTCACCGCTTGCGTACTGATCCCGCCATAACGCCGCCCTATCTCACGTTGCGTCAACCCGCTGAGTCGACACGCCACTTCCATGGCCAGGGTCTTCGCTTTCGCGGTGCAGAACCGCCGCCCGGTCTCTGTCAACTCCCCCTCCCGCCGCCCCAACAAGCAGATGTTGGCGGTAGTAGTTCAATTCCGCGACGGAGGCCATCACGTCATAAAGGGCATCATGACGGCGCGCCTGCTCCGGAACTTCCCATCCGGGCAGATGGGTCTTGATCAATTCCACATTCTCCTTGTCGAACTCCGGCCCATAATTGCCGTCCAACCACAGGATCTTCAGGGAACTCACATCCAGGTTCCGGTAGTGCAACCGCGCCAGAAACTTCGGCAGGAACCGCCTTGCCATCCACCAGTCCGCATGAATGGTGTTTCCAGCAAGGATAGGCCGGTCCTTGACCTTCGCCGGCATTGACCCCAACAGGCCCTCCAGACGCGCGACCAGCATTTCATCAACCTCTCCAACCGATGGCGCCTTCTCAGAACGGGCATCGCTCACCAGTCCCGGACATTCCTTGGCCACAAAATCGCTGACGGGCACCCCGGGCATTAACCGGACCGGGGTCACAAAATCCTGCTCAGGCGGACCAACCCGCCGCCCATTCATATCCGTGACCACCATGGCCACCTGAATAAGTTGGGCTTCATCCAACTCCAACGTGGTATATTCCGTATCAAACCAGACCAGATAACGACTTTGGGTTGTCTTCATCGAATGCCGCGCCCCAGTAGGACTATCCCTTCACCAACTTGAGTTTGTTCTTCGCCGCTTTCCCTTCGGCGGACCGTGGCGCTGCTTTGACCAGATGTTCAAGCAAGGCCACGCCAAATACCTTTTCTTCGCCCGCCATTTCGGCGAAATGGAACCCCACATAGAAGAGGTCGGAAGACTCCAGCATCCTGTCCTTCTTTAAACGATCCGCGAGTTTGAAGGCCGGAACACGCAGCAGACCCTGCAACCCACGCAACGCGTGGTCCTCGATCCGCCGATGCGGAGTGATGTCCTTGGCGGACACTTTGAGATTGCAGGCGCTCAACGCATAGCGCGCCTCGTCATTGAACCGCTCCGAACTGGTCAGACGCCGCAAACAGGCGATTGCCGCCTCCCAATGACGGGCCTTCTTCTGTTCCAACCCCTCCGCCAACACCACGTCGTCCGCCGCCGCCGGATTGGTGTTCCTCAACACATACAGCAAGGCTTCATGACGCGGCCTGCCATGCCGCAAGTCAGCCACCGCCAGCGCCGCCAGCCGCTTGAAACGCTTACCATCAATGGCCTCACTGTGGGGTTTCAAAATCTTCGCCAAGGACCATGCCGCTTCCGGGTCGGCCTCCTTTTCCAACGCATCCAACAGCAACCGCGCCGCGCTCTTGTGCCCCGACAACGCCCCTGCCGCAACCTCGCGCACATCGGAGTCCGGATGCTTCAACAACGCCAACAGGCGCGCGTTGACCGCCGCCGTATCCTCCACCGCCAGACGACGGACCGCAAACGCACGCACAGGGGAATGCGGATTGTCCAGCAGAGGCGCCCAGTCAACCTTGGCCGCCGGAATGCGCGCCAAAATGTCCAGCACATGCCGCACAAGTCCCTCATCCGCCTCGCCCAGATATGGCGCAATCTGCCGCGCCACCACTGTCGCCGCCGTACCCTCGGGTGCCAGGTTCTTGAGGCCAATCAACGCATGACGCCGGACGTAAAGCGAATGCCCGGGTTGCGCGTATCCCAACAGCACCTTGATCGCCCCCGCATCGCCAAGGGTCCCCAGAAGAAGCAGACAGGACGTGGTGACCCGCTCCTGATCCCGGACACGCGTCGTCTTCATGAATGCGTCCAGTCGCGCACACAAAGCCGCCCTTGTTTTCGGCACAACACCTGTCATGTGGCGGCGGACCGCCTCACAGACCGACTTGACGAACTCAAAATCAGGATCGAACAGCAGGTTCAGCAACACCTCGAACGCCGCCTTGGCATGGATCCGCGCCAGAAGATCAACCAGCAACAGCCGGTCGGCCGGTTTGGCGCCTTCAAGACGGCGGCGGATTTCCGGAACAACGCGGTCACCGACTCCGGCGACAAGGGCCACGACCCGCAGTTTGATCTCCATCGAGTCGGCCCCCAGCAAGGGAAGCACATGCGGCAGGACAGTCGGCGCGTCCATCGCCTCGAATGCATCCAGAACGTGTCCGGCCAGAACCGGATTCGCCTCCTGAAGCACCTTGCCAAGGGCATCGGCCACCGCGGCATCCTTCGGTTTTAGGTCGGCCAGTACGATGACTGCCGCATGCCGGCGCATCACATCCGGCGATTCCAACAACCCGCAAATCCTGCGTAACGTCGCATCCATGTCGGAAGGCTACCAGAGACACCCCTCCGAAGCAAGCCGCCGCGGCGATGCGTCAACCCACGTTCAACATTTCTGGTATTCACGGCTCATAATGCGCTAGAGTGCAGGCGAAATGCCTTGCACAGCAGTCTTAACTTCAGGAGGCGCTCCAGCAACCATGAATACCCTGAATGAATCTTCAACCCCTGCGGAACTGCCATTGGACCTGCATCACCTCTCGAGCGAAGAGGCGCTGAGGAAACTCAAGTCATCGCGCGATGGACTAACCGGACCGGAGTCCGCCACGCGTCTCGCCCACTTCGGCCCCAACGCGATCAAGGCCCGGAACAAGACGCCTCTTGTCGTTTTGTTCCTCCGCCAGCTCGCGAATCCGTTGGCCTACATCCTCATGGTGGCAGTGCTTGTTAAACTGTTCGTCAAAGGGGTCCTCGATGCCGCCGTCATCGGAGCCGTGCTAGTCCTCATGGCCGTGATCGGCTTCGTCCAGGAACTGCGCGCCGAGAGGGCCATGGAAGCACTCAAGAACATGGTGACGCCCCGCACCCGCGCGCGCCGGAACGCCCAGGTGACCGCATTGGCGGCAACAGACCTCGTGCCAGGCGACCTCATCGTCCTTGAGGCAGGCGACCGCGTGCCCGTGGATGGCCGCCTGATCGAAGCGACCAACCTCAAGGTCAACGAGTCAGCCCTGACCGGCGAATCCATGCCTGTGGAAAAACACACCCTCGCCTTGACCGGCCCCGTGGCCTTGGCGGACCGCAAGAACATGGTCTACACGGGCACGGTTGTCACCAACGGCCGTGCAACCGCACTGGCCACCGCCACCGGCATGCAAACCGAGATGGGGCGCATTGCGGCGGCCATCCAGAATGTGCCTCAGGAGAAAACCCCGCTACAGCAGAGCGTCGACCGCTTCGGCCGCGTCATGCTGTTCATCGTTCCCGGCATCTGCGTCCTGCTGACGCTGGTCGGCCTGTACCGTGCGCTGCCGCCCCTGGACATCTTCCTGATGGTGGTGGCCGCCGCCGTCTCCGCCGTACCAGAAGGGCTCCCGGCCGTAGTCACGGTCACGCTGGCTGTCGGCATGCGCGCCATGGCCAAACGGCAGGCCATCATTCGCCGCCTCGTGGCCGTAGAAACGCTGGGGTCGACCACGGTTGTTTGCTCAGACAAGACCGGCACACTTACCCTGAACCAGATGACCGTCTCGCGTCTCTACGCGAGTGGCCGGTTCTATGACGTCGACGGCACCGGGTATGACCCGGTGGGCGCGATGCGTACCGGCGGCCAAACGGTCTCGTTGCAGAACGACGTCACACTGGAACGCCTGCTCCGCGCCGGAGCACTTTGTAACGACGCCTTGCTCACGGGAACGCCGCCCGCCAGCAGCATTCTGGGCGATCCAACGGAAGGCGCGTTGGTCGTGGCGGCGGCGAAGGCTGGATTGCGTAAGGAACAATTGGAATTGGCCTGGCCACGCCTTAACGAAATTCCATTCCAAAGTGAACGGCAATGGATGGCAACACTCCATTCCAACTCCGGCAAGCGGATACTCCTTGTCAAGGGCGCACCCGAGCGGGTACTGGCGATGAGTACGGACGTGGCCCGGAACGAAGGGTCAAGCCCGCTCGATGAGGGCGCACGCAAGGCGATTCTCGACGCCGTCGATCACATGGCCGGGAACGCTCTGCGCGTCATGGCCCTGGCCTCTTGCGACTATACCGGCCAGCCGGGCGAACTCACCGAGCAGGCCTTACGCGGGCGGTTGACCCTCCTCGGCCTGGCCGGCATGAGCGATCCTCCACGCGCCGAGGCGCGCGAGGCCGTACGCCAGTGCCAGGAAGCCGGCATCCGGGCCGTCATGATCACCGGCGATAACCCGGCCACCGCCGCCGCCGTAGCCCGGAGCATAGGACTTCCGGACGGCCGCCCGGTGACCGGCGCCGAGGTCGGCCGCATGAGCGATGCGGAACTGAATGACGCCGTTCGCAACACCGCGGTCTTCGCCCGCATCGAGCCCCTGCACAAACTGCGCATCGTACAAGCCCACAAGCAACAGGGCGAAGTCGTCGCCATGACCGGCGATGGCGTCAACGATGCGCCAGCACTCGAAACCGCCGATATCGGCATTGCCATGGGCATCACGGGCACCGACGTCGCCAAGGAAGCGGCCGATATGGTCCTCGCCGACGATAACTTCGCCTCGATTCTCTCGGCTGTCGAGGAAGGCCGTTCCATTTTCAACCGTCTGCGTAACGTCACGTTCTTCCTGTTGACCACCTGCTTCGGGGAATTGCTGGCCCTGGTGTTGTGCGTGTTTTTCCTGGGCGTCGCGCCTCTCGAGCCGCTTCAGATTCTATGGATCAACCTGCTCACCGGCTCCATCATGGCCATTCCCCTGGGGTTGGAACCCCGCACGGGCATCGAACTGCGCCAGACCCCTCGCGATACGCGCGTAGGGCTCCTCTATCCAGGATTGTTATTGCGCAGCGGCTTTCTGGCTTTAATGCTGGGCATCGGCGTCACCCTGCTGTTTGCCTGGACCCTGCAGCACTACGACCTGCGGGAAGCACGCACGGCCGCATTCTCGACCATCGTCGTGTTCGAATGGCTCGTGGCCTTCAATGCACGGTCCGACGAACTGACCATCTTCCGCCTTGGCATTTTGCGAAACCGACCCCTACTGCTGGCCCTGGGCATTGCCGTGCTTCTGCAATTGTCCGTGATCTATCTCCCGTTCTTAAGCGGGCCGTTCAACACCGTGCCAATGCACGCATATGAATGGGTCATGGCGATGACCCTGGGCGTTGTCATGTTCGTTGCCGAGACCCTGCGCAAAATGCTTGCCCCACGCCTGTTCTCGCTGGGCAAGTGGAAACCCGTTCGATGGACCACCAGCGCAGGATCACCTCGAACCAGGTCTTCGCACGAGTCATCATCATGAGGCCACGCACCGCACCCATTCCCGATGGCACCGGACCCGATGTGCCCGAACCGGTGTTGAAGACCAATGAAGCGTCAGCCTGGACATGGTATTCTGAAGGCGACGCCCTTTTCGACGCCATGCTGGCGGCGGTCGGCGCCGCACGCCAGTCGGTGCGACTGGAAACGTACATCTTTGAGGCCGCTGGCATCGGCATCCGCATGCGCGACAGCCTCGCCGCGGCGGCAAAACGTGGCGTCCGCGTACGGGTGCTGGTGGACGGATTCGGCAGCACCGCCCTGCCTGCGGATTTCTGGACTCCGTTGCGCCAAGCGGGCGGTGAGGCGCGGGTATTCAATCCGCTTCGCCTCGATCGTGTGGGTATCCGTGACCACCGTAAACTATTGGTATGCGATGACACCCTCGCCTTCGTGGGCGGGTTCAACATCGCCCCGAATTACGAAGGGGATGGCGTACAACGGGGATGGCGTGACGTCGCCCTCCGTATCGCTGGACCCTTGTCCGCAACCGTGGGTACAGCCTTCGACCGAATGTATTCGGTTGCCACGTTCCGGCGAAAGTCGTTTATGCGGTTTCGTCGAGCCGACGAAAAACGCGCCATCGATGCCTGCGATTGCGACGTCATTCTCAGCGGACCGGGGCGGGGCAAGAACCCCTTGGCATTGGCACTGCAACACGATCTGGCACACGCACGCTCCGCACACGTCATGGTTGCATACTTCCTGCCGACACGCAGACTGTGGCGCGCCCTCACACACGCCGCGCAACGGGGCGCCGACGTAGAACTGATTCTTCCAGGCAAGTCGGACGTCGCGCTTTCAAAACTGGCAACAACAAGCCTCTACCGGCGCCTCTTGCGCGTTGGTGCGCGCGTTTTCGAATACCAGCCCCAGATGCTTCACGCCAAACTGTTCATCATCGGCGACGCGGTGTACGTCGGTTCTTCGAATCTGGATCCGCGCAGTCTGCGCCTGAACTACGAGATCATGGTGCGGATGGAGGGGCGGGATGTGGCGACGGCCGCACGCCAGGTATTCGAGGACTGCCGTCGGCACTGTCGCGAGGTACAAAAGAAGCCCTGGCAACGGCAACGGTCGTTGTGGACACGCCTGAAACAGCGTTTCGCCTACTTCGTCATGTCGCGTCTCGACCCGTGGATTGCTCAATCCCAATGGCGAATGCTGCGGGATTAACAGGTTAACCCGGACGGCGACAACCCGGACTTGACACCGGCTAACTGCTCGGTGATCATGCCCCAACTGAGAGGTGGTGATCCCATGCGACTGCTCCTGTTGGCATGTCTCCTTGGCTTTTGCTTCACCCACGGTCCTGCCATAGCCAAACCTCTGCATTTTAGCGGTCCTATTTCTTGCCAAACGTTCACTCAAGGGAGGTCTGAATGAAAAACAATGATCTGGTCATGTACATAGCGATGGGCATCATCCTGTCCTCCGTTTCCGCGGGGGCCGCAGGACTGCCGGGCGACGCGGAGGCGGCCACGCATGGCGATGAGGCTGCTAGCGTTCAACCGGTCAAGGAAACCGAACAGAAGACGCCCGACTTCGTCTTCCGACAGTACACCCTTGGCGTCCTTTCGCACTACTCCTACCTGATTGGCAGTGGCGGAGAGGCGCTGATCGTCGATCCTGCCCGCGACATCAGCCGATATCTGAAGGACGCGCAGGATCTGGGACTGAAGATTACGAGAGTGTACTTGACGCATTCCCATGCGGATTTTGTGGCAGGGCATATGGAACTCGCCCAGGCCACCGGCGCCCAGATTGTCATGAATCAGGCCTCCCTGGCCGGGTTCCCACACAAGCCCGTCAAGGATGGCGACACCTTTTCCTTCGGCCAGGTCCGCAGCGTGATTGTCACCACACCCGGCCATACCCCCGACGGGACGTGTCTGTACGTGTACGTTCCCGCCGCCGAAAACCGCCCCCGAATGGTTCTTACTGGCGACACGCTCTTCATCGGTAGCGTCGGCCGTCCTGACTTGATGGGCGAAGGCATGAGCGCTGCCGCTCTGGCCGAAATGGGTTTCCATTCCTGGAAGGAGAAACTGTCCAAACTCCCGGATGACACCCCGTTCTTCCCGGCTCACGGCGCCGGATCCCTCTGCGGCGCCCACCTGAGCGATAAGCCAGTCTCCACCATCGGAGAACAACGCCGGGAAAACGTCTATCTTCAGCACAAGGACCTACTGTCCTATGTCATGGCTGTGATTGATGGCTTGCCCGACGCCCCGCAGTATTTCAAGCACAACGCCAAAATGAATCACGACGGCCCTCCCCTCGTGGAGTGGGACAAGACCACACCCCCGGCCCTCTCCCCCGCTGGTGTGCTCACCCTCAGCCAGAAGGGCGCTTGGATGATCGACGTTCGTGACGCCAAGGCATTCGCCGAATCCCACCCGCAGGGCGCGATCAACATCGGCATACGGGGCCGATTCGAGACCTGGACCGGTATCATGGTCCCATGGGGCGATCCCTTCGTTCTTGTGGGCCCGGATGACGAGGTGCGCGAGGCGGCCTTCCGCCTGAAGCGGATCGGCTACGACTCGCCCTCTGGTTTCCTCCAGGGAAGCGTTGAGGGATGGAAACAGGCACAATTACCCGTACGATCACTTAAACTCTTGAAGGCACAGGATCTGTACCAACAAATGCAAACGGGTGCGGCACCAATTGTCGTGGACGTGCGCCTTCCAAGCGAGTGGATGGCGTTGCGCATTGGCAATGTGCTCAACATTCCAATTAACAAGATGGTTGCGGACAGCAAGCGGCTTTCCCCGGATATGCCGGTGCTCACGGTCTGTAATTCCGCCTACCGCTCCAGCATGGGCGCCTCAGTCCTGCTCAAACAGGGATTCAAGGACGTTTTCAACATGGAAGGCGGTAGCGAGGCATGGATCGCGGCCGGCCTACCGACCCTGGGCGCCACCGGAGGCGGGCACGGCACGACCGCCACCCCTACGCGGGCCGTCAGGCTTCCGGATCGTATCGCCGCCGCCGAACTCAGGCGCATGCTCATGGACCTTCCCGGCACATTCGACCTTGTGGATGTGCGCCCTGCGGCACAGTTTGCGGACTTCAGCCTGCCGGGCGCCATGAATGCGGATATCGCCGACGTAATCGCCAATCCCGCCTACCTGAATGGCGCGGCTCCGCTCGTCATCGTGGATCGCGATGGCTCCCTGGCCATGGCCGCAGGCGGTATTCTCTCGCAGAAAACATCACGCCCCATCAAGGTGCTTTTCGGCGGGCTGGAAGCATACTGGAGCGACTCGGCCATGCCTGTGCCCTCAGGTTCATCAACGCCGCCACCGGCGCCAGCCCCCATTGTCAATCCGACCGCTCCCGCGAAAAAACCGGCGATGGCGCCTGATTTACCCAAAAAGAAGAGCGCCGGGTGTTGAAAGGAAAGGAGATGCCATTGGAAACCGACAAAACAAAGACGGGGTCTCAACCCTATTCAAATCCCTATCTGGCCGGCGTGCTGCTCGGGCTTGTCCTTCTGGCTTCCTTTGTCATTCTCGGGGCCGGTCTCGGCGCATCAGCCGGCATCGCACGCATAGGAGCTTCGGTCTCGATGTGCCTTTCGACGCCCCACACACTGGGTAGCGAGTACTTCGGGAAATGGGGCCCCAAGCCGCTGAACTATTACTTGGTCTTCATGTTCGCGGGCACCTTCATCGGTGCACTATTCTCCGCGCTCCTGGCCAATCGCGTGCGCTTCCAGGTTGAACGGGGAGCCGCAGCCAGCGTGAGCCGGCGTCTCGGTTACGCCTTCGCGGGCGGCATCATTGTCGGCTTTGCAAGCCGGCTCGCCCAGGGGTGTACCTCCGGCCAGGCCCTCAGCGGCGGCGCACTGCTGCTCACCGGCAGCATCGTGTTCATGCTCTGTCTTTTTGCCAGCGGTTACGCCACCGCCTGGTTTGTCAGGAGGCAATGGCATGATTAACACCCTGTACACCCTCGACGCTCTCGGAACGCCGACTGCCTTCTTCCTGGCCTTGTTGATCGGGGTCGGGTTCGGCTTTGCGCTGGAGCGGGCCGGGTTCAGCAGTTCGCGCCGCCTGGCCGGCGTCTTCTACTTCACCGATATGGCCGTCGTGAAGGTCATGTTCTCGGCACTCATCACAGCCATGCTGGGGCTATCCTATCTGATCGCCTTCGAATGTATTCACCTTGATCAGATCTTCCTCATGCCAACCCGCTACGGGGCACAGATCGCGGGCGGCCTGTTGTTCGGCGTCGGATTCGTCATGGGCGGATGGTGCCCCGGCACCGCCGCGGCGGGCGTCGCCGCGGGCCGGCTCGACGCGCTCGTATTCCTGGGCGGTACGATCGGAGGCAGCATCCTGTTCAGCGAACTCTTTCCTGTGATCCGTTCATTATCCACGGCCGGCGATAGAGGCGTGCAGATGGTCTACGACACGCTGGGGCTGTCGCGAAGCGTGTTCATCCTGATTTTCACGTGTAGTGCCGTAGCCGCCTTCTGGCTGGCCGAATGGGCCGAAAAGAAGCGCACAGGCCGCTCAACATATCTGGGCACTCCGTTCCTCAAGGCCTTCAGCCTGGCGTTTGTAGCGGGGGCGTCCGGACTCTTCGTGTTATCGCCCGCAACCCCGGCCCCAACCGTCCTCGCAACCACCGCCCTGGGCGAGAAGACACTGATGTCTGCGATCGAAGAGGCCCGCGACCACATCGAACCTGAGGAACTGGCCGACCGTCTACTATCCGGAGACCCGGAACTTGTGCTCGTCGACGTGCGGCCAGCGGTCGAATTCAACACCTTCCATATCCGTAGTGCCATCAACGTGCCGCTTGCTGATTTGGCCGATTCTCTGCGGGCCCGCAAAAATATCGGGCTGATTGTTCTGTACTCCAACGGGATGACCCATCCCGCTCAGGCCCGTGATTCGCTTCAGCGCCAGGGATTCGGCAACGTCTACCTCCTCACGGACGGACTCCAGGGGTTCCGGGACCGCTGCCTGAAACCCGTCTCGTTGCGTGCGGAACCGCTGTCGGCGGCGGCAACCGCCCGAATCAACGCCTGGCGACTGTTCTTCGCGTCGCCCGTCATTTCCGCCCGCGCCCACCCGTCCGCCGCACCAGCGACCGCCCCCCTGCCGCGCGTAGTCCAGACCGACTGGTTGGCCGCCCAACTCGGCACACCTCACCTCAAGATCATCGATCTACGACCTCAGCCGGAATACAACACCTCGCACATCCCGGGCTCGCTCAGTTTGAACGTGGAAAGTCTGCGCGGCAACAGGGGCGGCGTCCCGTCCATGCTACTCCCCGCCCCCATGCTGGCGGCGCACTTCTCGCTCTTGGGCCTGGGTCCTGCAGACACCGTTGTCCTCGTGGCCGGCAACAAACTTCACGACGCCACGCTGGCCGGAATGGCCTTCGAACGTCTGGAACACATGAACGTTGCCATTCTGGACGGCGGTTATGCCAAATGGGCAAACGAGGCACGCCCCACAGACGCCGCGTTGCCATCGGTAACGGCATCAGAATACCCTGCGCGGCCGGATCACGATTCCTTCACAGCAGACTATCGCTTCGTTGCCGCCAGAATCAACAAGCCCGGCACCGTCATCATCGACGTTCGGCCCGTGGAGAACTACACCGGCAAGAAGTCCGACGAAGCACGAGGCGGCCATATTCCCGGCGCGCTCAACCGCCCGTATACCGAGGATGTCATTTCGGCAACCAACAACATCGTTCTCTTCACCCCGCCTGACGCGCTGGCCGATGCCTACACCCGGATAGTTCCGTCCAAGGATACGGAGGTCATCCTTCACTGTCGGACCGGACACCAGGCCAGCCAGACCTATTTCGTTCTCAAACATCTGCTGGGTTACTCAAACGTGCGTTGGTATGATGCGGGCTGGACAGAATGGGCGGCGCGGAGCGAATTACCTGTCGCGAAGGAAGCACCAGACGGCACGCACGCGAAATAGACGCCGGTGACCCTCTCCCTGTATTTTCCGGGGTCCTTCCGGACGGCTTTTACACAGGCATTACAGCACACATAAATGCGCACCCCTTGGTAATCAACGAATAACTTGGGGTTGATCCGCTTGCCCTCCATCACAGGACACGTAGTCTGCGCTGCCGCCAGAAGAGCCGGGGGCGGCCCGGCATCTCCTCGTCCGCGCAGGTCCTCCCCCATCGCACGTGTTGTCAACAGCATCGCGCAAAGCGCCAGCAATGGCTTTCTCATCCGGCAGCCTCTCAAAATGCGACTCCGATAATCATACGGGCCTGCACGTCTTCCGTTTCGTCATTCAGGCCAAACACGGCGCCCATGGAAACCCAGAACTTATCCGTCTCCACGCCAACGACCGGACCAACCGCATGCTCGTGCTCAGAGTAACTCCCCTTGGCTTCGAGCCCGATGCCAAGTCCCGGCGCCATATCATAACTGACGCCCGTGGCGTACTCGTGCTCCGTTTCACTTTCGCCATCAAGTTCACGCTCCACGATCGCGTTATAGGCCACGTTGAGTTTTCCAATATCCTTTGCCAGCACCAGTTTGGCTTCCAACACATCTGGTTCGGCAAGGTGGAGGCAAACGTTGTTTGGCGACATGATGACAGCCGCCCACCGGGCTCGTCCCGGTGGAGGCAAACG
>CAZHRU010000081.1:0-12206 GCA_964535015.1 uncultured Verrucomicrobiota bacterium | reverse complement strand
TGTATCCTTTTGTCTTCCCTGTGGGAGGGGCGCTACGCGCCGCGACCTTGCCCCGTCTTGCCGGCCGGAGTTTCGCCCCGGGCGCCTCTATCCCCTTGCCTGCCAGCCCCTTCCTCCTGAATTCCTCTTCATCCCACGGCTTTGCCGAAAGCTCCTTCCGCCTGCTCAGCCGGAAAAAATGCGTCTCCGCCTCCACCCACTCCCCCTCGCCCACCTGCACATTCACATCCCCACGTTGAAACGCCTTCCCTAAATACGCATCCATCAACCGCAGGACGTCCATCCCCACATCCAGATAGACAACCCCCTCCGTCACCGCATCGGGAAAAGGAATCAAAGCCGCCTGCGACTGGTCCTTCACCCGCAACTGCAGGTACCCGTGCACCGTGCCGCCACGCCGCGTCAACTCTCGGCCAACCACCGTCTTGATCACATCGCCCAACATGAGCGGCCCATAGACGAAAATATTCACACCCATAACAGCATCCGCCTCACTTGAATTCAACCCTGACCCGGTACTCCGTGTAACTGCCTGAATCAATATAGGCCCGCAAGACAGTCAACCGCCCATTAAGTATATCAACATCCACCCCGTATTGCCGATCACCATCCTGCTCATCCAATACCACCCGGTAGACACCCGGCATCAAATCCACCGGCAGATAGGAATCGCTATCCACCTCGCCACGCGACTGACCATTGATATAAAGGTCAACATCCGACGCCGTATTGTTCTCCACAATCAAGGCGCCATGCCCCGCCGACGGAACAAAGTCAAATTCATCATCCACATCGTCACACCCCACTCCCAGCGCCAACACCCACCCCAACACCAGACTCATCGACCGCCGCCCCCATTGATGCATCTTGCTTTTCATCTTCAGACTCCTGTCCCATTTTCGCTATTCATCGTTTAGCTTCCACAACCACGCTCTTTCCTTGCCCCACCCGCATCCTATTGAGTATGTTCCGCCCCCAAGGATTGTCCAGAGGATACCCGATACCGCCATGAAAACCATCATTTTGCTGACCATTTCCAACATCTTCATGACGTTCGCCTGGTACGGCCACCTGAAGTACAAAACATCCCCCTTGTGGATCGCCATCCTGGCCAGTTGGGGAATCGCTTTTGCGGAGTACTGTTTCCAAGTGCCGGCCAACCGCATCGGACATGGCCGCTTCACCGCAGCCCAACTCAAAACCATCCAGGAGGTCATCACCCTGATCGTCTTTTGTGCCTTTTCCGTACTCTATTTGAAGGAGGAATTGCGTTGGAACTACCTCGCCGGCTTCGCCTGCATCATTGCCGCCGTCTTCTTCGTCTTCCACAAGTGGTGAGGTCGTATTCACCCCTGCACTGGCACGCCACGTTCCCCTACCCTTGCACCCCAAACCCAAGCGCCGCCAGCGTCCTCAACAACCCTTCCGATCCGCCATCCACCTTGACGCGCGTATACCGGAACTCACGCCGCTCCGGATAGTCGCGCCGCTGCCGGTCAAACTCCTTGGCCCGCTCCTTGTCCGGCAATCCCGCCGAGTCCCGGAACCGGCGGTCATCACTCCGAACGTCGTAAACCTGCGCCACCACTTCCCATAACACCGCCTCATCCGACCGTCCGCCCACGTCCACACGGATCTCCGGCACCAACGGCGGCGGCATCAACGCCTCATGCGACCACACCGGTTCAACCCCCAGAAACCGGCAAGCCTCCCGATAGACCATCACCGTCCCCATCACCTTCCCCTCAAAGGAATGCCCCGCAATATGCGGCGTCCCGATATCCACCAACGGCAACACATCCGTCCGGTAGGCCGGCTCACCCTCCCAGGTGTCCAGCACGGCATGCCCCACCCGTCCGGAGTGCAAGGCCGCCATCAGAGCCTCCGTCCTGACAATCGCCCCGCGTGCTGCATTCAGGAAAATACTCCCGTCCTTCATCTGTCCAAAAAACGACTCATCCGCCAGGTGCAGCGTCTTGTCCTCGCCGCTCTTGGTCAACGGCACATGTACCGTCACAATGTCCGACTCACACAGGACCCGCTCCAGCCCCACAAAAGGCCCCGGTTCAAACCCTTCCGCCGCCGGTTTCCGCCCCGCCCCTTCCGCACGCTCCCGCGGTGGATCATTTAGCAACACCTTCATCCCCAACGCCCGCGCCTTTCTCGCCACCCGGCTCCCCACATTCCCCACGCCAATCACCCCCATCGTCTTCCCCCCCAGCCGGATCCCATGCTGCTGCCCGATGCACAGCAGGGCCGACGTCACATACTCGGACACACTGTTGGCATTGCACCCCGGCGCAAAACACCAGTGAATCCCGGCTCTTTCAAGATACCCGGTATCCAGATGATCAGTCCCTATCGTGGCCGTACCCACAAAACGGACCTTGCTCCCCTCCAACATCTCCCGGTTCACCTTCGTCGTCGACCGTAGCGCCAGCAAATCCACGTCACGCACCTGACTGGCAATAATATCGCGTCCCTCAATGATCTGCGTCTCGCCCAACGTCCCAAACGCCTCCGCCGCAAACGGCATGTTGGTGGCACAAATAATCTTCATGCAGTCTCCCTCATCGCTTCTCCCAACAACCCCACCAACTCCCTCAACACCGGCTCCGGCGTCACCAAGGGCGGCATCACATACACCACATTGCCCAACGGCCTCAGCAAAACCCCGTTCTCACGCAGACGATCACGAATCCGCGCCGCCCACGCCATCCCTGCCCTCTTCTCACCCTCCTCAAGTTCCACCACCCCGATCATCCCCAGCGTCCGCACATTTCCCACCCCGGCAATGCCGGCCAGCGCCAAGAACTCCCTCTTCAACACCTCCCCCAGTCGTGCCGCCCGCTCGACAATCCGGTCCTCCTCATAGACCCGCAACGTCTCCACCGCCGCCGCCGCCGCGATCGGATTCCCGGCAAACGTATGCCCATGGTAAAAGGTGTGATCCTCCGGCCTGTCCCGAAACGTATTGAAAATGCCTTCGCGGACAATCGCCGCACTGATCGGCAGATACCCGGCCGACAGACTCTTCCCCACACACACAATGTCGGGGACAATCCCCCCATGCTGGTGGGCAAACATCTTTCCCGTCCGCCCGAACCCAACGGCAATCTCATCGGCAATCAGTAGGACCTCATGCTCGGCACATAACGCACCCAACCGTTTCAGATATTCCGACGAGTGAATCCGCATGCCGCCCGCCCCCTGGCACATCGGCTCGATAATCACCGCCGCCAACTCGTGCGCGTGCTCACGGAAAATCAGCCGCATCGTGTCAAAACACTCCTCCAGACAGACCCCCGGCGATTCATGAAACGCACACGCCCCGCAACAGGGCGACGGCGCCTGGAAGACCGGGAATAACACCGGCTTGAACGCCGCGTGGAACTGCGGCAGATACCCGACCGACACCGCTCCCAACGTGTCGCCATGGTAGGCAAAGTCGAGCGCCACAAACTTGTTCTTGTGCGGACGTCCCACGTTGTGCCAGTACTGCAACGCCACCTTGAGCGCCACTTCCACAGCACAAGACCCGTCACTGGCAAACATCACCCGTCGCTCGTCCGGAAAGAGGTCCACCAACAGGGACGCCGCCTCCACGGCCCGCGGATGCGAGAGGTTCCCGAGAATACTGTGCTGCAATTCCCGCGTCTGCCTGACAATGGCTTCCACAATCCGGGGATGATTGTGCCCCAGATTGCATGCCCACCAGGAGGAAATGGCGTCCAAGTACCGCCGGCCCGTACTGTCGAAAAGATAAACCCCCTCGCCGCGGGTAATCAACGGCAACGGCGCCGCCTCAATGACCGATTGTTTGGTGTAGGGATGCCAGACACTCTGCCGGTCCATCGCCTGATAACGCCCCGTATCCACTGATTCCGAACTCATAGCAGCCATCACGCCTCACTTTCCATCAACAAATATCCGCCCGGAATCCTCCAGCCGCCCCCCCACAAACCGAACCCCTTCCTTCGCCAGCATCTCCAGTTTCCGCTTGAGCGCCGCCCCGCCCCTGCGCCCCTGAAATCCGCCTGGCGTCAAATCCGAGGCAATCACCCGGTGACAAGGCACCAACGGCGCATAGGGATTCACCCGCAACGCCTGCCCCACTGCCCGCGGAGAACCGCAACCGATGCGCCGTGCCACCTGCTTATAGGTGGCAACACGCCCGGTCGGAATCTCCGCCACCGCCGCGTACACCCGCCGCGCAAACTGACTCACCTCTCGCATCTACAACTTGACCGTCACTCCGCCAATCAGGATAAAATCATTTTCCTTCTTTCCCGGCGCCGGATCACTGTTGTACTTGTCCTGAACGGCCAAACGCAGACTCATCCGATCACTCATCATCGCCTCCGCCCCCGCCTCGGCATTCAACAGGAACGTCGCGAAATCATCCAGTGACGGCAGGTACTCCACCGCCTCATACAACTTGCCGCCCGGCCCAACCTTGGCCTCATACCGCTGGGCCAACCGCAACGCCACCGTGTCATCCTCCTCACCCGCCAGTTTCTCCTGGATATAGGTGGCTCCAATCTCACCCGAACACTTCTGCTTATCGCTCTTGACGAAATAACGACCGACACCGGGCCCAACCATCAACCGGTAATCAATATCGGCAATCTCATCGTTCCGGATCTCGCCATTCAAATACCCGTAGTCCCGCTCATCCCACAGGCGCCTATACTCGGCGAATCCCCGCAGATTCTGCACGTTGGTATCCATCGCCTTGACCCCGTTGGTTCCGACGATCTCCGTTTCGCCGAAGTTCGCCTCAACCCCCACCCGCGCCTCGTTGTTCCCCGACTTGGCCTCCGAAATAACGGCGCCATTCAGTAACGTCGACTTGGTATTCCCCCGCGCCAGATTGGCCCCCGCCGAAGCACTCGTCGCCCACACCGAAGCCGCCTTCCCCTGCGCCAACACCGATACCGCCGCCAGACAAACCATTGTCATCATCATTGCTTTCATAACCGTTCCTCCCGGTGATACTCCATTTACCATCAACCATTTACCATGCCAATTCGACCCCACTCCCCCTCCCCCTTCACTTCTTCAGCAAATCCCGGATCTCCGTCAACAACTTCACATCCTCCGGCGTCGGAGCCGGCGCCGCGACCTTCTCCGCCTCCTTGCGCTTCATGGCATTCATTCCCTTGATCATCAGGAATATCGCAAAGGCAACAATCACAAAGTTGATCGTCGCATTGATGAACAAACCGTAGTTGATCGTCACCGCGCCCGCCTCCTTGGCTTTGGCCAGGGTCTCGTATGTCCCCCCGCCAATCACCACAAAGAGTTCGGCAAAATCAACACCCCCCGTCAACTTGCCGATCGGCGGCATAAGGACATCCGTCACCAACGACGAGACAATCTTGCCGAACGCCCCGCCAATGATGATACCCACCGCCATGTCCATCACATTCCCGCGCATCGCAAACTCTTTGAATTCCTTCGCCAGACTCATGTGCTCTCCAGCCTTTCCCGGCGCCAAGCCGATAGGTTAACGTACGTATTCATACTACACTGCACTCGCCACGAATCAAGCCGCTTGTCGGCAGCCGCCAACACTTACCGCAGCCCAACCTCGTCCAACCTGGTCTCCACCAATCGTAGTGGAATGCCGCCGGGCGTTGGTCTATAATTATGGGGATTTGAAAGAAACCATCACGCACAACGGAGGAACAACATGAGCAACCTGAACATTGAATTGTGCCCGGAAACAGGAATCTGTTCGATTATCAAGGGGGATGGCACCAAGATCGACCTGATGCCGGACGAGGTCGAAGGCGTCCGCGATGCCGGCGGTAATCCCGAGGCCATCAAACAAACCCTCGCCTCCATCGACGCCAGTTTCGCCCAGGGCCTCAAAGCGGACGAACTCGCCGCCATCTCCAAGACCCTTTGATCCATCAGGAATTCATGAATTCTGGAGGGCGGAGCTCCTGCGACGCCGTTGTCCCCGCACCCCTCAGAACGCCACCCGGACTCCCGCCCCGCCATACACCCCCGCCTCAACCGGAGTCCCCGGGAAGAACCCGTCGGACTTGCCGCCGAGTTTGAAACTCAACCCCAACGTGGGGGATAACTCGATCCCCATCTCCCCCGCCATGTTCCATCCAGTCCCGTCATCCACCCGTTCCGGCGACTCGGGTGTCACCCAGTAATCGGCAAACAATGACCCCGTCATATGCTCCCCCACCGGAACCCCGTACATCCCGCCCCCCACTCCATACGTGGTTTCCACCAGACTCTTGAGGTCGCGCACATAAACCGTGAACAGGGGCCCCGGCGTCACCACATATACATCCAAAAACCGTGAGACAGCGTCCGGACCAATGCACGCCCGCGTCCCCGCCGTCACTCCCACCCCATCCCCCAACGGCAACGCCGGCGGCCGCACCCGGGATTTCCCTTGGCCAAGATGGTCCGCCAGATACGTAACGCCAGCCACCAGCATGGCCGGATCCATCAGATTCCAAACCGCCGCCGCCTGGAGATCACCATACGTCTTCCCTAACGACACCTCCATAAAGTCGATCGCGTAATCATTATCCCATACCGCCGCCGGATCGCCCCCGCGCCTCTGCGCCTGCCGCGACACCAGATAGTAGGCAATGTCATTGCCATCCTCAGACTGGGTCGTAAACTCTTCCGGATTCGTCCGGGGATCCACCGTACCCATGCAGTACAGACTGAAATCCAACTTGGCGAACCCCATCAATGGAATCTTCGCGGCATCCGTGCCAGTCCCGGAATACAGGTCCAGCAGAATCCCGCGCGCCAGCACCATATCCGCCTCCGTCCCACCGGCCCCCAGCAAAATGTTCTGCTCGTTGCTTTCCGGGTCCTTCCCCACACTGGTCCACCCCGACAAATCCAATCCGAACCCGTAACTCGGATTCAACCCGAACTCCCGCGCCCGCGACCCATGCCCGAACATCTCATGCTGGACGGTGCTGAACATCACCCCCAGATAGGATTCATAAAAGAACGTCGCCAGGGGATGTTCCTCGATCGGGATCATCCACTCCATGCCCCGGCAAACCACACCATGTAGCGAAGCCACATCCCGCCCCCCATACTCCATGGCCGGATCCCGCTCCCATCCAACAAAATAGGCCCGCCCCGCCTCATTCGTCTCCGCCAACCCCGCCACCGCCACCGCCACAATTCCAACAACCAGCACCCAGACCCGTTTTTGATGGTTATTCATGACAGCAATTATTTCCATTCACCCACCCATTGCAACCCAATTCCCCCAGGGCAAACGCATCTAAAACAACCCGCATCTAAAACAACCGAAAAAAACCGTTGCCTCTCCTCTCGCTTTGATTCATTATTCAACTCGGTGATAATGTAAACCGTCCGGGAGGTCCCCGGTGGTACAAAACAAACCGCAGGAGGTGGATATGAAGAAGTTGGTCTTATGGTTGGTGATTATTGGAATCTCTATCGGAAGCGTAGCGCCGACAATGGCTGTCAATACGCAACGCGGCGGCATTATGGGCTTCATCGCCGGATGCTGTTTCGGAATCCGCTCGGGCGCCGCTTATAATGACGGCAAGGAAGTTCACTGGCGCGAATGGGTTATGCTGGTTCCGTTTGTCAGTATCGTGTTTGCCATCTGGAACGGTATCGATGGTGCCAACGGCATGCAGACATCGGACTATGTCAAACAGTACGGCGCGTCATATTATTGATGCCCCTATGAGACGACCGAAAAGGATTCCGGGTATCACACTTGGAATCCTTTTTTTATGCCTGACGCTCTCTTCTCATGCCCGCGAGTTGGCGTGGGATCTCTTTAAGGAATGCAATTGGTCGGCTTGCTCCGTTGAGGCACAACGCACACGCCTCACGGAACCCACCAATGAATCGGCCCGCTTCCTCGTGGACGCCTGTTCCCTCCGCCAATACAAACACCCCGCCGCCATCTCGGACCTCGCCGATCTGATACACCAGACATCCTCTCCTGAAATCCGCGCCAGGGCCGCCCTCGAACTTTCTCGCCTGCAATTCCTCGACGGCCACATTCAAGACGCTTGGAACTATGCGACCGACGCTTTTGTCATCGCCACCGATAGGGACATCTTCCTGCAGAGTCTGGCATTGATGCGTCAGGCCTATCGCAACTCCGGCGCCACCCTCAACATGACCCCTGCCTTGGAAATGCAATACCTCACCTGCGAACGTCTACTCCGTGGCGTACCCGAGTCTATCCAACCATCCCGCCCTGACTCCCTCGCTCGGCGGATCGGCCGCACCCCGGCTCGACTCATCGTTGGTTTCTACCGCAACTGTATCCGCCCTGCACTCGGAGATCGTTGCATCCTCGCGCCCAGTTGCTCGGAATACTTTCTGCAAGCCACCCACCGTCACGGACTTCTTGGAATCCCCATGATCGCCGATCGCCTGGTCCGCGAACCCTCCGTCGCCCTTTCTGCCCGCCACCCAGTTTTGAAGGATCAACACACCGCCTACCTGGACCCCGTGGAGGACCATGACTTCTGGATGGAACACCCGTAATTGTCTCGCCCTGATCCTGGCCATCGCTGGAACCGCGTGCGTCCAAGCGGCCCAAGTCAGTGTCGAGTCAGAGGACCTTCGCCTTCCCCTCTCCCTCAGTCGGGCCGGGGAACACGCCGAGGCCGCCATGGAATTCCGCCGCTCGGCGCTGGACTCCACCTCCCCCAATGGAAAAGCATCCCTGTTCTGGTCTGCCGCCTATGAATACCATCGCGCAACTGACTATGGGTTGTCTGGCAAAATGCTCGACGCCGCAGAAGACACTGATGCCACCCTCGTGGGGCCCGCCCTGCTCCTCCGCGGCGAAACCGCCACCGTCACACGGGACTGGCCAGCGTCTGCCTTCTATTTCCAAAGTCTGGCCAACTCCGCCGGCAGTTCCAACCTCACCCGCTATGCCTCGCGCCGCCTCGCCGTAACAGAACTCCACCGCCGAAACACCGAGGCCGCACGCCTGGCACTGAATAGCTCAAGGACCGACGAAACCTCCTCCCTTGCCGCCATCGACCGCTACACCATCGGCCACGACAAACAACCCTGGCTGGGCGGCCTGCTCGGAATGATCCCGGGACTCGGATACGCCTATTCTGGTGAATTCGCCAATGCCGGCCGATCCCTGATCCTGAACTCCATCTTCATCTTCGGCATGGTCAATACCGCCGACGACGAAAACTGGGGCGCCTTCGCCGCCATCAGTTTTTTCGAACTGACCTGGTACTCCGGCAGTATTTATGGCGGCATCGACGCCGCCCACCGGTACAACCGCGACCGCATCGAAACCTGCGCTGAAGGCATCATGAACAACGCCTCATTCACTCCCGATTACGTAACCCTCCCCGTACTGACCATCCAATTCCACTTCTGAACCTTCACACCTGAACCCCCGGAGTCCACCTCATGAAACGTCTGGTCACCCTGCTAACCCTGCTCGCCATCGCCCGCCCCATCTTCGCCGCCACCTTGGTCGAATCGCTACTCGAGTGTTACGACCCCATCCAAACTGTGGTATGCGAGGTCCGCCGCGATGCCGAGTCCTCCGGTAACAAGGCAAGAACCTTGAGTCGCGTGTATTTCCAACGCCCCGACCGCCTGCATGTGGAAAACACCACCCCCTGGACACGCCGTATCGTCGCCGACGGCACAAACTTCTTCAGTTACGTGGATGGTGAAACCAAAGGTTTTTCACGGCCCATTGCGCGACTCGACCAGGACATGTTGATCAGCCTCCGCAAGGTCCCAGGCACCGCCATGGACCACCTGCTCCGCCTCAAGGGACTCACCGAAACCAACCTGCCGCCAACCGTTGACTTCCCGGTACGCCGGGCCTATGACACCGGCAAAATGACAGCGGCCCTCTCCATGGACACCTCAAACCGCCTCGCCCGCATCGAATTCTTTGCCGACCGGGACATGAAGCAAAAGACTGCCCAAACCGACTACAGTAACTTCACTGAAGTCCTGCCCGGAATCTGGCTGGCACGACTTCACCAGACCGTCGTCTGGATGGGTGGAACCGAAAGCCGCGAAACCAGCCGGTTCGACAACCTCACCGTAAACCAACCCGTTGCTCCTACCCTCTTCAACGTTTCCCTGTTCTTCAAGAAAGTGGACTTCGCCTCCACCGTCGAACAGATGTATAAATAGGGTTTATGTCACTCCGCCTCCTGAACCCCGAACCCTCCCATCCTCATCAACCCTTCTTCCTCACTAATCTCAATGTCGTCACCCCCCTCACCCTCAAACGCCCATAAACGACATAAGATGATTGTGATATTTCGCGAGCGGAACCACCGCTCCCTGCTTGCGCCTCTGTCCATCATCTCCACCATAAACAACGGCACCAATGGATTCATCCCTGCCGGTGGCTCGGGCAAAAGCCTGCAATCCACTAAAGAAATCCGCCGACACTGTGCCACCCGCCTTGATCTCAATTGGGGCCACCACATCTCCCCAAACCCCCAACAAGTCCACTTCATTCCCGTTCGAATCCCGATAGAAAAACAGGTTGTCTGCGAATCCCCGATTCCACCGAAACTTCAAAGTCTCACTGATAACCATGTTCTCAAACAGCCCCCCCCTCAAGGGATGGGTCCGAATCTGACCGGCCTGCTCAATTCCAAGAAGATAAGCCGCCAACCCCACATCATGGAAATATAACTTGGAAGCCTTCACCAGTCGTTTGCCTAGATTAGCGTGATAGGGACGCAAGCGGAATGTGATATAGGAAGTTTCCAGCAAATCCAGCCACTCCCGGGCCGTGGCATGCGAAATACCAGCGTCATTGGCTAGATGACTGTAGTTCAGCAATTGACCAATCCGACCGGCTGCCAGACGTAGAAATGTTTCGAATACTCCCAAGTCATGCACACGGCTGATCTGCCGCAAATCCCGATCCACATAGGTTGCCACATAGTCTGCATAAGCTTGTGTTGGATTGAGTCCACAATCAAACACACGGGGGTAAAAACCCCGGTACATCAACCCGTTGATGCATTCCGCCGAAGAGTCTTCCGCCGTCTCCTCCAAACTGAACGGCAGCAGTCGCAATAGCGCCGTGCGTCCTGCCAACGACTGGGTCAGGGCTCGCATCATCTCAAACTGTTGACTCCCGGTTAGGATGAACTGCCCCGTCTGCTTCTTCTCATCCACAATTCCCTGAATATACGAAAGCAATTCCGGCACTCGCTGAATCTCATCCAAAATAACCCCGGAGGAATATTGGGCCAGAAACCCACGCGGATCGTCCCTGGCAAAAGCACGCACGTCCGGAATTTCAAGATTGGCATAGTCATACCTGGCAAAGGCCATTCTGGCCAAGGTTGTCTTCCCCGACTGACGCGGCCCCGTCACTGTCACCACCGGGTACTGTTTCGCCAGCCCTTTCAAACGGACCTCAAGTTTTCGCTTGATCATGGTTATGCTTTCTGAAGAACTATTCTTCAACCAACATACTCCTATTCCGCCAGATGTCAACCGCACACACTCCCCGCTTCACCCCTTTCCCTTCAACGCCTTCAATGCCGCCTTCACAAACCCGAACCCGATCCGGGGCAACCAGTACTCATTGATCTCTATGACCACCGCATCGCGCCCCGCCAACTCCGCCGCCACATCCACCGTTCCCTGGTCCAGAGCCTCCTCCCGGCTCCCCGGATAGGCAAATCGCCGATTGAAATAGTAGAATGTGTCACGCTTCCGGTATAAACCCTCGTCATCCATGACCCGCGTCAAGGTCAGCACAAAACTGTCCCCAATAAACAAGATGTCCGGCAATGGATCACTCGCTTTCTTCTCCAATAAGGGATGAATCTGCGGCCCGGCAAACTTCCGGCTCGTCCACAGGTTCAGTAAATCGCCCAGATCATTGTCCGCCCCCCAGACCACCGGATTCGTCACGGCACCCGTGACACGCAAAACCGGCATCGGCCTCTGACTCTGCCCACGCAACGCATCAAGCGCCAACCCCGCCACCCGCGCCGCCGCATAGTGATTCCAATGGGTTCCCCCCTTCGCAAACAACGGTGCCCCCCCCTCCACCTTCCATGCCTTGAACGACTCGTGCATATCGAGATGGTGTATCCCGTATTCATCCAACAATGCCGCCATATCATCACGAGCACTCCGCTTGCCCGCCCGCCCCGCCACGTCAATCCCCTCCGGCAAAAACTCAG
>CAZHRU010000080.1:0-12268 GCA_964535015.1 uncultured Verrucomicrobiota bacterium | reverse complement strand
CAAGAAGACGATGGGAAGACGATGGGTGTAGCACCGCTCTGTGAGCGGCGAGATTCGACGAGAAGACGATGGGTGTAGCACCGGCTCTGTGAGCGGCGAGATTCGGCGAGGGTCAAGGGAGGGGGGAGCCGACCGCAGGTCGGTGCTACAAGAAGACGATGGGAAGACGATGGGTGTAGCACCGCTCTGTGAGCGGCGAGATTTGACGAGAAGACGATGGGTGTAGCACCGCTCTGTGAGCGGCGAGATTCGGCGAAAGTCTGGGGAGATAATGACGTGATCAGTTGGTCAACATCCGATATTGCGGGGATACATCTAGGGGATAGTCATATCACGGCGGCCCGGGTGGTCAAAAAGGGGGAAGGGCCCCTTGTCATTACCCATGCCGGGTGGGTTCCCTATGATGTTTCGGCCCCAGAGAAGGATATTGCCGGGATGGTCAAGAACCTCTGGCGGGCGATCCACATGCCGACGAACATGGTTTGCGCGTCGTTACGCAGTTCGGCAATGGTGATGCGTTATTTCAAGATGCCTTCAATGACAGCGGCTGAACTGAAGTCGGCGTTGACCTTGCAGGCGGAAGAGGCGATGCAACTGACGCGGGACAAATTGTCGGTGGATTGGCATATCCAGGAACCGATGAGGGGAAATAGTGTGCCGGGGTTTTTGAGGGTTGAGGGAGTACTGGCGGCGGCGCCAATCAAGGATGTGTCGCGGCAGTTAGCGATTTTGGCGATGGCAGGGCTGGATACTGTGATCGTGGATGTCCGGGCCATGGCAGTGGCCAATCTATACCAAGTGTTGGATAATAGCGGCGGCGAGTCATCGGTATGTCTGGTGAACATGTCGCCCCACTCGGCTGATGTGATTGTAATGAGGAAAATGGGGGGGGTCTATCCCTATACCGTGTTTTGCCGGGCTTCAACGTGGGAGCAGTCCCCGGGTTTTCTCGCTGAGAACATTCGGGATGTGTTGAAATACAGTGAATTCAAGTTGGATTGGGATAGTGTGAGACGCATATTGCTGACCGGCGAGGTTCCGGGGCAGGCGGAATTTATTGATCATTTGCGGGCTGATTTGAAATTGCCGGTGGAGATGTGGGATCCACTACCGGCGATGACCGTCAGGGGGCAACGCATGACGGATCGGTTGGCCGAATCACCGGCCAACGCTTCACTGCTAGTACCGTCGCTCGGGTTGGCGATAAGGAGGTCGTGATGGCGATGTATCAGTTCAATATGGCCCGTGACCAGGTGTTGACGCTGGAGAAGCGGCGGGTGTGGTTTCGATGGATGTTCGCGTATTTGGCGGTGTCGGTTCTGGTCATTAGCGGTTTGGCGTATTGGCTTACAAGGACGATGGTTGATTTGTCGGCGCGAAGTGAGGCTCTGGATGCGAGGGAAAAGATGTTATTGAGCCAGCGCCCCGGTGTTCGGGATGTGGATGGGTGTCTAAAGAAGGTGAGTTCAGAGATGACTGGGTTGACAGCCTCTCTGGATGCGGTGAAGCAGTTCAAGGCCATGGGACAAAAGTCGGCGGCGATTCTGTTGGGGTTTGCGGAATCGTTGCCGCCAGGCGTGGAGTTGGGGCGACTGATTTTGGATGGCGATGGCGGGACGGTCAAGGTTGAGGTGTACGTACCTGCGTACATGAAACTGGACAACGGATTGACCCTGCCGAACGTGATTTTGCGTTGGGAGAGTGCGCTTTTGCTGACGAACCGGGTCCGGCAGATTGCTTCGGAGAACAGTTCGAGGATCAGTTTTGAAGGGCGTGATTACCTGAATTGGCGGTTTACCGGGGAATTGGAGAGGGGCAATCCATGAGTCGTGGCGAGGCTAAAACGGGTCATTGGGAACTGGCGATCTGTCTGGCAGTGCCGGTCGTGGTTATTGTGCTTATGTGCCTTTCTGGATTTATGTACGGGCGGAAGCAGGAACGGATTTTGGCGCAACGGACCGGGTTGATAAAATTGATTCCTGTCTTGGAGGAGAAGGTGTGTGCAGCGCAGAAAGCGTTGAAGCCGTTTGTCGCTCCGGGTGGCGACAAGGATATGGCCGCCGACCTGTCGTTGCGTGTCAGTGATGCGGCGCAGAAATATGGTTTTGTGATTCGTTCTTCCAATGTGGAAAAGCAAGTCGGGCCCGATGCAGGAGCGTGGACCGACTATAAATTGACCGTGAGCGGCGAGGGGCCGTTAACCTCGCTGATTGCCATGTTGGATTATTTAGGGCAGCCTCCGAGCCGATTTTGTGCCGTTCATGTCTCTCTCAGGACGATTCAACTAGTTCCGGAAACGATGAGTTCGGCGGATTTGGTTCTGGTGACGCGGGTGGTGGCGGAACGGAATGGTGAAAATGGAGCGGGGTTGGCGGGCAATACGACGCAGATCAAAGCGGAGGCGATTGGAGTTAATCTGGAAAAGGCGACGGATGGGGTGATGTCCTGGCTTGCAGAACCAGTGACGCCGTTGTCGCTCAAGAAACTGCAGGGATCGGCTATTAATGTGGCATCGGAGGCCGCGCAATCAGAACCTAGTATCACTGAATTGTTTCGTCTAACGGGTGTGGTCCGGGACGGGAAACATCCTGTAATCATGACGGATCGGGGTGTGTTTGGGGTGGGCGATGAGGTGGGTGGCTTCAGGGTTGAAACCATTGGAGAGGACAAGGTGACTGTAGTCAGCAGGGGGGGGCGCCGGGAGACCGTGCAGTTGTACAAGAACGGAGGCGGGATGTGAAATCCGGATCCCATGCTCGAGTGAACTCATGCCGTGATGGGTTAACGTTGGTTGAGATCCTTATTGCTGTGGTGATTCTCGGCATTCTTGCGATTGGAGGAGGTGCGTTGATCCAACGTGGCCTAGCCGATACGGTAACCCAGAAGTATAAAAGGGTCGCCATAGAGGCAGCAAACAGTCAGATGGAAAAGGTAATGCGTTATGAGGCTTATAACAACGTTTCGAATTGGATTGGTTCGCCGCGAGCAACCAATATCATGTTGAATGGTGTCAGCGGGTTTGCCATGACAACCACTGTTGCGAATGCCTCTTCTGAGGATAATTGCCTCAAAATCACTGTCACCGTTGGGTATGACAAGAAAGGGAATGCCGTGATGTTGGAGACCCTTCGATCTAAGTGACTCTTGCAGGTAGAAAATGAAGCGGCTTCATAAAGATTCGGGATTCACGATTCTGGAGTTGAGTATCGCTATTGCGGCGACCGCGATTCTGGTTGTGACGGCAGGCATTATGCTCCAATACACGGCGCGTGCCATCAAACAACAGTCGGCTATGGCGAATTTGCAGCGTGATATGCGAGTGGCGTTGCCTGTCATATATAGACTTTCGCGGGTTGCCAGCAGCAAAGGAGTAACCGTACCTAGTAGCATTGGTGTGACGGGAACGGTATTCACCGTAACGAACTCCAGTGCAGGCTTCCTTTCACTTTATCGCGCCAACAGTTCATTGGTGTCCGATGCGGGCGGAACTAATCTGGTTTATGAGCGGGGTGTGGGTAACAAGATTGTGTTATCCTCGGGATGGGTCAAGACATTCTTTGTTAGTCGTAAGACGAATTCCATTTCTTTCAAACTGGAGCTGGATAACACGGTGGATAACACGAATGACGCAATAAATGTCAACGGCGATGTTTGTTTTCGGAATTAATTAAAGCACTCCTTTCGTATGCGAAATGATAAGATAGGAGCCAGTCATGAAAACGGTAGGTCATAAAGAGATGAAACGCACCCGATGGATGGGGAGTCGGCAAGGGATGGCGCTCGGGTTAGTCATGATTATTGTCCTGGCCGTATCCATTCTAGGGGTGGCTTTGATATCGGCTTCATCGATGAATGCGGTGGAAACCTCCCGGTATCTGAATTCGGTCAAGGCGTTTTGGCTGGCAGAGGCAGGGGTGCAGCGTTTTGGCAACCGGGCCGGATTTGAGAATTATACAGGGTTCACCAATGCGGCAATATATGGGGGCGGGTTTCAAGTGGCAGTTTTTTCGAATGCCAACCCTGTCTACGCGGAATCTGTTGGCACTGTGCAAGGTGTTGAACAAAAGATACGGGTCAAGTTCCGGTACGCAGCGCCATTCTATAAGACCGCCCTATATGCTGCCAATGCGTCGGGAATTCCATGGACCTTCACGCTTCGTGGAACTGGAGTTCCAAATTCCAGTGATGTCGGCGGCAAGGATGTTGTGATGGGCGATATTTTTGTTAACGGTAATGTAAAACTCTATGAGCAGAGTATTATCAGTAATGCTATCGCGCCCAATACCTACCAAGTTCTGGGGGATGTGAGGGCTACGGGAACGATAACGAATGACCCTGCGGCGTCTATTCGCGGCGGAAGATATCCAAATTCGCCGACCAATGTTCTTCCAAACTTGACAAACATGAATTACGCAGTAAACAACACGTGGAATATTGCTCAAGAGTATCTTGATCACGGGGCGGATAGTTCCGGGCGCCTTCCTGCAAATCATCCATTAAGGAACGTGGTGGTAAAGAACCCGTCCAATCGCGCTGCTGAAAACAATAGCACGTCGGGAGATGACTATTATTTCGAACCCCAGAGCCAATACTACGACAATACAGGAGGCAGCAAGGGCGCCAGTACGCCCCTTAACCTCGGCGTTAATCAAATTTACTATGTTGATGGCCATGTGTGGTTTAACAACCATTCGGTGTATGGATTCGCGACTGAAGGAACGGCGACCATTGTGGCTAAGCGTGATGTTCATATCAGTGATAACTTGAAATATGCCACGACGGACAGTTTGTTGGCGCTGGTCGCGCTGGGTCAATATGATTCCACCGGACAATTGTCAACTGGCGGGAACGTGTTTTTTGGCGACCCTGAATACGGGACAATGTATACGGCGGATGCCTTTATGCTGGCGGCCAATAACTTCTATTATAACACCTCGGCCAACAATACGTCACTTCAACAGGAGCCTGATACTGGGTTTCAGGTGTACGGGAATTATGTCGCGATGAACCAAGTACTCGTGTTTCGCGATTGGTATACGGGTTCTGTCATAACCACCAATGGCAGCGGCAGAAGACAAACCATCGTCACCAACCCATCCCCTTTTTCTGCATGGTTTGATCCGAGTACAAATCGGTGGCGGGATGTGGTGAACTCCAATGTTTTGACTGCGGCGCAAACCAACACCATTCGCCATTATCAAATGATTGTGAAATATGACGAACGCATCCGCAGCCAAGCCACCCAGCCGCCCGGGCTTCCTGGACTGCAAAGTGGCACAGGTGGCATGTTTGGCGGAATATACGATTGGAGCCTTTATCCATATTGAGTGGAATTGGACTTAACTGAACGACAATAAAGGAGACTAACAATGAAACCAGTAAGTGCATGGGTTTTGGCGGGTTTGGTGGCGGTGGTGGTGGCGGGGATGGCGATTGTGGGGTGCGAGACCACGACGACGGCGGATAATGTCATTTCGATCAGTCCGGCGAGTCTGACGTTGTCGAATAGTGTGGAGGCTGTGGTGTTCACGGCGTCAATGACCAGCACCAATGCGTCGCTTGTGTTGCCGCTGGTATGGTCGGTGAGTGCCACGGGACTGGGGACGATTAGTGCGAGTGGCGGGCTGACGGCCGTCTATCAGCCTAATGATGTCAGAGGGAACAATACGATCACGGTCAGGGACCAGGGTGATAACAGCGGGATCGCCGTGGTGATTCAGTAGGAGGGAGGGGGGGCGGGGGGATGGTTAATGGTTAATGGTTGATGGTTGATGGGGGGAGCAGGGGAAGGGGATTGTGAATGGTGGATGGGGAAAGGGGCGGGGAGGTTTTACCACTAAGGGCACACCCTCCTGCGTCCCGCGGACGCGGGACTCCGGCGGGCAAGTGAAGGACACGAAGGTGGGGGGCATGGGGGAGGTAGCGAGGAGCATGGAGTGCCGAGGGTCGCGTGGGGGGATGGGAAAAAGGGGGAGAGTCGCGGCGCAACCTACGTCGCCAAGGCTATGTAGGTCGGGTAGCGCTCCGCCGGGGAAGAGGCACACACCCCACGCTGAGTTGCGTTGCGGCCTAGGTGGCTCAGGTTGTGTAGGCCGGGCAACGCACATGGCAAGTCGACTACCATGGAATGTATTCAATCACGGTTACGATCCCGTTCATCAACCAGACATTTCCCCAGGGATAGACGAGTGCCTCCTTTGATCCACCCATAATGGTTCCCGAGGGCGGGCCGAGAAGGTCAATGGCCTTTTGCTTTGAATCGCCACGCGCTGGCACACGGTGGGGAGGGGGCTTCTGATCTGCCAATGGACGATTCACTGTGACGATGCGAGCCTCGTTTCCTGACGCGACAGCACTGGTTGTGGAATTTGTGGATTCTGGAATTGCATTCGTCACTGCGGAGGAATTCTCGGCGGCAGGGGAGCGATTCCATTCTGCCGCAACAATCGTTATTTGGTTGGACGATAAACTCGCCATGGCCATTTCGTCGGAACGCATCCACTGGCCACCAGTCGCAAGGTCACCAGCGCTGCCTGGCGTTACACATTTGTCCCACCGCCGATCCTGCTCGTTCAATCGCAACAAATACTGGACATCGGCAGCAGCGAGGCCTTGTTTTTCATAACTTGCGCGACGGACCAGTCCATCGATAAAGGAGAGATTCACCGAAAGGGACGCTGGTCCACGGTACGACAGGCATAGGGTATGGGTAGAGGAGTCGTTTGTGGACACAGGTGAGCCCCAGTATTGTCGGCAAGCGGATTCATCCTGTCCGAGTTGCGCGTCAGCACAGTTTGCCAGGAACACCAGAAAGGATAGCCATCGAATAATGCGCATCTTCGATATCCAATCTAGTGGCGATCCGAACGAACTGTACTGTGTTCGGTTTTGCGGGCAACCTTGGCGGCTTTGCTGTTCCCGGATGCACTTGCCTTTGAGATATTGCTAAGGTCGGCACCCTTGGTGAGGCTTGCTTGTGTGGATTGTGTTTGTATGAATTGGATGGCATTGGCATTGTCCCGGCGCACAGTGCGGAAGCCTATTGAGCTGTTGTTTCCCCGTGAATCGTATGTATCGCGCCCGGAGCAGCGCGCAGCGTAGGCAACGTAATTCCATGAACCACCACGGGTGACTCTGCTGCCGACAGTGGTGGGGCCGGGCGTGTCTGGCAGAGAGGCGGCCGTATTGGTATACCAGTCGCCATCAAACCAGTCCCAACACCACTCACTGGCATTTCCGGCCATATCGCTCAACCCGTAACCATTGACGGGAAAAGAGCCGACCGGGCTGGTGTAGGGTTCCGCCCCGTTTGTATATGCCGGATGGTAGCCAGTCGTGGGATTCACGTTGTATATGTAGTCCCCAAAATTGCTCAAATAGTTCGCTGTTTCGTGTGAGATCACATTGCTGCTGGGCCCCGGGAATCTTTCCCCGACAATGCCGCCCCGCGCGGCATATTCCCACTCTGCCTCGGTGGGGAGGCGGTATCCATTGGCGTTCCATAGAACACAATCGGCAGTAAACTCGAACTCAACAGTGGTGCCGTATTCATCAATAACAGTCATTTCCTTGAACCGGTAGACGTTGTTGGTATCGGCCGGGGAACGGTAACAAGGGGTCAGTCCCTGCCGTTCACTGCGGGCATTGCACCACTTCACACAATCATACCAACTTACATTCACTACCGGGTGATTACCTCCCTTGCCTGCGGCTGTGTCGGCAATATCGTACCCGTGCTTTCTGGCCCATGAGGCGACGATGTTCCACAAATCCAACGGCACCTCATACTTATCCATGGAGAAGGCGCTGATGCCAACAGGGTGAGTCGGGAGTTCGTTATAACTCTCATCACTCGTCACGCTGTTGCCCATCAATAATTCCCCGGCGGGGATCGCCATCATGGGGTGGGTATCCCACACCCACGCCTGCATGACGGTTGAGGTAGTCGGAATGGACGTGAGGGGCAGCCATTCAACAGTCTCAGCAAGCGCGTCGGCGCATTCAACGGTGGATGTTCCGCCAAGAGTCGAGTTTGACCATGAAAGACTTCCATCAGCGGCAAATTCGGTAATGACAACGTCAGCGTCGGCTGTGATGCGGTAAAACTCTGCTGACTTATTTTGTGCCTGTGCCGTCAGGGCAGAAACCTGCAAGAGTAGAACCACTCCCAGGTACTTGAATGTTGATATGGCGTAACCGGGCCGTATTTCCATGAGGATTCCTTTATTTACCGGATGAACGACCAACTGCTCCAGGTTCCCTGGATCATCTGCCACGCAGTCTCCAGTTCGATGCTACGTTCACTGCCAAGCGGGTGGGGGAGTCCGGGGACAATGATTGTTCCGTTACGGATCCGTTCGTCCAGGGAGATGTCCAATCGCGTCCGGAGATGGCCGACAGCTGTCGAACGATTCAGCAGGATCTGATTGCCGGCAGTCATATTCCCGAAAATGCTGATGTACGGCTGGCCGGTCGTATCGAGATTATTATCCACAAAATTGTTTTCGGCATAGAGCATGGCGTGGATGCTGCCGCCAGTTCCAAACTGGGAATCACCAATGACGATGTTGCCACTGTTGGTGACAGCGGGGTTTTTGAGGGCAATAAGGCAAAGCGCATCCGTTGCGCCGCTCACAACACGGCTACTCATGTTGGAATATTGAAGGCCCGCGGGGTAATTGGCTTTGTAATAGAATTCGTCGGAGATGATGATGTTGCCGCTGGCGACGATGGTGATGCGGGTGTCTGGCTGACGGAATTGAAAACTGTAAGCGGTTGGGCTGTGGATATAGACATTACCATCAACGTAGTACAGTTTGACATTGTGGGTCGGGAGGACGTTAATCAACATTGGACAGGTTCGTCCGCTATCGTTCAGGGCAATCTGCCTTGATGCATCGGTGGAGTTGTATGTGACATCGGTGGGATCCTCGAGAAAGAAATCGTTAACGGCGGTTCCGCTGGTGGTGTAGGTCTTGGTGTAGGATCTTCCCTGAACCGTTTTGCCGCGACTGGATACACTGCCGCTGGTTGGCGGGTTCATGATAAAGATGTGTTCTGGCGCTGCAGTGTCCGTGATGACTTTGTAGGTGCCGTAATCCGAGGCTGTCACCGCAACATCGTTACCCCAGCGGTCAAGCGCGCCTGCGGGCTCGGAGGAATTGCGGTTTTCGGCGTAATACATGTGCGTTAAATCGGGTGGGGTAATGACGCGGTCATAACCTGTCGCGGCCTTTTGGCCGTCACCCGGAGCCGGCATTCCCGAGACAGAGCCTTTGGCCTGGGTGCCGTAATCGTACAGCGAATTGCGGTCATCGTAGAACGTTTCGCCGACATCGTAGATGCCGTTTTGATCAATGTATGGTTCAGCGGTCTGATAGGCGCCATCGCCGGAGTCCACATAGGATTCGGCGGGCCAACTGGCGCAGGAATAGGTCTTACTGCCTACCTTGTAAGTCGTTTTCCATGTGGAACCCGACCAGTATCCACCCGCACGGTCATATTTGCGGTTATTCCGCTGGCTATGCGCGCTGTCTTCAGTCCATTCCTCGCCAGGATCCCATTGGCCATTACTGGTGTCAATCACAGTATCAATTCCTGCGTCATAGACGCCATTGCCGTTGCGATCTCTGAAGGAATCTCCGGGATCCCACCGGCCATTGCCGTTGAGGTCGGTAAATGGCTCGCCAATGTCATAGACGCCATTGCCAATGGTGTCCACAAACGCCTCGCCATAATCGTATGTGCCGTTGTTGTAATACTTGCCCTGGTTGGCGGCCACGGAACTGGTATAGGTGTTGAATGCTGCCTGGGTGAGTGGATTGGTAAACACCTGGGTCGCGTAGGCATTCACGTACTTGTCCGTGCTGATATCGCAGATTCCATCGCCGTCGTAGTCAGTGAAAGATTCGGGCAGGCGCAGTTTTGAATCACCACTCAGCGCAATGCTACCGCCGCTGTAACTGTCGCCCTGGACAAAGTCGGCGCCGCTCCCCGTTCCGCCAACCTGCAGGACGTAATTCGTGGCGCCGATTGAATCTCCGGCAAAAAGGGCGTGTGCATATAGGGCGTGGATGCTTCTGTTGCCGGCGCCGAGTGACACGGCTGCGCGGACTTCCGCCTCGTGACCATCGTACCACCCTGTCGAAACGATCCAGTTCGTCATGTTGGTCACCATGACCACTGTTTGAAATCCCCATTCGGAAGCGGTGAGCATGTTGGAGATGGCGAAATAACTGCGGGATTGAGTGGAGGAAATATTGCCTTCAGCGGAGTAGTTGAGCTTCACCAAGGCGGCGTGGATTCCGGCGTCCGCAAGAAAAGCGGCCCTGTCCTGACTTTGAGTAGACTCTGTGTTTCTTGCGTAGGTAATGGTGGCGACGAGAATAGAGGCCATGATGATACCGGCGATGGCGAGCATCACTACTGTAATCAGAATAGCGGAACCTGTTGAACCGGACATTGATTTGGTTGAATGCTTGTTCATGTTGGTACCCTTTGTTCACTCAGGCGCATTACGAAGACAGGCCGCAAACCTCACGCTGGCTGCGTAGAGACCATCGTCGGCGCTATTTGCAGTGCTGATCGGTTCCGCCACCCGATAGGCTACGCGGAGTACATTGGTGCGAACCATGGAAAAGATGGGGATGGTTCCTCCGTTCGCATCCTGAAGTCCGGTCATGCCCCGTGCCACAAGCATTTCGGTGCCGTTTGTCCGTTGGAGGTAAAGCTTGCCATTACGCAACTCCACGGGTGAGTTGGTGTATATGAGCGCGACCACGGACTTATCCGGCATTCTCAAGCGGACGGTGGTGCTATATTGGCGGTTGGTGATCTGCACGATGGAGACGGCATTGCGAAGATAAGCCTGGAGTTTGAATGACGAGTGCATTGCCTCCTCCTGGGACCACGCCGACTTACTGCACACCGTGGCTTGTTGCGCGCACCAGATAAAGGTAACCAAGACTGCGATCAACACCAAACTGCCGAGTGAAGAGGCCACCAGGACTTCCGTCAGGGTATACCCTTGTTTTGATTCGACCGGGGTGGACGCTAAATCGTTTGTATTAGAAGGTATCTTCATTGCATGTCTGTCGTTTATTGAATGATGGTTGAGAATGAATCAGTGACCGAATGATTAAAAAGGGGAGAGAAATAGGACACCTGCTGGTGAACCTCGGCATACACGCTGTTGGTTGCCCCCGCGACGCTCCGGTCCTGCGCATGCCATGAAATCTGTGCTGTCCGGATGATCGGATAACCAAGAGAACTTGTGTTCGTGTCTGTGTTCATGAGTGTGCAGGATGGCTTTGCAAGACCTTCGCGCCGGATAGAGATCAACTCTTCAAGGCGTTCTTTCCCCAGAGTTCTGGCTTCTGTGGCAATGCGATTGTGTTCAGCGAAACGACGGGCTTTGAGACCCAAGGCGTAGAGTCCGCCGCAAAGTAATGCGGTGAGCGCCATGGCGATTACCACTTCCACCAAGGTGAAACCGCCCTGTTCATTTGTTTGCGTTCCCTTCAAAACCGCGCCAATTTGTAAACTTGTTGATTTCATACCTGATTTCCTGAGCAACAACACGCCAAAAGCGACCTTTACAGGCGCTGAGCATAACAGAATAAGTAGCATATTTCATACCGGCAAGCATTCTCTGTTGTAATCAGCCGGAAGATGACAAAAACAACGGGCAAAGATGCTCAAAATTCTCATATTCTATAAAGTGATTATCGCCGTGGTTTGGTCCTTTGACACCTGTTGGGCGGGGATTGTCGGCAAGGGATTCGATGTGTTCCACAAGTCGAAGTTGCAGAGGGCGGTCAAGGCTTTGAAAGGTGATGAGCTGGGGTTAACTTTGTTATGGTAATACTTGTGACATGGTTCGAGGATTCGGGTCAAGATGGGAATCGTTAATGGTTGATGGTGCGGGGAGGTTTTACCACTACGGCGGAACGATTCAGTTCTCATGAGGTTCGATTGGTGGACGCCGACGTCCCGGCGGCGTCAGGGACCAGGCTGCCACCATGGGTGAATTCAACATGGAATCGTTTCGGGTTAAGGGGTAAAGCGGGGGGAAGGGCAGAGTCGCGGCGCGTAGCGCCCCTCCCACGGGAAAGAGGAGGGTCACCACTGTATTCCCGGACTTTGCTTCCGCGATAAACTTCTTGCCCGTGGTGTGGCGAAAGGCATAATAGGCGCGCTTTTGATGACCTCTATGGCGGGCCCGTAGCTCAGTTGGTCAGAGCGGAGGACTCATAATCCTTTGGTCGCA
>CAZHRU010000079.1:183-12696 GCA_964535015.1 uncultured Verrucomicrobiota bacterium | reverse complement strand
ATGACCATCTTCAGGTCCTGGTTCTTCTCCATCGGACTGTCCAGCGCCGGCGTGCCTTTCCACTGGTCAAAGATCCGGCGGATCTTGGGATCACTGTTGGCAATAAACCGGGCCAACGCATTGGCATAAAGCCGGTTGAACGTCTGCTCGCTGCATTCGTATGGGTACTCCATCAAGTACGGCAATGCCATCACCGCATACCAGGCCGGCTGGCTGACCATCTGGACCGTCAGGTTCTCGCTCTTCAACGTCCGCGACTTTCCGGACTGCAACAACTTGGTGAACTCGAACTTCTTCGTCTGCGCCCCGCGGATCGGCAGCGGCAACGATTCCGTCACCAGAATCCGCCGCGACAAGACCGGCAGGTAACCTTCCTCGCCGTCGCTCAGCCGGTCGGTCGCTCCAACGGCCTTGTACGTGAGGAAATCCATCCCGTCCGGCACGCTCAACCGCCACGCGAACGACTTCGATTCCTTCGACGGGATATCGAACTCCTGCGTCGCCAACTTGTTCACCAACTCAGCGTCCACACTCTTGAGCGTCCGCGCATCCGCAAACGTCAACTTCACCTTGCCGGTCTGACGGGCGGCGGATTGGTTGCTGACTTTCACCGTGAACTCGATGATGTCGCCCTCGCGCACGAATCGCGGCGGGTTCGGTTCGACCATCAGGTCTTTGGCCGTGACGACCTTGTCGGTGAGGAAACCGCTCCGCAGGTCGCGGTCGTGGACAAAACCCATGAACTTCCACTCCGTCAGCGCCTCCGGCATGGCGAACTCCATCCGCACGACGCCCTCGGCATCGCTGACCAACTGCGGAAAGAAGAACGCCGTCTCATTGAGGTTCTTACGGGCCGATACCTTGCTCAGATCAGGGCCCGAATTCGCCCCGCTGGATTCACTGCCCACACCACCCTTTGCCTCTTCTTCCGGCGCCTGCCATTTCCGTGCCGCGCTAGAACGAGAATCGCCGTCCATACCCCCTGCTGCAATCTCCATCATCATTGCTGGTTTTGCACCGCCTAGGACCATGGGACTCTTGGCCACCGGTATGCCGTCCATATTGTATCCCCACCCCCACACGTTCGCCGACAGGTCTGCCGGGAAGTGCCGGTACGAGAGATTCACGGTCTTGGAATCCAGAATCCAAGACCCGTGTAGGCCATTAAATCCCCGGATGCTGTTCTCAAACTGCGCGCTCACACCGCTGTACTCCCGGCGGAAGACGTTGAACTCATGCACCCAATTATGCGGCTGGTACTGGTCAAGCGACGCATCGTATAACCCGGCCACCATTTCAGCCACGGCCTGCTTGGCATCGGGCCCCGTCACCACCGCCGTCCACGTCTCCTTCTTGCCGGGCTCGAGTTTCGAGGTGAAATGCTCCCACTTCACCGTCAACTTCTTGTTCGACCATGGCACGTCCACCACCCGGTCCTGCAGATAGGCGCGGTTTTCGCGCACATACGTCACACGCACCGTGAACCCACCGCGCATCTCCTCGCTCACAGCCTGCTCGAACACGTCCTGCGTCCGGTCGGCATCCGTCCACCGTGCGCTGAGCCTCTTGCCGCGGTGTTCCACCTCAACAAACGCCCGCCCCTGGTCATAGCCAGTTCCCCAGAGCCCGACGAAGTTTTCGCCCGGCTCCACCGACCACGTTGGCGCGGCAACCCGGTTGGCGATTTTCACCGGGAAGGTCTTCCCCCTGGGCTCCACCACCATCACCCCGAGCCGGCAGGTAACCGCTTTGCCAAACCGGTCCCTGGTCTCCAGCATCGCCCGGTAAATCCCCGCCGGCAACTCGACGTTCAGTTTCACAGTACCAGTCGCATCGGTCTGGAACGGCTTTTCCACGGCAACCTCAGCCAACTCCCACGAGTTCGGGTCGGCGGGATCAACCTCAGGTTTCGCCGGAACGACACCTCGCAAGCGATTCATCCGACCCGGCCGATACCCCCAATATTGCGGTTGCAGGGTTGAACGCACCACTTTCTCCGGCTGCTTGAGTTTGTGGATCTTCACCACACCCTTGGCCGCCTGGCCTTCCCCGTCGAGCGACTGCGTGGAGACCGTCAGTTCGACCGGTTTCCCAGGCGTCTGCCACTCATTCGCGGCCAGCGTCGCCTGTAACGCCGTGAACCCGGCGTGGACCGTCTGCGAATCCGACCGTGTCTCTCCGGTCGTGTCGGTTACATCGGCGTTGATAACGAAGTTGAAGGTCGGCTCGTCCTTCTCCAGCGCCGACGGGTCCGGCTTGGCGATGAACTTGACGGTGAACGCGCCATCCGGCCCGGTCGTGGCCGTGCCGTGGGCGATGGCCTGCGATTCGCCGCGGTTGGACGGCCAGCTCCAGCGCCACCACCAGCACCACGGCGGAAACTGCACCTGCCGAACCACACGCCACTTCACCGTGGCTCCACCGATGGCCGCGCCGGTGTAGGCCGTAGCCTTGCCGGTCAGGGAAACTTCCGCGCCGAGTTTGGCCGCCTCCTTGGGCTTCGACAACTCAACCTGGAACTTTGGACGCTTGTATTCCTCAACACTGAAGTAAGTCGCACTGGGCCGGCCATCCACCCGAATCTGCATCTGTCCGGTCACCCGGTCGCGCGGCGCAGTGAAGGCGCCGGAAAATGATCCGTAACTACTGGTCTTATGCGTGGCACGGGCCACCTCCTTGCCGTTGGGATCGCTGAACACCACCGTTAGCGGGAGGTCGGCGTAGGTGGAGTAGGTATTGGCTTCATGATCGTAACGCATCGAGACGCCCTTGTAGTGGATCGTCTGGCCGGGCCGGTACAACGCCCGATCGGTAAAGAAGACGGTTTGCGAGTCGGGTTTCGGTCTGTTCTGGCGATACAGGTAGTACTCATTGGCGCTCGCCAGTTGCTGCCCGTTCGCCTCCGCGAGGAACAGCAAGGACGACGAGTCAGAACCGCCGCGCTCGACCCGGAACACACCGTTGGCGTCTGTCGTCGCTCCAGGGCCAGCCTGATACCAACCCTTGTTGTTGCGGCTCCATGACCGGACCACCGCGCCAGAGATGGGTTCGCCGCTGGCGGCGTTCAAGACAAACCCGTCAACCGCACCTTCGGTGGTCCGGGTACGCATAACCAGCGCGAGGTCGCTGACCCAGACCGAAGCGTAAGAAACGCAGTTGTCTTTCTCGCTGAAGGATGCGTCGTGGCTGGCAACCATGAAATAGAACCCTGGCTTGAGGTCCTTGGGCACAGGCAATTTCTCCGTGCGCTGTTGGTAGTCGGCAGTGGCCGGAAGGTCGACGTCCCACGTCTTGACCGGCGTGCGGCCAAGCAGTTCCTTGCGCCGTTCGTCGTCCATATTTTCGGTGCCCCAACGCGCCTTCTTGAGAAGCGCCTCCCAGTCGTAGGGGACCGCACGGAAATAGACTTTGGTGACGTTGCGATAGGTGACATCAAGAGTAGGTAGCGGATTGTTCCAGACGCGCTCGGTCTGGATGCTGGCGCTCTTGGCCTCAACCTGCTGGATGATGTTGTAACACATCGCGCCGCCTACACTCTTCGGGAACCCCTCATAACCGCGCAAGGCGATCTGATGGGCCTCGGCGAACTCGTTTTCGCCCTGCAGGAGACCGGCCCATTGGGCGCGGGCATACGCCGAAATCTCATGGTCGGCCCACTCATCCGCGAACTTCTTCAACGCCACCTCGTACCGGTCGTTCTTGTTCTCTCCATCGGCCTTGTTGTATCCGAACATCAACCGATCAAGGTCGGCGGCGGCAAACGCAGTCTCGTCCTTGTCGTTCCGGTGGAAGACCAGCAGGTTCTGGAGCAGATGGATTGCCTTGATCACCGGCGATCCGGTATCCGTCGTCACCGGTTTCCAGGAGATAAAATCGGCGGCCTGTCCGAAGATCGGTGATTCCACATCGAGCACAAACTCGTCCTCAGCCTGCACCGCACCCTGCTCACCGGCCTGATAGAACTGCAACGCCTCATGGGCGAGGAAATCGAACATCGTTGGCCGGTAGGCGTCCGGCAACGACCCTTTCTCGAGCAGGTCATCGTACTGGGCGACCGGCGTGGCCTTCAGCACCTCCTCGTTGGCGAGTGCGGCGGTAAAATGCTTGTCGATCTCACCCAGGATGCGCGCCAGGTCCCATGTGGTGAACTCCTTGCCGGGCGCCTCGGTGGTCTGGGTCCGTTGCATAAACCGCCACCGGTTCTGCTGGAAGTAATGCCAGTACCAGTTGGCGAGGATCGTCTGCATCACCGGCTTCATCTCGGCCGGGGCCTTCTCGATCTCGGCCTGGAGCCGCGTGATCTTCTCCTCTGCCTTGTTCCCCTCGATCTGACCTTCAAAGGCGATCTTCGTGGCAATCGCCTTGATCGCCTCGGCGTGCCTCTTGTTCTTCATCGCATCCACGATGATCGGCTTGAGTTCCTCGATTGCCGTCTTCGGAAGCCCCTTATCCCGGGCCTCGTAAACTTTTTGCCAACTCAACGCCGAGGCCGTGGTGACTACCGCCACCGAAGCTGTAATAATCGCCGCTGTCTTCAATTTTGCAAAGAACATGGTCTGTATCGCTCCTTTCGCCAACGCCACTACATTCGCGGCCACTCCGGCCGCCGCCGTCCCGCCCGTCACCCACAACATCGCTCCCTTGACCGTCACTGCACCCAGATCCGGCGGAACCGCCGCCGAAACCGCTTCCCCCTGCGCGACCAACCAGGCCACCAATGCCGGTACACTTACTGAGACTCCACGCCGGGTCAATCGGTTCCTGAGTTTCTCACGCCCCCGCGCCAGCCAAACCCGCAGGGTCCCCTCCTTGCACCGCAGTTTCTCCGCCACCGCCGCCATACTCAGTCCCTCCAAATGGACCATCACCAGCGGACGCCGGTACCTGGCTGGCAGGGTATCAATTTCCCGGTCGAGCCATTCCCTTAATCCCGCCGTGTCTTCCGGCGTAAGTTCCTGCAAGGCATCTTGTTGCATAACAGCAGCCTCCTGTTCCCGTCGAAGTCGTCGCGCCCGCGCCACCCGCTCGTTACGGGCCACACACACCGCCACATGATGCAACCATCCCGCCAGGGACCGCTCCCGGCCCAGTGACCCCGCCTTTCTGGCCAACGCCAGAAACACCGCCTGCGCGGCATCTTGGGCCCCGTGTTCGTCCTCCAGTACGCGGCGACAAACACCGAGGACCATCGGCATATATCGCCGGGTCAACTCAGTAAACGCCACTTCCGACTGCTCCTCAACGAACAGGCGTAGCAGGTCCGACTCTCTGGCTTGCGTATGATCGTGTGACACGCGTCGTCTCTTCCTTCGAACTGTACCCAACGCCCGAGAATGAATTGTTACAGCCAAATCACGACCAAACCCCTTTAGTCCCGGTTGCCGCGATAGAGCGCAATCAGATCAAGAAGCAACCCAAGTAACAGGGTCACCAGCACGAAAACCACAGGTTCGTGGTGCAACAGCCAAGCCCAGGCGGTGTGGTTTAGTATCGCCAGGGCGGTGATCAGGACTCCCAGGATAATGAGCAATAAAACGCGATGGAGGTGCAACCAGGCCTTGACCTTGGCCTCGTTGGGGGGACGGATACTGCGGCTGTGCAACACGCTGAAAATGATGGCCGACAAGATGGTTACGGCGGGCAGGACGCGAAGACCGCCCAGCCGTTCACTCAGGCTGGCAGAACCATTTAGCATCATCTCGGCGGCCACAAAAAGGATCGCCAGCAGTCCCGCCCATTGCAACCAGGGGCAACGATCCAGGAACTTGGCCACCAGATTGGAGGCTATGGCCATCAGGAGAATGGAGATGACAAGTCCCGCTCCGAGCGCCACAAGGTTTCCATGCGAGGCACCGGCAACGGCCAGCACGTTATCAAGACTCATGGAAACATCCGCCAGGATGATGGTCCAGATCGCCGCCCAGAGATGCGGCTTGGTGCCCGCGGCCTCTTCCTGACCTTCGGAGTGGGGATGCCGAAGTTCACGGTAGAATTTCCACACCACGTAGAGGAGGAGCAGTCCCCCGGCCAACTGCAACCCTGTGACCGAAAGCAGAAGCGTGGCAAAACACGCCAGAGTGATACGGAGCACCGTCGCCAGCGCGATCCCGGCGGTAATGGCCAGACGCCGCGTGCGGCCGTGGAGCGATCGTACCGCCATACCGATCATGATGGCGTTGTCTCCACTCATAATCAGGTCAATGAGGAGAATGTTGGCTAAGGCGGCGAATCCTCCGGCGGAGAACAGACCGGCCGCATGTGATTGAAGAGTCGTCAGACTGAAGTCCATATGGGACCTACTCCTACCAATACGTGGTCATGCCGTCCAGCAAAGACAAAAAAAGATCCAGTCACCCTTGCGTAATTCGCAACTCCCCCTCCCTCACCCTCCCTCCACCGCCGATAACCCCTCAATGTCATGCAGGCGATAAAATTCACCCCTCTGCTCCAGAAGTTCATCGTAAGTCCCCATCTCCACCACCCGCCCGTGACTGAGCACCACAATCCGGTCAACCCCCCGCACAGTACTGAGGCGATGCGCCACAATAAATGTCGTCCGCCCCGCCAACAACCGCTCCAACGCCTCCTGCACCAACCGTTCGGTCGCCGGGTCCAGGGCCGAAGTCGCCTCATCCATCAACACCACACGGGGATTCCGGATAAAGGCCCGCGCAATCGAGATCCGTTGCCGCTGTCCGCCGGAGAGTTTGGACCCGTTCTCCCCCACCTGGGTATCAAGCCCCTCCGGGAACGAACTCACAAATTCAGTCACGTTGGCCGCATCCAAAATCGCCCGCAACGTCTTCTCGTCAGGCTGACTTAACCCATAGGTGATATTATCGCGTATTGACCCCGTGAACAGGATGGTATCCTGCGGGATCACAGCAATATACCGCCGATACGTCCGCAAATCCAACGCCTGCATATCCTTGCCATCCAACCGGATATGCCCGACCTCCGGACGCCGGAACCCGGTGATCAGACTCATGAGTGTGGTCTTGCCCGATCCCGACGCACCCACCAGCGCCACCCGCTCGCCCGGATGCACTTCAAGACTGAAATCCTTGACCGCCCACGGCGCTTCGGCGGCGTACCGGAAACTCACCTGCTCGAAACCAAAGGCTCCATCCACCGATTGCACCACCGGCTTGCCTTCATTGGCCTCCAGATCCGGACACTCCAACACCTCGCCAATCGACCGGATGGACTCAAACCCGCGCGAAAGCGCCGGGTAGACCGCCAGGATCATGTTTACCGACCCTAAAATGGTCTGAAAGAAACCCCAGTACAGAATAACGTCTTCGACCGAAGGCGACCCCGTGCGGTAACAGGCATACCCGGCCACTCCCAGGAAGAGGATCTGGGGCACCTGCATCGTCACCCACGATAAGGACGCGAACGTCGCATTCGTCACGTCCATACGCACGCCCGTCTGGCGCACCTGCTCCAATTCGGTGTCCAATCGGCAGATCTCCATCTGCTCAAGCCCATGCGCCCTTGTCACCGGAATCATGTCGATCATTTCGGCCACCCGGGTGGACATCGTCTCCACGGCGCCCCGGAAACTCTCGTTGCGTTCCCGCATCCGCCGACGAAACACCTGTTGCAGAATGATAGCGACGGGAACCATGACCACATACAATACGGCGGCACGCGGTTCCCGCGAAAGGGTCACGGCAAAAGCGAACGTGATGCCCACCAGACCATTCAGGCCTGTCTCAATCAGTTGGTGGGCCAGACCCTGTACCGCCTCCACATCGCGCAGGACCTTGGTATGCAAACGTCCGGACTCATTGTTGTTATGGAACGTGATCGAGAGATACTGCAACCGGCGCACCAACGCCTGCCGTAACCGGCACTCGACATGGCGCACCGCCAGACTCAGGAACCGGATGTAGACAACATGACTCCCAAGGTTCTGGAGCACAAACACCAGCATCAGGATGATCATCATCCCGAGTTCGTCAATCGGATGCGCCGCCGGGTTCCGGATGATGCCGACAACCCGCGAAAAGATGAAAGGCATCGCCCAAATTGGCGAATGCTTGACGATGTAGAACAACGAAGACAGGACAAGCTCCCGTCGCCGTTCCGCAAACAAGAACCAGAGCGTCTTGAAAGGGCGGTGGCTCCGATAACCGTTCTCAAGCGGACTTGACCCCAGCAAGTCTTCCGCTTCACGTCGTCGATGCATGGTACTTGGATCTCCAACCCCGAAACCAAATGGATCGGGTTAAGCCCAAGAGTGCTATCAGAACCCCATGAACATGCCAAGCAGTATAAGGACATCACTTTCCTGTGCCGATCCCCGTGACCTTGTGTCACGGGTGAAGAAAGTTCAGCACAAAAATGGTGGAGGCGGGGAGAATCGAACTCCCGTCCGCACTGGAGTCACTCAAGCTTCTACGCGCGTATCCGATCTTTAAATCTCGTCACGATAACTGCCGATCGTCAGGCCATTACCGTAACCAGCGTCCACGTGTTATTTCGCCCCAAAACCCGGTCACACAGCCCTGGGACTAACCTGCTGTAGTCGCCTCACTCCGCCTAGCAGGTGTTGGCGGCGAGACGTCGCGGAAGTTAGGCCGCGAGAGCGTACTCTTCGTTCGCTTTTATGTTTTTTTTCCGGATGTTTTACGAGGCCAACCGGAGTCCTCGGCGCGCCACCGGAGCTTCAACCAACACGTCGAAACCAGTCGCCCCCATGACTCTCAATAGTGTATCCTCTTCGCCCATGAAACCGCAACTGCTCATTTTCGACCTCGACGGCACCCTGGCCGACTCGCGCGCCGACCTCGCCACCGCCGTCAACCTCATGCGCGCCCATTTCGCCCTGCCCCCCCTCTCCCTCGATATCATCACCACCTTCATCGGCAACGGCGTACGCGCCCTCGTCACCCGCGCCCTGGACGGCACTGGCATCGACATCGAAATGGCCCTGACCATCCAACGCCCCCTCTACCTCGCCAACCTCACCCGTCAAACGGTCCTCTACCCCGGCGTCCTCGACACCCTCCATACCCTTCGAAACTCAGGCCACACCCTCGCCGTCGCCACCAACAAACCCATTGAGGCCACCAACACCATCCTCAGCCACCTCGGCATCGCCAGCCTCTTCGCCTGCATCCTCGGCGGCGGCAGCGTTCCCAACCTCAAACCCCACCCCGAAATGATCCAGGTCATCACCGCTCAGACAAATATGTCCCCGGCCAACACCTGGATCATCGGCGACAACTATACCGACCTCGAGTGTGCCCGCCGCGCCAACATCTCCAGCATCTTCGTCTCCTACGGCTACGGCACCCCGGGCGCCGAAACACCCACCCGCCAACTGTCCTCGTTCCAGGAACTCCTCCCCATCTTCGTCGCCTCCTGAACGACGCAAACCAACTCACCCATCAGCGCAATCGCTTCTTGGCCACGAAACTGTCGAACAAACTCCCGGTTCAGCCGGAGCCTTCGCCCCACTTAAAGAGACTTCCTACATGCTTTCGCAAGGCGAGGCGTCCCGGCCAAACCGTCGTGGATCGGACTTCAGCGTCTAGCCAGAAATCGGCTCCACAAACACTTCAACATCTTTCACCCACAATTTACGCATATCGTCACTGTAGACGTAGTACAACGCTCCCCGATAGAGATACGCCCCAACAGCTACATTCCAATTCGTGGGATCAGCACACTCCTTATCCAATAGCGCCACCAACCATCCCTTCGGACACAACGAACTCTTGCTATCTACGATGTACTTCTCGTACGACTCTCCACAGAAGAACGACCAACGGTCACCCTTGCACCGAACAATATGCTTTTCTGCAAAAGACCTGATCACGGCGGGATCTATGCCTGACTTCCTGATGTTATCGTCCAGACTTTCCAACGACTTGTTCATCAACTCTTCGACATTCACAGACGACTCTCTTATCATTTCTCTGGCAACATCAACCGACACTTTCATGACATCCACGATCGTCTTGATTGCCGCCTTGACATCGGTTCCTTCGGAACCAATAAAAACGCCCAGATCCTTCAACAACTTCACGCCATCTTTCCACACTGGCATCCACGCACCCCAACTGGCATAAAACTGACTTGGCGCATACACAGAGTTCGTATCGGTTCCCCCGGCCGCGGGATCATTACCGCCATCGGGGTTGTACGAGATGTTATGCCGCCACCCTTCCACCTTTCCACCACTATGTTTGATCACAACCGTTACGGCGTTCTTATGACTGGCCATGTTCCTGATATGAAATTCCCATTGAGGTTTTGATTCTTTCGACTCCCAACACAGCACCTCTCCTAAGGGTAAATCACCCGGCTCCGCGCTTTTGTACGAGTACATGGCAAGCCGACCATCATTCTCCAACGTCAGGTAGTAACTTCCTCCCTCTATCGGTTTTGCATTCTTGATCCAGCCGCTCTTCTCGTTTTTTGAAGACCAAGACAGTTTGCCGTCAGAGTAGCGAATTTCGATTGCCCCGCCCGAAGTAAGTCTTAGTGTGTACGCATCATCCTTTTTCTTTCCTTCCTTTGAATTCCAAAGGCACTCCTTCGTAACGTACCGCGGGTTGTTTTCCGGTGATGACCCTGGGTATTCCGCGAAGTTGCCATCCCTTTGCAGCACGACAAAGAAACATCCGTCGCCCGAAGTCAACCACTGCCTGGCCTCTAGCATTTCGCCAACCTTGATCACATTGCCACGCCCCATCTGATTGCCGCCATTTCCTGACATATCCTAAACTTCCTTTCTTTGCTACTTGTCACCCAACCACAACAAACGGAACTTTGCCACGCATCATCGGTCGACGCAACATCTTCTTATCCTTTACCTACCTGTAGTTATGGTTGACACCGCGGATGATTGCCACCATCCCCAGAATAACACCCGCCACTTCCGCCTTGCCATTCCGCCCAATCGTGACAATCTCTTGCTCAGGAGGGCACGATAATGAAACCGCTGTCACGGACCACCATCAAACACCTGACTGGAGCAACCATCCTCAATACTCTGCCCGATGGCGCCTACATCACCGACGTGGACCGCAACATTCTCTTCTGGAACAACACCGCCACACGAATCGCCGGATGGACCCGCGAAGAAGTGATCGGCCATAGTTGCAACGATAACATCCTCGTCCACGTCGACAAGGACGGCCATGAACTCTGCGGCAAGGAGTACTGCCCCCTCCATCGTTGCATTGTCACTGGCGAACCCAGCCGGGAACCGATCCTGGTTTTCGCCAAACACCGTTCCGGAGCGCGCATTCCCGTCGAAGTCTCCGTCGCACCCATCCGTAATTCCAGCGGCACCGTCATCGGCGGCATCGAGTTATTCAGGGATCTGACAACCAACATGAAAGATCTGGAGCGGGCCCACATGATCCAGGCTTCAGCCATGACCATGGACCCGAACCCCGACCCGCGCCTGTCTATTTCCATCCGCTACACCCCCAATGACCTGATCGGTGGCGATTTCTACCGCTACGAAATCCTCTGCCCGGATCTGCTCGGCGTCATCCTCGCCGACGTCATGGGCCACGGAGTAGCCTCTGCACTCTACACCATGCAACTGAGGTCCCTGTGGGAAGATTGGCGGGGAGAAGCTGGCGACCCGGGGAAATTCCTCACCCACATCAACCGCCAGTTACACACCCTGGCCGGAGACGCCGGTTACTTCGCCACAGCCATTTGCATGACCATAAACTCCGCGAATGGAACCGTCGAATTCGTTTCCGCCGGACACCCACCACCTCTTCACATCCGCCACACCGGTAGCGTCCTGCCCGCAGGACGCCCACAACCGGCAATAGGCATGCTCGCCGATACTGCATATTCCACCGAACGCCTGACCCTCGACCACGGCGATACGCTCCTCCTCTACACCGATGGAGCCATCGAAATCGATAACACCAAAGGCGTCGAACTGGAGACGCCGGGCCTCATCAACCTGCTGTCACAACCGGACACACTCCGCGATGGCATTCCGCAACTGGATGTTTTGGAGGACAAGTTGCTGGCCTATTCCGACGGAATCCGCCTTGCCGATGACCTGACTCTGCTATCCATCACCCGGAAGTAGCACAAATGACTCTCCTCCCCGCTGATGCTGTAACAACCTCGTCCTCATATTACCGGTGATCCCTGTATAGAACCGGCCAAGCGAGGAAGAGTGGAGAATGTACACGAAGGCACTCACGTCAAAGCCATTGGATGGAGCGGGAGATGGGGATCGAATCCCGCCTGTGGCGGGACAAGCCCACGATCCCGCGTTTGGCGGGACGAGCGTTCAGCCCTGTCCCGCCGCAGGCGGGATTGGGAAGCTGTTATCAGCAAGAAATCTGGCCACCCCTCTTGCCTTGATTGATCTTTCAAGGAGGCGACCTTCTTTCAGCGGAGAAACTCGCCGCACATAGACCTGTTTCCAATCATCAGCCCGGGATGTCCAATGGCTTTCTCCGCGCTGATGCTGTAACAACCTCGTCCTCATATTACCGGTGATCCCTGTATAGAACC
>CAZHRU010000079.1:0-83 GCA_964535015.1 uncultured Verrucomicrobiota bacterium | reverse complement strand
TACACGAAGGCACTCACGTCAAAGCCATTGGATGGAGCGGGAGATGGGGATCGAACCCACGACGTTCAGCTTGGGAAGCTGAC
>CAZHRU010000078.1:0-12947 GCA_964535015.1 uncultured Verrucomicrobiota bacterium | reverse complement strand
TTGAACGTGGCAGGCGGAACATCGTCTTCCAAAAGGTTCTCAGCGACAAGTTTAAGCAGGATGTTCTTCCTGACCTGACAACTCACCGCCAGGTTGACCAGTGACCGGGACTCATCATAAATCGGATGTTGGACACCGTCAGGATTGTTGATCCCGCCCGGATCTGCGACAAAATAGAGATCGCATGTCAGGCGATCCGAGAAGAACTCCGACCTCAGGTTCACCTTCACCTGCTGCTCGGGATAGCGCACCACATCGCGGTTGTCGATATCCAGAAGTTCGTAACCAACGCTCGCCTTGAGGTCATCGGTGATGTCGTACGACAGAACCGCTTCCCCGCCGTTGATGTATTCATTGCCCTTGATATTGACATAACTTCCGACCCAGCCAACCGTGTCAACCACGTGATCCCATCCCTCGGGCTGGACATAACCATCGTCGCGATTGAACCATATCCAGGAGAGACGGTCCCGGTAGATGTTGTGGAACAGATTGAAGGACAGGTTCATGCGCTGTTCCGGAAAGTTCTTGATGTAATTGAGTTCGATGCTTTCCAAGGTTTCGGTCTTGAAGTCAGGCAGCGTCCGGAACCCCCCGGCGGCGAGAACATGGTCAAACAAATCCCGCCAGTTATACATGGCCGGTTCGGGGAAGCGGAACCCCTTCTGGTACGACAGTTTGACAGTATCGTTCTCTCCTAATTCATACACCAACCCGACACGGGGCGACACCTGCTCAAGGTCATCCGGCGTAAACGCCGGAGGGGTTATTCCGGCGGCGGAATTGTACGTCTGATAAGCCCCTTGAAACATCTTGTCGTACCGGAGTCCGACATAACCGGTCAGTCCCTTTGCCAGCGTAATCACGTCCTCGGAAAACAATCCCATCGTGACGTACTCGCCCGTGGCATCATTGCCGGGACCGATCAGATCGTCAGCGCGGAAGAACTGCTTCATGCTGTTCATGTCGCGGTAGCCTACCGAGCCGCCCAAAGCGATGCGATGGTTCTGGAACACCGCCGTCCGATAAATCAGTTTCCCCTCTTCGCCTATTTCGTCGCCACCACTCTTGTCACCCAGCGCAAACGCCGGCAACGTGTTGGCGGACCACAGGTAGTATTCGTCGAACACTTCACCGGACGCGATGTACTCCAGCGAATTGTCACTGTTCAGTTCGGAGAGGTACTTGGCCTGCCACAGCAGATACTGGCTATGCACATAACCCTGCTCATTGAACGAAAACATATCCTGCTGCGTCTGACCGAAAATCACATGGGCACTGAAATTGTCATACCTCCAGTACGTCGCCAACCGATAATTGTCGTCGACAAATCGGTAAGGTCTGGCGGAGCGAATCATCGCCTTCGTATCGAAGTTCCCCAACCGGGCCGCCCAGGCCTGATTGGCCTTGGAATGCTCATAATCCCACGCGTCGTCAGCCTCAAACCCGTCGGCGGTGAAGTAGGCGACGTCCACATACACGTCCCGCCCGGGACCATAGGACTCACCGTATCCCACCTCCATCTTCTTGAACTCGTCCTTGAATCCATATTCGAGACTGACCGTTCCGCCGGCATCATCCGTCCCATTGCGCGGGGTCACATTGATAAAGCCATCGAACGCGCCGCTGCCATGCACAATGGCGCCCGGCCCCGTAATGACCTCCAGCCGCTTGATATCGCCCAGCACGGGCGTGGATACGCTTTCCAGCATTCCAAAATGGACCCTATGGTTGACATTATGACCGTCAATCAAAAGCAGGGTGCGCCATGTGTTTTCACTGGTGATGCCGCGCCCCCCGATTTGGAGGCCTTCACGAGGACTTCCCCCCATGGCAAAGGACGGGCACTTCATCTCGACAAGATCCCCCAGCGTTCGGATCGGCGAAACTTCAATCTCATCCGCATTGAAAGTCTGAGAGAATCCGGGATTCTTCGCCTTTTCGACCTCGAAGAAACTGGCGGAAGACAGAACGTCGATCTTCATCAGTTCCTCCAGCGACATGCGGGTCAGGCCACCCGAAGTCATGTTTTTTGATGGTTGCGCACTCGCCGGAGAAGGTTGCAGGAGGCACCCCGCCAGCAGGACCATCAAACATGAACGAGCAACCGCGATTCCTGTCAAGGAGCGGTCATGCGGCATCGGAACCTCGGCAGATAATCGAAACGACGGCATCGTCTTCATCGGTATCCTCCTGTTCACTGAGATGTTCAACACAACTCGTACAACCAGAGTAACTCACTACCCCGTCATATGTAATCGCCCAAGCGAATGTGCCCTCTCTCCGGTCTATTCGTCAACCCTATTCTTCACTTTTTCACACTATTTTCAGGCGTATATGCCGATAACCAGCACATCAGATCGTCTGGCGCTTGATGACCACCGCGGTGATATCATCCTGAATTCCGTCCGGTTCAGAAAATCGCCTCACCTCGTCAAAAAGGGTCCTGATGATCTCGGCGGACGGGCACTCCCGCACCCGCAAGATGATATCCATCACGCGCTGTAACCCGAACTCCTCATCGCTTGGCGAGGTCGCTTCAAGAATTCCATCGGTCAGGAAGACGGCAAGCTCCCCCGGCTCGATGCGCACCCGGGTGGACACCAGCCGATCGACCTCCCCGTTGATGCCAAACGCCGGCGCGCTGGGGACCAACTCCACCTTTATCCCGCCGCTGGCCGCCAGGATATACCCCGTTGGATGACCCGCATTAATGACCTCCAGAACACCCGCCCCAGGCGAAAACCGGGCGGCCAACATAGTCACAAAGCGATCACTGCTGAGGTCTTTCAGGAGAAGGTGCCGTGCCTGCGCCATGAGATCCTCGATCGGACGGTCCGCCAGAACCAGTGCTCTCAGGTACGCGCGGACATCGGTCATGAGAAGTGCCGGACCAAGCCCATGCCCGGTCACATCCCCGATCACCACATAGATGTCGCCGTTCGGGCAACGGAGGAAATCATAGTAATCACCCCCGGTTGCCTCCGCGGGACAGGACACTCCCGCTATGTCATATCCGGCGACGATCGGCATCGCGGAGGGAAACAGTAACCGCTGGACGTCGCGGGCAATGCGAAGTTCCTCCTCGCGCGCCAGCAGCATCCGCTCCGCTACCCGGCGGGCCCGGCGATCCTCGGCTTCCTTCAGTTCCCGACCCACCGCCGCCAGGAGGCGGGCCATGTTCCCCTTCATCAGGTAATCCTGGGCCCCTGCTTTCATGGAGGCTACCGCCACCTCTTCCCCGATGCTGCCCGAAACAATCAGGAAGGGCACGTCACTGTCGCAGATTCGAACAATCTTGAGGGCCTCGGTTGAACTGAAGTTCGGCATGTTGTGATCTGAAAACACGATGTCCCATTTCCGGTCCTTCAACGCCTTGTCAAGATCGGCGGCATTGTCCACACGGCAGGAATGCGTCTCATATCCCCCGCTACGGAGATACGCCAGCAGCAGGCGTGCATCGAATTCAGAATCCTCGACAATCAAAGCATTCAACGTCGCGCTCATGGTCTTTGCACCAGATTTGCCAACAGTTCAGAAATCCCCTCCGGAGACAGCACATGGGTGGCCGCTCCCATGCGGATCGCCTCCCCCGGCATGCCGTGTACCACCGAACTCGCCTCATCCTGGGCAATGGTCACAGCCCCTCGCTCTTTCATGCGTTTGAGTTCGACGGCACCGTCGGTTCCCATGCCGGTCAACAAGACCCCGACCGCTGAATCCCCACACACATCCGTTACGGAACGGAACAGAAAAGAGACGGCTGGCCGCAGGCCGTTCTCCGCCGGATCGCGGCTTAACAGGATCGTCCCGTCATTTCTGATTCCCATGTGAAAATCATCCGGGGCAAGATAGACATGCCCGGGCACGGTCTTCATGCCCGCCTCGGCAACATGGACCACAACCCCGGTCGAACTGCCCAACCAATCGGCCAGTCCCCTCACAAATCCGCTGGAAATATGCTGCACACCCAGGATCGGCAGCGGGAACTCCTTGGGCAGGTTCTTCAGGATGGCAAGCAACGCCACGGGCCCTCCAGTGGACGCTCCGATGGCAACCAGACGGGGGGGCGGGCAGGGCGCCTTCTGCACCGGGATCGCCCTCACTGGACGCCGGACGACCGCGGGACGACGGCGTTGCCGCTTCACAAGCGTAACCCCGGCCATTTCCTTCAGGTTTCGTATGATGCTTGCCATCTCCGCTTGAAACTGCGGATGGCCGGGTCCAACGGGCTTCTTGACAAAGGCCACGGCACCCGCGTCCAAGGCCATAAACGTCTTGTCGATTTCACCCGGTTTCGTACTGGCACTGCAAATGACGATCGGGATGGGGTCTGTTTCCATGATCCGCCGGGTGGCCTCAAATCCATCCATCACGGGCATCAGGATGTCCATCAGGATCACGTCCGGCCGGTTGCTGGCAATGAGAGCCAAAGCCTGCTCTCCGTCTCCGGCGATCCCGCTGATCACGATTGACGGATCATCCTTGCATATATGCGCGAACAACTTCTGCTGGATCGGCGAATCATCCACGATCAACACGTTGACAGGCTTCAGGTCCATATTCACAGTACCCTTCGTAATGCTTCAAGAAGATCACTCTGATCAAAACTGCTTTTCACGATGTAGGCATTCGCCCCCACCCCCATCCCGCGTACACGGTCCTCCGGGGCCGACCGCCCGGTGATGAGAATGACCGGTTTGTCCGCCACCCGCGGATCGCCACGAATCCGGCTCGTCAACCCAAACCCGTCCAATCGCGGCATTTCGACATCGGTAACCACCACATCATAGTCGTCGGACTGCAGCGCGTCCCATGCCTCTTCGCCATCCACGGTGGTCTTCACCACGTAGCCCACCGACTCAAGAATGCTCTTGAACAACATTCGCGAAATAATGGAATCCTCTACCACCAGCACACGTTTCTGGCTCGCGGCTGCCGCCGGACCGCACGGTTGCAGGGACGGCCACATCACAATCGGCTTGGCGGACTTCTTCATGATGTCGCCCACATGAAGAACCGGCACCACCTTCCCCGACGCCAGAATCGTGGCGCCCGCCACATGGCGCACCCGGGACAACGGTTTGAGAAACGGCTTCACCAGCACCTCGTCCTCCATCAGAACCCTGTCCACCCCGAACGCCACGCGCCGCCCCGCCGCATCCCGCAACAGCACGTAGACCAGCAACGGGTCCGTCCCCTGCTCCAGCATGGAAATTTCCAGCACATCGGAGAGGCGGATAAACGGCGCAGTCAGTCCGGGCAGGTTAAGGAATGACCTGCCCTCATCCTCGGCAACCTGATCACGCCCGATCCGCCCCACACGTTCAACTCCGGCTGAAGGAATGATGAAGCACCGGTCCCCGATTTCCACAAACGTTCCGCGGAAGGTCGCGAGCGTCAAGGGCAACACCATGCGGAACACACTCCCCTCATGAGCCTTCGTCTCCACGAAAATCCGCCCGCCGAGTTTCTCCACCCGTTCCTTGACAATGGCCATCCCCAGCCCGCGTCCTGAAACGGAGGTAACGACCGGACTGGTGGAGACGGCAGACCTGAAGATGAGCGCGACGGATTCCTCCTGGCTGAGGTGTGCGGCCTGCGCCGCCGAGACAACTCCCAGCCGGACCGCGGCTGCTTTGACCGCTTCAACGTCCACGCCGCCGCCGTCATCCCGCACCACCCATTCCACCTTGCCGGAGTCTGTCGCCAGAACTTCGATGTCAATCGTTCCCGTCAACGGCTTGTTCCTCTGCATCCGCACTTCCGTCTTCTCTATACCGTGGTCAACACAGTTGCGAACCATATGGATCACCACATCTTTGAGTTCCTGGAGCATTCGCTTATCGACCTCAATGTCACCGCCCCGGATCACCACAGCAACCTTCTTGCCCTGCTCCTGGCCCAGGTCCCGCACCACTTTTGGCAGTATCCCCAGCAACGAGTTACACGGCAGCATCAGGAGTTTCTTTGATTCATCAAGGAGCGAGTCCACCAACTGGCTGACCGCGTGGTCGTCCTGATCGGTGTCCTGGGACACCACCGACACCATCGCCTGCAGGCGGCCAACCACCTCACGACTCCGGGTCATCCATTCCCCCACACGCGGAGACAATCCCGCTTCGACGCTTGTGTCACTGATTGCCAGAAACAGCCGTTCACCCTCCCGTTTCCATTGCTCCACGACCGCAAGCACCTCTCTCAATGTTTCCGACCGGCGGCGGGTCGTCAGTTTCACCGTCAGCATCTCCTCTAACCGCACCATCATCGTTTCGAGCCGTGCAATCGGCATCCGCACGGTTTCGTTCATACTGGCGGGAGATTCGGAAGTTGAACCTCCACCCGGCGGTCTCGTGTCTGACGGTGTGGATTCCGCGTCCCGGTGGGGTTCGCCCATGAGACGGGATGCTCGTTGAATCACGGCCGCTAGTGACGCAGGATCCGCCGCTCCGGAGTTTGAAACCATCCCGGGGATCATATCCACCGCCGCGTGCAAGGTGTCATAAGCGGGGTGATCCGACGGAATCCCGTTCTTCTTCCAGGCCGCAAATACCGACTCGATGGCCTGGCACAGGGTTTCCAAATCCATGAAGTTAACGGCGCGTGCTTCCCCCTTCAAATTATGAGTCGTCCGGTAGATGTGTTCCAGAACACGACTCACGTCGTCGGAACTACCTCCCTTTTCCAACTCAAGAAGGTCAGTCGTCATCGACTGCAAACGTTCTACGACCTCGCCCGCAAAGGCCGCCCGGAGTTCCCCGAGGAGTTCCTGTTCCTGCGTGTTCATCATCCCTGCGTCTTGTATTGCACGACCAGAAGCTGCAGTTTCTGACCCAACTCCTTCAAGTTCTGCGCCGCCACTTCAAGCCGGCGGGCGTTCGTCACCGTGTGAATGGACCCCTGCCGGATACTCTCCATCGCGGTGGCCACCTGATCAATTCCGAGCATCTGTTGCTGGCTGGTCCCGGCGATGTGGACAGCGGCATCGGCCGCCGCCGTCACATTGGCCGCGAGCGTCTCGATCGACACTCCGGCTTGGACAGACTGCCCGACGCCATGTTCGACCGCTTGCCGTCCATGATCAATGGCCATGATCACCTGATGCGTCGCCCGCTGAATATCATGGAGCATGGTCCCCACCTGCCGCGTCGCCCGGCGGGACTGATCCGCCAAAGATCGGACCTCGCGCGCCACCACCCCAAACCCCTTGCCGCGTTCACCGGCCTTGGCCGCCTCGATGGCCGCATTCACAGCCAGGATGTTCGACTGCGAGGTAATGGCATTCACCACCGACATAATCTGCCCAATCGCCTGGGTCTGGTCATTCAGGCGCATCATGCTGTTGCCAATCGCGCCCATCTCCCCGCGAACATGTTCGATGGCGGCGATCGTGTCCTCGGTTGACTTGCGTCCGTCCTTGGAAATCAGGACGGCGTCCTGTGCACTGGCGGCGACCAACCCGGCGTCACGGGCATTGACCCTGGCCGTCTGGCGCACTTCCTCGACCGTAGCCGTGGTCTCCGCTGTGGCCGACGCCGACTCCCCCGCCCCCAGGGACAGTTGCTCGCTCGTGTCCGTAATATCGCGGGCGACCTCCAGTATCTTGGTGATGCCACCGGATAATTCGGTGACCACCCGTGCCAGCGCCCCGGTTCGTTCAATCACGCGCCGCTCAAGTTCCGCATGAGCCTCCCGGAGGGCGCGCGCCACCTCCTCGCGCTCGGTATCCGCGTCCGCCAGTTGCCTGGCGTTCCGGAGGATAAGCCAACCCAGAATGGATATATTCACCAACATAAAGAGCGCCAACCCCAGTTCAGACCCGTAGAGTCCGATTCGTTCGCCTTGCAGCCGCAACCACCCCGCCACACACAACACCGCCACACTGGCCGGTAACATCTGCCGGGCCATCCGCCCACCGTCCGAATCCGACGATACCAGCCGCATGATGCAACGATCCGGCCTCGCAAAGAGGATCCCCAGGCACAGCATCTCGATAATGATCGCCGAATGCAGGGAAATCGGGGCGAAGGAACTCACGGAATAGAGCGCCCGGATCTGGTAGCCGTATCCCAGTAGAGCCAACAGGGCAATCATCATGGGCGGGTAGACCATGAATTCGGCCGCGCATACCCTGCCCTGAGTCTCAACCTTGCTGGACAACAAGGCCAGACCGATCATGACAAAGGCGACCGCCGTACCGGGCGGCATCTGGTTGCCTTTCAACCGGCCCTCGAAGAGAATGGCGTCAATCTCCCATGTCCAATGAAAGACGTATCCCCCCACCCGGAGTAGCCCCACCAGGATGACGATCCCGGAAAGAACCGCCATCAGCCGCCGCCCCTTCCCCCCGGCACCCGCCAACATAAGCAATAGCGCCGTTCCAGCCAGGGCAAAGGTCACCGCCGACACCGGGTTCATCGCCTTCAGCCCCGGCAACAGGCTCATCAGAACCGGCATCTCCAGGCTCCACCCGACCAGCACCAGGCACGACATCACAACCACGTAACCGGCCGCAAAACGTGAAAACGCTCTGAACTTCCCGCCCCAGACGCCAACGGACAGCGCACTCATGACGCTTGCTCCTTCATCCCGCCGTATTGTATGACCATTTCATTCAGTTTCTGCCCCAGCACGTTGAGGTTCTGCGCGGATTTCTGGAGTTCCCTCGCGCTATCCACATTTTGTACCGCCGCCTCCTTGATGCTCTGCATGGCATTCGCCACCTGGTCAATCCCCGTCAATTGCTGCTGGCTTGACGCGGCGATGACCGTTACCGACTGAGCCCCCTCGGATACGTTCTTCGCCAGGGCCATGATGGATTCGCCCGCCTGGCCGGACTGCCGCACCCCGGTTTCCACCACCTGGATCCCCTGCTCGGAGGCTAGCATCGCCGCGGAACTGGCATCCTGAATGTCCTTGAGAATAGTCCGGACATGCGCCGTCGCCTGCTTGGACTGGTCGGCCAGACTCTTGACTTCCTGCGCCACCACGGCAAATCCCTTCCCCTGCTCGCCCGCCTTGGCCGCCTCAATGGAAGCATTCACGGCCAGGAGATTGGATTGCACCGCCAGATCCTCGACCGTGCTGATAATCTGCTGGATGGCCTCCCCCTGTTCACTCAGACGTGCCATGCTTTCGACAATGGAATCCATTTGCAGGCGGATGTGTTTCATCCCATCGGCCGCATCCTCGGCCGCCTTCCTGCCCTGCCGCGAAACCTGCGTGGCGGCCATGGCCTCATCGGCCACAACCCGTGCCTTCTGGGCGGACAGCAGAACCGTCTGCCGGACCTGCCCGACCGTGGCCGTCGTTTGCGCCACCGCCGTGGCGGTCTCCGTCGCCGCCGTGGTCACCTGCGTGCTGAATGACAGAATCTGCTTGGCGGCTGCCCCCAGCACCCCCACCCCCTCGATAATCTGTTGCGCCTGTTGCAGCAGCGACTGGTTCGCCTTTCGGAGGGCGTCCTGCCCTGCCTGAATTTCGCCCAGCATCCGGTTGAAGGCCTCGGTAAGTTCCCCGAGTTCATCCTTGCCGCCGGGCGAGGCGCGAAGGGAGTAGTCCCGCTGCGCCGAGATAACTCTGGCTGTACGGGTCAGATCCAGGATGGGCTCGGAAATCAGTCCCTGCAACGGGGCCGATAACAGCAGGGTCAGGAGAAAGGCGCCGACCAGAACAATAACGCCCATCACGACATTCATCTTCAACATCTCATGGATCCCCGCCAGGTCCACCCGGAGATAGATGCTCCCGATCCGCTTCCCCCCCAGCACCACGGGGCGCACGATCGCCAGATGATCCGCCGTAAACCGGGAACCGTCTTCACCCGCCTGATCCGGAAACACCACGAGCACATCCTTCTTGCTGTACGCGGCAAACCGGCCTTTGCCTTCCTTGTAAAGACAGGCCGCCAGCACATGGGATTCCGCCTTCAGGGCCCGCAGGATTGTCTCCGCCGCCGGCACGTCATCAAACTGCAGGGCGGCGGTGCAATTCTCGCCCAGAACGTCAGCCAGGATCCCCTTGTCCTGAGCCAGGTTCTTCCGAAACACTGACATTTCATGAAAGACAAACACGGTGAAGGCCAGCACCAGAACAATACTGCTGATCAGGGAGATAATCAGGATCAGCTTGCGCTTGATGGGGTAGTCACGGAACCTGTTCATGTTAGCGGCCCTCCTGCGATGACTTCGGTTCAACGACCCGGCCCAGGCACAGAAGTTTCGAACTGATCTTCAGGCCCTTGCGATTGGCCGACTCCTGATTGATTTCAAACCTGACCTTGTTCTTCTCGATGTAGAAATTCACAACCCCGCCACCGTCGGCAAAGCCATCCATCTCGCTCACCGTCAGAACCGGCACTTCGTCGAGACGTTTGAGAATAAGGGGGAACCTTTCCTTTTCCGATTTGCTGACAAATAGCACGTGGCACGACGCCACATCGCCCACATCACGAAAACGCCGCACCACCACCTTGCGTCCTTTGACACTTTCATCCTTCACCGCCTGATCCAGCACGGCGCCAAACGGGTCATCACCCAGCACACCAATGGTAATGGCGCCACCAGGTTCCGGAAACGCGGTTTGCGGCCAGTCCACAAACTCGATGAAGTGATAAAGAAACGCTGCCTTGACCACGTATTCCTTCACCGCAGGAGGGTCGGCCAACGCCGGTGCGCCAGATCCACCCGGAAACCAGCCTGCCGCAAGGCAGACAACCCCTAGCATCCACAAGCCTCTCACGAATCGCATGCTCATGCTGCTTTCCTCGCTTTCCTGCCCGCCATACGGCAGCAAACACTTCTACACCACATGATCATTCACCAGCAACCGCGGGTCCGCGGCGATGCCGGGCAGATCCAGAACCACAACTCGATCCTTCGTGATCCCTCTGATCGCCATCACAGGCAGGCCGCCCGCCGAGGCCTGAACCGCTCCCACTTCGTCGACGGCCACCGTCGCGGTCTCCGTGGAAGCATCCGCCAGAATTCCAAACACCCGATCGGCATACTCCACAACAATGATATTCGTCAGCGGCTCGCTCCGGGGCGCTTTCAGGTCAAACAGAACGGCGAGATCCACAATGGCAAGGATATCTCCGCTCACATTCATAACACCCACGATGCAGGGCGGCGTGCAGGGCAGGGGCGTCACCTCCGTCAAGGGGTGCACTTCACGCACATACCCCGATTCCACCGCGCACCGCTCGGATGCCAGGTTGAACACCACGACCTCCAATATGGGTTCGTCGTTCATCAACGCGTCTCAATCTCGAGAAGCGAGGCAATCATATCCGTGAGACGCCCGGCCGTCAACCCCTCGGAATGGGGCACAAGGTCATCCGGCCCGCACTGACGGAGCAACCGCAACGCATCGCGGTAATGCCGGCAGGCATCATGACGCTTCTTCGGGCGGACCGCATTGCCCATCGCAAAATGGGCCAGCACAAAATCAGGGGCGAGGGTGATGCAGCGATGCAGCGAACGCACGGCCTCCGCCACATTGCCCTGTTCGGACAGGATGCCAGCCTTCAGATAGTGGCAGGCGGCATCGAGTGGATTGACCGCAAGCGCCTGATCACACCACGTCAGCGCCTCTTCCAAACGGCCCCGATTTGCAAGCGCCCTCGCCTGCCGTTCATAGTCACTACCCTCCACGCGTTCCGATCGAACATCCCTTCCCCTCCCTCCAAGTTCAGCGCCAGGACCCGGCGGCGGCGCGATCGACGAATCGCCCTCCGGAGGACCCTTCATGGCCTGGAAGAGCGTGAGCCCCGGACTTTCGCAGGCAACCAAGCCCGGCACTCTGACACTGAACATCTCGCATGGACTGACCGCCAACCAGCCGCCATCCACCAGCGCCAGCGACAACCTTTCCAGAACCCTGCCAACCTGCTCAGGCGTGAAATACATTAGGACATTGCGACACAGAATGATATCCATCGCATTCGTGTCGTTGAGCATGGATGGATAGGTGTCTTCCGCCAGGTTCAGCGGAAAGAAAGTCACCATCTTCCTGATTTCCGGCGAAAGGGCATAGTGGCCGTGTTGTGTGACAGAGAAATACCCGTCTTTGAGCCAGTCCGGGGCATGACGAAATGACCATTCCCGGAATACACCGGCCTGGGCCTTTTGCAGGAAACGGGGATTGATGTCACTGGCCAGGAGTGTGATGTTCCACCGGGTAAAATCCGGTATCAACCTCCGGACAAGGATCGCCAGGGAATAGGCTTCTTCCCCCGTACAACACCCCGCGCTCCACAATCTCAGCCGCTGCACCTTGTCTCGTCTTTCCCGCACGAGGGCTGGCAGAATCTGCTCCTCAAGCACCACGAACAGTTCCTTCTGCCGAAAGAAATAGGTCTCCCCAATGGTCAGGTAACTGGCCAGCACGTTGATCTGCTCGGGCTCCAGGGGGGCCGACATCATCCATCGGGCGCACTGGGCGGTGTCATCAAAACCAAATTCGTTGCAAGCAGCCTCAAGTCCGCATCCCAACTCATGCCATCGTTCAGGCGGAAAATGCAACCCCAGCCGTTCAGCCACAAAAGCGCTGAGCGCGCTAAAATCAACATCCAGCGGAACAACCGTCATAGACCGGCTTTCTTTTCCTCAAGGCAGGTTTTCGCCTCAATAAAAGCCCGCTCCATCTCATCCACAAGGGCGGGAAGACTCGTGATCTGCTTCGCGCGGGCCAGGCGTTCAATATGACTTCCAATCTCGGCCATCAGCGGCACGCCAATCGTCCGCGCACCCGAATGCAGCGAGTGTCCCATTCGCAGAACGGGCTCGATATCTCCAGCGCCTAACCCACGACGGGCCTCCCGGAGAAGGTTCGGAGCGTAACCCAGAAACGTGTCGATCATCTGGAGCACGAACTCTTTTCCGCCCAGATCCATCAAGGCATTGAATGCGGCATTATCAATCACGGTTTCTGATCCCATGTGTTGC
>CAZHRU010000077.1:0-13156 GCA_964535015.1 uncultured Verrucomicrobiota bacterium | reverse complement strand
CAGCGCAGGACGTAGCGGTAGCCGCGGGCGAGGGCGTAGCGGAAGCCGGTTTGGACGGCGCCGCCCACGCCGAGGTTGCAGGGGAGGTCGAGTACGGCCACGCCGGCGCGGCGGGCGACGGCGGCGGTGCGGTCACGGGAGCAATCATTGATAACAACGATGTCGGATGCGGGGGCGGCGGCGCGGATTTCAGCCAGGAGGGCGGGAAGGCAAGCCTCCTCATTGTAGGCCGGGATGATGATCAGGGTTTGCGACAGGATGTCATTCATGGAAAGCAAAGATACTTCGGGTGACGTTCAGGGGCAATAGGGAAGTGGGGGCGGGGTGCCTATTGGATCATCCGCCGGATCAGGGCGGCGGTCTTGGGGGTGTCGGTATCCTCAAGTTGATCAATGGCGGAGGCTGTCTTCCCGTCCAAAGTGATGGTGGGATTCTGGCTGGCCAGATTGGTCAGGGCGGGCAGGGTGATGCCTGATCCGTGCAATGCGGTCCAGAGCGGATCGGCAGTCGTTGTGAAGGATGGCATCCAGATGGAGCGTTCCATCATGGCTTCAAGAGGGGAGGCGCTGGCGTGGATCACATTATCCCGGGCATTCATGGATAGTCCGAGTTCCTGCCGGCGTTGGAAGAGGGCGCCGCGGATGGAGTTGGGGGCCGCCTTGGCGGGATCAGTTGCGCCGATCACGTCCGCGCGGAAGGTTTTCCAAGGGAGGACATCCCCGTCGAACTCCATGAGGAAACAGTGAATCACCACGTCATCGGTTGTGTAGATTTCGCGGATGGAGGGATAGAACCCGTTCAGGACATAGATGCCCTGGATGGTGGCGGCGTAGAAACCCGGCCCGATTTTGGCCGTTTTTGCGGCGGCCCAGAGCCCCATCAGCGCGTCCGGCGTCAAGGTCATCTTATTCAGGGCGGCCATTCCGCTGAAGAGAAGGCCCTGGGCATGCGCCTGGGTCCATGACAAACCGAAAGCGTTCTGGAATGCCAGGAGGGCGTTGTCGTTCAAGGCCAGATCCATGGGGTTCTGGCAGCCTCCGACGGTGGCGATGACGTTGTAATGCCGGTCAATCAGTTGCTGTTTGCGAATCTGGGGACCGGTTACATCGGTTTCGGAGGATAGGCGGATGCCCCGCTGATTGAGGGTGGTCCGGATCCAGTTCCATGCGGACACGGATTTTGACGCGTGTGGTTTAATGAAACCCAGTGCCAGATTCTTTGTCATGATTTGCCTCCGCCTTCCGGACTATCCGGGCTATTTGTATTGTTGGACGGTTGTAATAGCGCAACCGGCGTTTGAATTGAAGAGAAAACAGGACACGGCGGCCGGCGCACAGAGGCAATAGGGAAGTGGGGGTGGGGGTATCTACCGGATCATCCGTCGGGCTAGGGCGGCGGTCTTGGGGGTGTGGTCCTTGCTTCTCCGTGTGCATCCGGCGCGGTCAACCTTTCCTCTGAAGTAGGCTTTATGCGTTCATGGGGCCCCCAATTGACCCATGCTGAACCCAGTCGTGATGCCGTCCGCTCATAGGGCATACTTCGATGGATTACAGATTGAGAATTTCAGTTTGTAACCATAGTAATATAAACATGTTTGCTGTTGACGTCCGACGATGGTCGCGCTACACGGTCAAACCCATCGGCCCTTTGCTGGGTTTTCGGCGGGTGCGCGCTGACGTTGGGCAATCAGATGATGATGCCGGACATTTACATAGCTGCCATAATTACCAGCACATTGTCTCTCGTGGTGGTTGGTGGATGGTTCTTCCTTCGTTCTCCTCAAGAACAGCGAGGATGTCTTGGCATTCTGGTGCTGGTGATGCTTCCCATGAATGCCCTTGCATTCTATCTGGTGCGAATGCCAATTGATGAATGGCTTTCTTCTGCATTGGGAAAGCAGGCCGAAGTGTACCAACTCATCCGGATACTCTACGCCCCTATTACGGAAGAACCTGCAAAGCTTTGGCCTTTGCTTATTCCTCTGTTCTATCGACGTATGAAGTCCATTCCCGTGCATCGTGTTGCTTTGGCCATTGGTTTGGGGTTCGGTGTTGGCGAAGCTTGGACTGTTGCCAGTCTTCTGTCGAAGTCACCAGAGATCGCCAAGTATCCGTGGTACCTATTCGGCGGATACATGTCAGAACGGATGATGGTTTGCGTGATGCATTCAGCATTCACCGCATCAGCACTTTTCCTGATTTTCAAACACAAGCGGGTCTTCCTTGGGCTTTTCGCCTGCCTGCTGTTGCACTTTCTCGGCAATTTCCCCATCTTTCTTGCGGGAAAGAACGCATTTGGGATTGGGACGAAGGCGTGGCAGGTCATTTTGCAAGTGTGGGTAATGCTCTATTTTCTGCTTATGGGCAGTCTCCTTGCCTACATGACATTTGGGAAACAATGGTTCCGCAAACTTGTTCGAGGTAGAGTCAAATGCCCCGAATGCAGAAAGATATACGAACATCCCCTTTTCGGCGTTAACCTCATGCACAAACGCTATGAACGATGCCCGCACTGCAGGCACTGGCATCTTGTCGGTGTCTTTAATGAAGATGGTGAGAAACAATTCCATGAAGGCGATGCCCACGGGCGCGCTTGATGGATGACATTGGAAGCAATCACAGGCAAGGCTCGTAAATGATCAGCCCGGTAGCGCGCCCTTGCCCGGTATGCGGAGTACCGATCCCGGTCAAAGGCCAAACTACAGTCGGAATCCGCATGGATTCCGCTACATTGTCCTGAGAAGGGCAGGCAGGGGTGTAGTTGTCTTTCCTGCGCTGTTCTGGCATGGTTCCGGCCATGAAGACGTTCCCGCTGATTGGGTTGACCGGATGTGTGTCCATGTGGTTCGAAAGGCGACTTACGGTTCTGGCGTTTCTGTTGTGTGTCTTGCCGGTGTTTGCGGTTGAACACCCCTATATGCTCTGGACTCGTGAGGAGGCGGCAGTCATCCGCAAGCGGATTGAGGCTGAGCCGTGGGCGGCCAAGGCCTACACGGAACTGAAGAGCGAGAAGGGGTTGGGGCAGACCTATCGGAATCTTTTCCGGTATGTCGTCATGGGCGACAAGGCGGTTGGCGAGGCGGAAAAGCAATACTTGCTGGGCATCATCGGCAAACACCCGAAACAGTTCGAGTCGTTGGACCACGGAGGGCGTCATTTCACCTGTTACCTCGACGCCCTGCGGTATGATGCGGTGTATGATTTGCTCACGGACGAGGAGCGGCGGAAGATTGAAGACACGTTTCGCGCCCACATTGCCTACCAACTTGAGGACAAAAAGCTCTATACCCGCACCAGTTGGCTTCCCAACATGCAATGGCCGCGACCCATGTCGGCGCATCTGATGGCCGTTGCGCTTGGCGACGAACCGCGCATTCGCGCCCTTATCAATGCGAATGGCGGGTGGAAGTGGTATTTTGATGAGTACATCGCGGACGGCCAGTTCTACATGGAAGAGTTTGCCAAACACTACTCGATGATCGGCGAGATGTTGCTGTTCTGTCGGGGACTGGAACGACTCGGACTCAATGAACTCGGTTACGGGTATACCGGCAAGGGTGGGGCCACGATGCGGCGCTATCTTGAAAGTATCGTCGCTGTCGGATATCCGCGCACCGAATGGCCGGGTGGGCGACCGGGTTACAAGAAGATCACCATGGGCGATGCGAAGGGGCGCTGGGCGGCGCCGTCCTTTTCCCAGCACGCGATTGTGGAAGGATTCCTTGCCGGTGGCGTCGGCGGCAACAGGTTCTGGAGTGGAGCCAACATGAACGGGCGCGATCACCGGAACGCCAAAGTGGAGAAGATGCTTGTGCCGCAATGGTTTGAGCTGGCCCATGTCAAGTGGCCGGACGCGCGATTTGATTACTTCCTTGCCCAGATGCGCGGGCCAGCGGATGACAGGTATTACCCGACGTTGTTCTGGGGCGCGAGGCCTATTGATCCGGCGAAGGTCGAGCCCCCGCCGGCCCCTTCCTATGTCGCGCCGGAACGGGGATTCGCCTTTTTGCGCGCCGAGGAATCCCCGGCCTATTGGGAGTCGCCTGCTCCGGCAGTCGCCATGCAGTTCGCCACCTTGTATGTTCACTATGTGGCCGACTGTTTCTCGCTTTTGGGGTACCATGCCTTCAACCGGCCGCTCTATGTCAATCGCTCCATTTCTTCCGGGTACAATGGCGGACCCTACGACTTCTCGGTCCGTTCCCACTGCGGTGTGGTGGTGGATGGGCTCCAGGCCCAACCGATTGGCCTCGTACCCGCCCGGCAGCAGTTTGGCCCGACCGTCAAAATCGTCGCGGTGCACACGCCGAACCTGACGCAATCGGCGTATACGGGGCGCGAAGTCCGTTCCAGCGATCAACCCAAGGTGCCTGCGAGTCAGGTTTATCCAGGTGTTGAACTCAGTCGCACCCTGATGCTGACGCGCGAGTATTTGTTCGACGTATTCCGTCTGAGTAGCGACACGCCGCGGGAATACCACTGGCTGGTGCATGCCCTTGGCGAGGCCCGGCCCGAACGACCTGATGAATGGGTGATTTCGGATGAATTGCAGAAGACGCTTTTCAATACTCCTGAAATCAAGATCGGCGAAGCGCGCCGTTATGAGGCGGGTGCAAAGGATTGGTCATTGCGAACCCTGCAGACCTGTTATGGAGTTGCCCCGGAGCAAAGTCTGATGGGGGTGGGGTGGTATGACCGCAAGGTGGGGGTCCGTGTGCACATGCTCGGAGAATCGGGCACGGCGGTGTTTCATTACCGGTCGCCGTTTTGCTATGTCCAGGGAAGTCCGCGTGCCTTCAAACCGGGGGAGGAACCCAAGGATCTTGACGAGGCGGGCGGTGTTTCCATTGCCGTTGCCCGTCGTGCCGCCAAGACGGCATTTGTGGCGTTACATGAACCGTTTGAGAAGAACGCGCCCAGAATCCGGGAGTTTGCCCGGATCCAGCAGACGGAGACGGCGGTCGCGGCGCGGATTGTGGGGGATGCCTTCAGTGATCGGGTGCTGGTGGCGGAGGAGGCGGCGGGTGGTGTCACGTTGGCGGGCAGTGGCGAGGAGTTTACGTTCCGGCAGTTTGGACATGTGCGGATCACGGCGGGGCTCGTGGAGATGACGGGCGAGGTGGATGCGGTGAAAGTGCGCGTGGGCGGACCGTCCAAGTTGAAGGTGAACGGGCAATTCGTGACGGCGGTTGTCAACGAAGGCATTCTGGAGTGGCGGCGATAACAAAGGAGCGCGACATGACGAAGAATAGGGTTGGACGGGTATGGATGATGCGAATGGGATGGTGCGGATTACTCTTGGCGGGGGGTGTGTGGGCAGAAGCGAGTCATGCCGCGGGGGTGCCGACCGACAATCCGGTTGCCGCCTACTATGCGAAGCAACCGGACGCGGTCCCCGGGTGGATCACGGCATTGCGGTGGAGCAACGTTGTCACCATCGCTGATTTTGAGGGCGATGACGGCACCAGACTTGCCAAGGCGCAGGAAGCCTTAAAGAGGAAGGGGGGTGGTGTGGTCTATTTCCCCGCCGGGACCTACAGGTTCCGTGATCACATTGATCTTGAAGATGGCGTCATCCTGCGGGGAGAGGATCCCCGGGGCGGCGCCAGCGCCAAGCAGGAAGACTATTTGCCTGCAACGCAGTTTGAGTTTCCGAAGTACCACCCGTCCATGGAAGGCAACGGCACCCCGATCGATACGTCATTCAAGAGCATACGGACCAAAACCTGTGTGGCGTCCAACTGTGGTGTTGTCAATGTGGCCATCCAGCGGGGGCACATCAACTTTGCGGAGGCGGAGGACCACAAGACCGGCGGCAACCGGATGGTGTTCGGATGCCTGATGAGGAACACGGCCGCGGCCGATCCCGACGTGCCCAACGAGAAATACGGGCATCTGCCTTTTCAGCGGTTTACCCAGCGGCATCGCGCCGCCATAGGTGTTTACAGCGGCGAGAACCTGTTTGTCGCCAACAACCGCCTGCCCAGGAGCGGAGACGACAACTTTCTCGTCAAACCCTACCGGATGGTGAAAGTCGGCGGCAAGGAGCAGGACTTCCGTGTTGAGTCAGGCAAACCTTACACCCTGAAGACCCTTGAGGAAGGGGTCATGTTTGACTATGACAACCGTCCCGGCATTTACGCCAACTACTTTGCCATAGGCGCTTCCGGGAGGGATCATGCCAATGGAACGCCGGAAAGCCACCCGTGGGGATTCCGCAAAGGCATGATTCTGCGTGACAACTACATTTTCAACACGGGTCGTTGTTCGATTGCCTTCTGCGGTGACGGAGTGTTGGTGGCCTACAACGTCATCCGGTTCCCGGAAGGACTGGTGCGGCCGACGACGACGGGGCGGTGCTGTTCGGACGGGTCCTCCACCAACGACAACCGTGCCATCTACATGCGCGGATACCGGTGGAAACTGATCGGCAATGACTACATTGTGTTTTCGAATACGTCGAGTGATGGACGCACGCCCATTAATGATGGCGAGGGGGTTGCCCATGAAAACCATGCAAACTCGGCGGTGGTGGAGAGTGAGGCGATCGGGAATAGCGGCAACCGCTATATTTGCCTCTGGGTCACGGATATTGACGGATTGCTGATCAAGGACAACAAGCTTTCCGCCAAGGGTGCCGCGGTGCATGTCCTCGCTGACGGTCGCAAAGTGCGGAATTTGACGGTTTCGGGCAACGAATTGAGTGCCGGGGGAATCACGGTCACGACTGCCGACGGGCAGAACATCGTGATCAGCGGCAACACGTATACCGGTGTGGGCACGAACAAGATCGTTGTTACTGATCTGGCCTGGGTGGCGAATGACAACATCAACTTTATGGTTGCGCAACCGCCGGTCACGGGGAAGAAATAGTTCCATGAATCAGCCTACAGACTGCATTTTGCCAGCGATTGAAATTGCCAGTGGTCCCTGGCGGGCCGAGGTGTTTGATCCCCGTCCGGACCCGTTTGCGCTCGGGGCCCGGTATGTTCATGGGGGTTACATCAAGACCCTTTGGTTTCAGGGCAGGCAACTCACAGGCCGGGCGGTGCCGCACTGGGATCCCTATGTCGGGCAGGGCATCCCGGATGTATTTGAGTGGCCGCTCGGGGTGAATGTATGCCTGCCGGGCGAGGAGTTTATTCGCATCGGCGCCGGCCGCCTGCGACGGCAGGGCAGAGGGTTCAGCGCGGGGGGCCTCTGTTCAACGCCGGTGGAATGGAGGATTGAGGCGATGGAGGCGACGATGATCTCCATGCGCTGTGCCGACGAAGTGGTTGGCGAACAGGGGCGGGTGGCGTATGAATTGCAGCGCCGCATTGCCCTGGATGAATCGGGGATGACCAGTCATACGGTTTTGACCCTGCGTGTGCCATGGAATCATCCGGTCTGTTGGTTTACGCATCCCTTTCTGGCCCAGGCACGCGGTGATGAAACCGGATTTGAACTGCCTGACTGCAGTCTGGTTTCGGGCCCGGCAATGCGCGATCCGGAGAATGCCTGGCGGCTCCCGGCCAAGGGGGGGCTCGCCAATGTGACCGGTTTGTGGGGAGGGAATTGCCGCGACATTGTCTGTCGGCTGGCGCCAGTCACGGGAGGCGGACGTTTGCGAGTCTCGGTCGACAAACCGATGGACCATGTGGTTCTGTTCGCCTCCGAATCGGCGGCGTCGCCCGAACCGCAACTTTCCCGCCTCTGGAAGGACAATGAGACGGCCGCGTGGAGTGTGCGTTACACGGTGGACTGAGTTGCGGCCATCATAGTTTCTGCGGGCGCGGTTGAACCCTTTAGGAGGCGAGGACCAGTTTCAGTTTGGTTGGGCCGCGGCTGGCTTCGGGGACATGGAATCCGACGCCGTGCGGGTGGGGTTCGCCATGCAATCGCAGGCGGTAGGTGCCGCAGAAGCCGCGGAACTTGGCGACGCCGTTCTTGTCGGTGCACAGCGTCATGTTGGTGCGCCACTGTTTGTGGATCAGATCATGAAGCCGATGGTAGAGGGCGGTCGGGTGGCCGCTTTCCTTCTTGATGATGTACTCGCCGAGGTACCAGAAGTAGAACCCTTCGCATGAGGGATGCGCAAAGCAGGTGATGATGGCGTTTTCGACATAGTCGCCCAATCGCTGCAGGATCTGGTCGGGAGTGGCGCCGGCTTTCTGCAGGGCCGCGATCTGGCCGCCGGGATTACCGAACTCGGTAATCATGACCGGTAAGCCGGTTTGTGTGCCAAGCAGGTCCAGCGTGGCTTCGTCCTTGTCATGCGCGCCCCAGCCGAAGCACGTTCCCTGGATGCCGACAGCATCGGGTGCGGCGCCGACCTTCTTCAACGCCTGGACCAGTTTGAAATACCGGAGGGCCTGTTGGTGCCGGTTGATTCGTCCACCCGTGTTCGTGGGGATTGTGATGGGTTCAGTGTGTCCGACGCTGACGCCGTAGTCGTTCAGCAGGTAGCGGGCATCGGGGTCCTCCTCGCGGGCCCAGCGCAATACCGGTTCGATGTACTCAACCATTTTGTCCACAGGCGTGATGTGAGGCCAGTGTCGTTGCTCAACGATGGACAGTGGCGGTTCCCAGAGCATCTCATTGATGGCGTCGTAAAGTTTGATCCGGTTACGGAACCGGGCGGTCAGGCTGCGGACGCGGACTTCGAGGAACTTCATGCGGGTGGCGGCATCGTACTTGGTTAGCCAATCCGGGATGGCTTTGGGCACCGGCCAGAAGATCGGATGTCCCTTGGGCGCGAGGTTGTTCGTCATCGCCCAGTCCACGCCCTGCTGGAGGTTATCGTAGTACGGGAAGCCCTGATACTCCTCGCTGGAGGGGGCGCGGCCGCAGTGTTTCTCGACCCAGTAGTGCATCAGGTTCACGCTGTTGAACAGGGTGGCCAGATTGTGCCGGCTCCGTTCGGCATCCTCCCTGAGGTAGGTGCCATCGCGGAAACTGTTGAGTATGTCCCAGCCGCCGAAGCCCCAGAGGAAATCCGAGTTCGTCTGCGCCACTCGGATGGGTTGGTCGGCCAGCGGCTGGCCGGCGCGATCCACCACCTGCACGGTTATGTCGCGCTGGCGGAAGCGCAGGATGCGTTCCCGGCGTGCGGCGATGAAGTCCTGCCATGCCTCCGGTTGGTACGCGCAGGCTTCGTTGAGTACCTGCCATTCGACCCCGGCGGGCGCGACGGTGGGTGTGATTTTCTTTGCCATGGTTGTTTCTTCCAAGTGTTGCCGCAGGAAAACATATCCTACGCCCAAGGCGGTATCCAGTGTTTTATACGGCGTCACGGTGTGAGGGCGCATCTCTGAGTTTTAGCGATCCCCGCGGTCTTGTGCCGCGGGTGAAGAAAGTTGGGATGATGGGCAGGTTCGATGCGGACGTTCAACGTTTGCCTCCACCGGGACGAGCCCGGTGGGCGGCTGATGTTGTGTCATCAAAACTCAGAAATTGCATTTGCTGTGGTGCCGGGGGGCGTTGTGGTATAAGCGGGGGGCGTGGCAGGAGCCCGCAGAAAGAGACTATGACCACGGATACTCAAGCGGCGGTGACGGCGGGTGATGAGATTGGACGGTTCATTGATTTGTTCCGGGCGAGTCTGGAGGGGGAGGCGTTTGCGAAACTGGTGATGGGGACCTATCAGGGACCGGAAGCAGGGTTGGTTAAGACGATTATCCGGCCGGTGGTCATCAAGGCCCAGAAGCGGTTGAGTTGCCTTTACCACTACCAGACGAAGGACATCACGAAGAACATCCCGGTGGAGGAGGGGGTTGAAACCGTCCGGGGGATGCTGGGTCAGACGTTCAGGACGGCCCATCTGTTCACACAGGGGGATACGCTGCATCTGAAGATTGACCGGCGCGGGGTGGCACGGTTAACGAAGGCGAAGGCGGACCAGCCGGAGGCGGTGTCCGTTGCGCATGACCGGCAGAAGCAGAGGCGGTTGGATCCCGGGCGGCCCTTTCTCCGGGCGCTGGGGATAACGGATGCGCGGCTGGCCGTATTGCCGTCGATGTCTCACAAGTGGAAACAGATCAACCGGTTTCTGGAGATGTTTGACCACGTCTTTTCAACATCGGAGTTGGCGGGGCGCCAGCGGATCCATGTGGTGGATTTTGGCGCGGGAAAGGGGTATTTGACGTTCGCCATGCACGACTACCTGCGGAACACGCGGGGTGTGGACGCGTGGGTGACCGGGGTGGAGTTGAGAAGCGGCTTGGTGGACTTCTGCAATGAGGTGGCCGGGAACTTGAAATGTGACGGATTGACGTTCCGGCAGGGGAGTCTGGCGGATTATGGCGTTGTGGAGATGGATGTGCTGATTGCGTTGCATGCCTGCGACACGGCGACCGATCTGGCGTTACACCGGGGGATTCGGGCCGGGGCGGCGATCCTGCTTTGCGCGCCTTGTTGCCACAAGCAGATCCGGCCGCAGATGACGGCGCCGGAGGTGCTCCAGCCGGTGTTGCGGCACGGGGTTCATCTGGGTCAGGAGGCGGAGATGGTGACGGACAGTCTGCGGGCCCTGTTGCTGGAGAGTGAGGGGTATCAGGTGGGCGTGTCCGAGTTCATCTCGCTGGAGCACACGGACAAGAACAAGATGATTTCGGCGGTCAAGCGGGGCACGGGGGCGGACCGGGACCGGGTGCTGGCCAAGATTGAGGCGCTCAAGGCGTTCTACGGCATCCGGGAGCAGGAGTTGGAACGGTTGCTGGGATCGGTCAGACGTTGAAGAGGAATTCGATGACGTCGCCGTCCTGGACCTCGTACTCCTTGCCCTCGAGACGCAGCAGGCCCTTGGCCTTGCAGGCCGCTTCGCCGCCGAGGTCCACGTAATCCTTGTAGGCGATCACCTGGGCGCGGATGAAACCGCGTTCGAAATCCGTATGGATCACGCCGGCGGCCTGAGGTGCCTTCCATCCGCGCCGGATGGTCCAGGCGCGGACTTCCTTCGGGCCGGCCGTGAGGAAACTGATGAGGCCCAGCGTGTGATAGCCGGTGTGGACGATCTGGTCGAGGCCGCTTTCCACCACCTTGTATTCCTTGAGGAATTCAACCCGCTCGGGTTCCGACATTCCGTTCAAGTCCTCCTCCATCTTGGCGCAGATCTTGACGGTGTCGCAACCGCGTTTTGAGGCATAGTCCCGGACGCTCCGGACCAATTCGTTGTCCCCCTGCAAGCCGGCCTCATCCACGTTACAGCAATAGATGGTCTTCTTGTCCGTCAGCAGAGGACATTCCCTGAACAGCAGTAGGGCGGCATCCGACTTGTGGTCTTCGAATTCGACCGCCATCCGGCCCTTGCCCAGATGATCGAGCAGGGCCTGGGCGATATCCAGCGAGGCTTGCAGGGCCTTGTCGCCGCGCACCTGTTTGCCAAGGCGAGCCACGCGGCCTTCCACGGCCTGGTAGTCGGCGAGGATCAACTCGGTTTCGATGACCCCCACATCGCGGAGGGGATCCACGGCGCCGTCCACATGGACGACATTTTCATCGGTGAAGCACCGCACGACCTGCAGGAGGGCATCGGTTTCCCGGATGTTGGAGAGGAACTTATTGCCCAGTCCCTCGCCTTTGCTGGCGCCCTTGACCAGTCCGGCGATATCGACAAAGTCCACGGTGGCGTGTACGATTTTCTGGGGTTTGACCATTTCGGCCAGTTTGTTCAGGCGGGCATCCGGCACGGGGACCACCGCCTTGTTGGGTTCGATGGTGCAGAACGGATAATTCGCGCACTCCGCGTTTTGGGCGCGGGTCAGCGCGTTAAAGATGGTGGACTTACCGACGTTGGGAAGCCCGACAATACCGATGCTCAAACCCATGATGATCCTCCCGAAAGCGCGGGATCATAGCAGGTTTTTGCGTTTCAGCCCGACTATTTTATGGGGGGCGGGATTGTTTCCAGGGGTGTAAATGAATTGAGTCCCGCTGAGGAATCCGTATGATCCCCGCCTTGTGAATACATCCATACCCACGATTTCGATTGACGGCATGAAGGCGTTGGCGGGGCAAACAGTGCGGTTGCGCGGCTGGTTGCATGGCAAACGGTCCGGCGGCAAGGTGTGCTTCCTGATGATGAGGGATGGGACGGGGCTGTGCCAGTGCGTGGTCGAAGCGTCCGCGGAGGCGGCATTTTCCGAGGCGACTATCCTGACGCAGGAATCGTCATTTGAGGTGACAGGGGTGGTCCGGGTGGATGAACGCGCGCCGGGCGGGGCCGAACTGGCCGCGACGGGGGTGCGTTGTATCCATCGTGCCGAGGAGTTTCCGATTTCACGAAAGACGCATGGGATTGATTTCCTGATGACCCACCGTCATCTCTGGTTGCGGTCCGCGAGGCCGACGGCCATTTTGCGGGTGCGGCATACGGTGATCAAAGCCATCCGCGATTTCTTTGATGGACAGGGGTTCACGTTGGTGGACATGCCCATTCTGGTGCCTGGCGCGGGGGAGGACCGGCAGTCGCTTTTTCCGGTGGCCTATTTTGATGAAAACGTGTTTCTAACGCAGACGGGGCAGTTATATCTTGAAAGCGCCTGCATGGCTCTGGGCAAGGTCTATTGCTTTGGGCCGACCTTCCGGGCCGAGAAGTCCAAGACGCGGCGGCATCTGACGGAGTTCTGGATGGTGGAGCCGGAGGTGGCGTTTGCCGAACTGGATGAGGTCATGGCGCTGGCGGAGGGGATGATCCGTGCCATCGTCGGGGCGGTGCTGAAGGCGAATCCCGCCGATCTGGACTTACTGGGTCGCGACGTGGCGGGGTTGCGGATGCTGGAGACCTCTTTTCCGCGCCTGACGTACAGCGAAGCGGTGGAGTTATTGCGCAGCGAGGCGACGCGGAAGATCCTGGAGGAGCAACTGCAACGGGATATGGTCCGGCTTCAGGAGATGATGGCGGAGCTGGCGGCCGGCGAGGAGGCGCAGGCGACCGCCAAGAAGGGGTGGCAGCAGGACAAGATCGAGGTGCGGGTCCGGGAGTTGCGCGAGGCGATTCAGGATTTGGAGCAGGACATCCGGGCCCGTCCGGAGCATATCCGGTTGGCGCAGTCGTTCGCATGGGGCAAGGATCTGGGCGGGAGTGACGAGACGATTGTGTCGCGGCAGTTTGACCAGCCGGTGTTTGTGACGGACTATCCGCGGGAGGCGAAGGCGTTCTATATGAAGGTGTCGCC
>CAZHRU010000076.1:0-13587 GCA_964535015.1 uncultured Verrucomicrobiota bacterium | reverse complement strand
CCAGCGAGATCATCCCCCGGCATTTCTCGGTCAAGGAAGCGGTCTTTCCGTTTGCACGGTTTCCAGGCGTTGATGTGATCCTGACGCCGGAGATGAAGTCCACCGGTGAAGTGATGGGCATTGACACGAGCGGCGGGATGGCCTTTCTGAAGAGCCAGATTGCGGCAGGAAATCCATTGCCGACCAAGGGCAATATCTTCCTGAGCATCCGCGATGAAGACAAGCAGGAGATTATTCCGCTGGCCAAGCGGCTGTATGAGATGGGATTCCTGATTTATGCGACCGTGGGGACGAGCACGTTATTGCGGGAGCATGGGATTTCCACGCACGCCCTGTTCCGGATTTCGGATGGCCGCCCGAACGTGGTGGATTTGATTGAGGAGAAGCAGGTGCAGTGGATCATCAACACGCCGTCCAGCGGGCCGGTACCACGCATTGACGAGGTCAAGATGCGCTCGCATGCCGTGATCCGGAATATTCCGATTACCACGACGATTCACGGGTTGCGTGCGGCGCTGACGGGTATCGATGCCATGCGGGAGTCGGACCGGGTGGAAGTCTGCAGTCTGCAGGAATTTCACCGCCATGCGCCGCGTATCACCTTTCCGGCGCTGATGGGGACGGTCAAGTCGCCCCGTCGCAAGGGGCGTACAGCGGGTTGAGGACGTTGCGTTGGAGCGTGCCGGGGATGAAAGAGGGGTATTCCAAATTCTGCGCCTTGTTTGTCGGCGTTATGACGCTTGAGGAGGGGGCGCTGGAGGGGCTCAACTGCTGGCGGGAGCGGATGCGGGTGCTTGGCATGGTGGGAGCCTTCGAGACGGGTGAACTCGCCGGGGTGGGGTTTGGCAATCTCAGTCAACGCGCGGCGAGCGGGTTCCTGATCACGGCGACACGCACAGGGCAGTTGCCGTTGTTGACGGCCCGTGACTACTGCGAAGTGGTGTCGGTTGATCTGGAGCGGAATACGGTTTCATATCTGGCGCTGGCGAATGAAATCACCCCTTCCGCTGAATGCATGACCCATGCGGCCTTGTACGGGGCTGATGCGGGAATTGGCGCCGTGATCCATATCCATCACAACCGGTTGTGGCAACGGTTGCAGGGGCGTTATCCGACCACTTCGACGGACGTGGGCTATGGGACCCCCGCGATGGCGTGTGAACTGCGGCGGCTCTATCTTGAAAGCGAGTTGCCGCGCCTGCGTGTTGCCGTCATGGGCGGGCACGAGGATGGTGTCATTGCGTTTGGGCGCGACATTGATGAAGCAGGGCAGACGTTGCTGAAAGCCTATCAGGAGAGTCTTTTGGAAGGGTGTCCAACGCCTTGAGGAAGAGAGTGGCTGTACATTCGGCATCCCAGAGGGCGGAGTGAAACCGACGGTCACGCGGTTGGCTGTTGGTGGCGGTCTGCGCTGATTCGGCAGGCAGCATGAGGGGGCACAGTGACTTCGTGAGATGCTCCAGGGAGTAACTGTGGTGGCCGGGAAAGCACCGTTTGAACAGGCGGAGGGTGTCAACCAGCGGAGAGCGTGGTGCGGCGAGGTTGTGCCGGTTCCGTTCGGCAAGCAGGAACCGCTGGTCGAACCCGGCGTTGTGCGACAACAGGACACCGTTCTGAACGAAGGCCACGAATTGCGTGTACACGTGGGGAAAGGCGGGGGCGGACGACACCATGGCGGTTGAGAGTCCGTGAATGCGTTCGGAGGAGGCGGGGATGGGGATGCCGGGATTGATCAGCCAGGATTGGCGTTCCTTGATCTGGCCGTCCTGAATCCGGATGGCGGCCAATTCGATAACGCGGTCTTTCTCCGGACTCAGCCCCGTGGTTTCCAGGTCGAAGATGACGAACAAGGTGGGCGGCACACTGTTTCCGGCGGCTGGAGGGGGGGCGTTGGTGGCCGCTGTCGCCAGTCCAAGCCACAAGCCAACCAGGACGGCCACAGGCACATGTAGGGAGATGGTGACGGATCTTGTCATCCGGCTTTTCGGGCGTGCCATGCTTGATCCAGTTCAGACTGAATGCGGCGTGTGGCGGCGGCAGGGTCGGGGGCATCCATGATGGGGCGGCCAACCACAAGATAGGTCGCTCCGGATTCAACGGCAATGGCCGGCGTGGCGACCCGCTTCTGGTCGCCGATGTCCGAACCGGCGGGCCGGATGCCGGGAGTCACAAGAATCGGGGCGGGGCCAAACGTCCGTCGGAGTGCGGCCGCCTCGAGTACGGAGGTTACGACTCCATCGATGCCGCACTTGAGTGCCAACTCCGTGAGGCGCAGGGCCTGTTCGCTGACCGTGCGCGTAATACCCAAGTCGGTGAAGTCCTCCTGTCCCAGGCTGGTCAGGGTGGTGACGGCCACCAACTTGGGGCGGCGGGGACCAAACGCGGCGGCGGCCTCGGCGGCGGCGGTCAGCATGGCCCGGCCTCCTATGGCATGGACGGTCATCAGGGATGCGCCCAAGGAACCCGCGGCTGTCACGGCATTGGCTACCGTCCGTGGAATATCGTGCAGCTTGAGGTCCAGGAAGATATTCCGGCGGTCAGCGGCAAGGGTTTGGACCACGGAGGGGCCTTCGGCGGTGAACAATTCCAATCCGACCTTGAACCACGAAAGTTCACGAGGCAGGATTTTCAGCAATGGGGGCAGATCGCTAGCTTTGGGGACATCCAGTGCGAGAATGATTTCGGGTTTCATCGTGCCTCAGGGGTTACGCTGATCAAAGACGGGTGGAGTCTATCGCAAGGCGTGGTCGAATTCGAGAAGAAATGGCGGACCTATGGATCGAAGTCAGTGTTGTGGAAACCGTGGTTTTCTCCTATAAGGTCAGTATGCGGTTTCTTTTATACAATGTTCGTTACTGTGCGGGGATCGGAAGCCGATTTCATCTGCCGTTTCCCGGCAGCGGGTATCTCAAGCATACGCATGAGACCTTGGACAAGATCAGTGCGTTTATCGGGACGCTGGCGCCGGACATTGTCGGCTTGGTTGAGGTGGACGGAGGCTCGTTCCGGTCCGGGCGGGTGAACCAGGCAAAACATATCGCGTCCTCCCTGGGGCACTACCAGGCGTTCGAATCCAAGTACGGCGAGCGGTCGCTCGTGCGATTTCTCCCGGTGGCCAACAAGCAGATGAACGCATTCCTCAGTAGTGGAGTCATTCAGCAGCAGCGGTTTCTTTATTTTGATCATGGGATCAAGAAGTTGGTCATTCAGCTTGAACTGGAGAATCTCACGGTATTTCTGGTGCATCTCTCGATCCGGTTCCGTCACCGGCAGCATCAACTTTGCGAACTGTACTCCCTGGTGAAGGAGGTCAAGAAACCCTACCTGGTTGTCGGGGATTTCAATGTATTCTGGGGGGATCCCGAGATTGAGTTGTTTCTTGCCGCTACAGGGTTGCGGAGTGCCAATGCCGATGGCGCTCCGACCTATCCCAGTTGGTCGCCAAAGCGGGAACTGGACTTTATTCTCTACAGTCCTCAAATAAGGATCACCGGGTTTGAGATTCCCCGGGTGACCCATTCCGACCATCTGCCGATGGTTTGCGATTTTGAAGTGGCGGGGTGATGGGGCTTGATGGCGCGGAGCGGGGCCGGTTGGCGAGATACGGTTTGCTTGGCGGGCGGTGGTGCAACCGTGTTCTTGGGACCTGCAAATCCTCTTTCACCGGCGGAACGCGGTGTGATACAAAGCAATCTTCATTGCGGGAGATGTATCCGCTGACAAAGGGAGAAGTGGTTCATGAAGCGTCCGTCCTTGTTGCCCGTTGCGATGGTTGGTATTGGGGGGTATGGCACCCATCTTCTACGTACGTTGATTGAGGAGGGGGCAGACCATGGGGTGCGGGTGGTGGCGGTTGTGGACCCGATGCGCGAACGGGCACCGGCGGCTATGGCCATGGTTGCCGCCGCGGATATTCCCTGTTATGCCAAATGCGAGGATATTCCCTCCGGTCTCGGGGTGGAACTGGCGGTGATTGCCTCGCCCATTCCCGTGCATGCCGAGCAAACGGGTCTATTGTTATCGCGTGGCATTCATGTGCTGTGCGAGAAACCCGCCGCCGCGACGTTGGAAGACGGGTTGGCCATGGTCAAGGCGGCCCGAGCCGCCGGGCGGCAATGTGCGATCGGGTTCCAGTGGTCGTTCGCGCCTTCCACCCGGCGACTGAAGGAGGCGCTGGCGAGTGGCAGTCTGGGGGCCCCGCGCAGCATCCGCGTTATGACACTCTGGCCGCGCGGCAAGGATTACTATGCGCGGAACGGGTGGGCGGGGCGGCGTTACGATGCGGCAGGACGGGCGGTATTTGATGATCCGGTCATGAATGCCACTGCCCACTTCCTGCACCATTCCCTGTTCATTCTGGGCGAGGCCCCGACGGCGACAGCGTGGCCGGTGAGTCTTGAAGCCGAACTCTACCGGGCGCGGCCGATTGAGACCTTCGATGCCGCCGCATTGCGGTTGCGGACGGCGGGGGGGGTAATGATCCAGTTTCTGACGGCCCACTGTTGCCGGGATACCGTGGGGCCGCTGTTCTCCATTCACTGCGATGAGGCGGATATCGAGTACAATTGGGAAAAGGGAGGAGGGTCTGGGTTTATCGTCCATCGGACGGACGGATCGCAGGAGATATTAGGTCAGCCGGATTCTGAGACGCAGGAGAAGTTGTGGCGCACGGCGGCGGCGGTTCGGGCTGGGGCCCCGGTGGATTGTCCGATTGAGGCGGCGTTGCCGCATCTGATGGTTGCCCAAGCGCTACGTCAGTTGCCGGTGCGGGAAATTCCGTCATCGGCCTGTACGGAGTACGGTGCGGCCGAAACGGCGGTTCCGGTGCCGGAGGGACTGGATGAGGTTTTCGTCCGGGCGCATACGAACGGCAGGTTGCCGCATGAGGCTGGTGGGGCGGATTGGACGGCACCGGCGGTCGTGGCGACGGGCATCGGTCGGCCTGCCGGTCTCAACTCCGGCGTTTGAGGTTGTGTGAGGGGCTGGTTCGTCGCGAAGGTTCAACGTTTGCCTCCACCGGGACGAGCCCGGTGGGCGGCTGATGACATGCCGCCAAAACTCAGAGATGCGCCCCTGGGGCGTGTTCTGCTTGATTCGTGAATTGGGTTTGATACCCTGCGACCTTTGAATTGCAAAGATTGTTCCAGTGCTTGAGGAACAGAAAGAGGCAAGGCATGCGAGGAAAAGCCGGACAAAAGGACGTCGTGATTGCGGTGATTGGCGGGGCTGGACGTTTCTGGTGCCCCGTGGTGATGAGGGATTTGGCGTTATGCCCGTCCCTGAAGGGCGAGCTGCGGCTTTTCGACCAGCGGAGTTCGTCGGAGAACGCGGAACTGGGGCGGGGTTTCTTCAACCATCGGGACAGCCGGACCGACTTCCGGGTGACATGGACGACGGACCTGCGGAAGGCGTTGCGCGGCGCCGACTTTGTTGTGATCGGGATCTCGCCGGGTCCCGCGAGCATGTTCGCCAACGATCTGGATATTCCGTTGCGACATGGCATTCTGCAGACCGTGGGCGACACGACGGGGCCGGGCGGTATCTCCCGTGCGTTGCGAACGGTGCCGTTGCTGACGCGCTTCGCCGAGGCGGTGATGGAACATTGTCCCAAGGCCTGGGTTGTCAACTACACCAATCCGATGACGATGGCGACGGCGGCGCTCCATGCGGCGGCTCCGGGGATCAAGGCGTTCGGATCCTGCCATGAAGTAGCGGCGGCCCTGCGGCGTCTGACGGCGATTGCCGACCTCTACAAGGAGGGGGGCGGGGATGCTGGAGACCCTATCCGTATGGACATTGCGGGCGTGAATCACTTTACGTTTGCGACGGCCGCGCGGCGGGGGCGGACGGACCTTTTCCCGTTAGTTGACCGCCATGTTCGTGAGGCGGGTCGTTTTGCCGACCAGACGGACTATGCGCGGGACAATGCGGCGCGGGGTGCGTTCTGGGATCACCGCGGGTTGGTCGCCATGGATTTTTACCGCCGTTTTGGCGTTCTGGGTGCGGCGGGTGACCGGCATCTGGCCGAATTTGTTCCCTGGTATCTGGTGGATGGTGAGGCCGGTTTGCATCGCTGGGGCGTAGTGGTGACGCCTTCGAGTTTGCGCGTGGGGTCGTGGCGTCCCGCGCCTGGAGTGACGCCGGCGCCGAATCCACTGGCGCCGACCCTTGTTGTCCCGGAACGTCTGGTGCCGTCGGGCGAGGAGGGGGTTGCGCAGATGTGCGCCCTGGCTGGGGCGGGCGACATGATTACGAATGTCAACCTGCCGAATGTCGGGCAAATGCCCGAGTTGCCGATGGGTGCCATCGTTGAGACGAATGCCGTGTTCCAAGCCGACAGTGTCCGTCCGGTGGCGCCGAAACCGTTGCCGTTGGCGGTTGCCGCCTTGGTCCGGCGCATTGTGGATGTCCATCGCCTGACGTTACTGGCCGGACGGACGTGTGATTTTGATGTGGCGTTGCAGGCGGTTCTGCTCGACCCGTTGTGCCGGATTTCAACGGATCGTGCGGCAGTTATGTTACGCGAAATGATTGAGGCCAACCGTGAACTGTTGCCGGGGTGGAAAGTGACGACGGGGGGTGGGGTTCCGCCGCTTGCCGTGCGCAAGATCGAGGGAGGAAAGAAGGGTCGGACACAACCATGAAGATGATTCATATTGCCGGGCGAAAAGTGCATGAGGGCCTGTTTGCGGAGGTATTCTGCAAGGAAGTGCGCGCGTTGGGCGAATTGGAAATTGTGGAAAACGGGGATGCGTTGGCCGAATCGGAGCGCTTGGCGAAGATGCAGCAGGCGGATGTGGTCCTGATCTCGTGGGGCAGTGTGGCGCTTCCCGCAGCGTTGGCCACGCAGCCCGGGCGGGTACGGTATGTGTGCAGTCTGACCGGGACTATTCGAAGTCTCGTCAAGCAGGAGCACATAGACGCCGGTCTGATTGTGACGAACTGGGGGGATGCCATTGCTATGAACGTGGCAGAAGGGGCAGTGTGTCTTCTGCTGGCAACGCTGAAGGATCTGCATGCCCAGATCATGGCGGTCCGGGACGGGAAAGGGGCGCTGGATGCCGCGAGTTACGGCGGGTCCCTGGAGGATCTAAATGTCGGACTTTACGGGTTCGGGGTCATTGGTCAGAAGTTTGCCGAACTGCTGGTTCCCTTTGGGTGCACGATGCGTTGCTATGATCCCCATGTGAAGGAGTTTCCGTCCTATGTCCAGCCTGTGCCGACGTTGGAGGCCCTGTTCAGGGAGTCAGAGGCGGTGGCGATCCATGCCGGACTTAATGAGTCGACCAGTGGAACGGTGACGCGGGAGATTCTGGCGCTCTTGCCGCGACATGGTGTGCTCATCAACACGGCGCGGGGTGGTATTGTTGATCAGGAGGCGTTATTCGATGAGGTGCGATCGGGGCGTCTGCGGGCCGGATTGGATGTGCTGGCGGGTAACGACTATATGGCGGCGGACGATCCCATGCGGCAGGTAGCGGGGCTGATCTGGACCTGTCACAAGATTGGACGCGGTTGGCCTTTGGACGGGGAGCCACCCAGGAAACTCGGCCCAATTCACAAGGTCTGTCTTGCCAATCTGCGGCGGTTTCGTGATGGGGTTCCCTTGAGATTTGTGATGGATTCCAAGCGCTATGCCTTGAGTTCCTGAACGGGGGTAAGAATAGAATGGCATCGGTTGTCGGATCCCGGTTGCGTGCCGGATTTGCTGTGGGGGAGATCACACCCGGACAGGATTGTCCCTTGCACGGGTATGATTTTCGTGCGGCAGGCGGGGGCGCTGGCAATGACGGCGTTCTTGATCCCTTACGCGTCCGGGTGATGGTGCTCCAGCGCGGAGGGCAGAGGGGGGTAGTGGCGAGTCTGGACTGCGCGCTAATTGACACTGAGACGGCCAGGGGGTACCGGCAGGGGATTGCGGAGGCCCTGGGGACGGATACGGAGCATGTCATTGTTGCCGCCACGCACACGCATTCGGGGGCCTATCTTGCCACCCATTCGCTTCCCTCGACCCTGCGGACCCAGGCGGCGGTGGTCAGTGCCACACAAGCCTATGGTGAAGCCGTCCGGCGGAAAGTGATCGAGACCGCGCGCCGTGCCGGCGGACTGACTTTTCCCGTGCAACTCTATCACCGCGAAGCGCCGTTCGGGCTCGGGTACAATCGGCGTGTGATCACACCCGAAGGGTTGCGGAATTGCTGGAGTCCGCAGGAATGGCCAGACCGGCAGCCAGGGCCATCCCCGGATCCGACCTGTTCGGTGGTCATGCTCAAGGAGAGCGTGGGGGCGCGCTCCTATATCCTGTGGAATCTGGGAGTCCATCCGGTTGTGCTGGGCAAGACCAGCAACGAGGTCAGTGCCGACTATCCTGGGCGGGCCTGTGAAATGATCGGGGAGTACATCCCCGGAAGCAGTAGCCTGTTCCTGCTGGGCGGCGCGGCCAACGTGCATCCGTGGGTGGCCACGCAGGAGGACCCGAAGCAGGTGGATGTGGTTGGCCGGTGTGCGGCGTCGTTTGTCGGATTGCTTTCGCAGGGAATGGCCCCGGCGCAGGACGACGAGTGGCATACGGCGGCGGCGACGGTCAAGATTGGCGCCTGGGATGTTGATCTATGTATCTGGAAGATCGGTCCGGTCCGGGTGGTGGCTCTGCCGGTGGAACTATTTGCAGAATTGGGTGCTGACTTGCGTCGTCGTCTAAAGGGGCCGCTGTTACTGGCCACCATGGCCAATGGGGCCTGCGGGTATTTTCCGACCAAGGCCGCATTTGCCGAAGGGGGTTACGAAACGGAACATTTGGGGGCAGGCAAGATCCTGGCGCCCGGCGATGGTGAACGCCTCGTGGATGAAGTGGTGCGTCTGGCCGAAACCATCAAGGAGTGATTCTGAGATGTACGAAATGGGAAAACCGGAGTTGCGGGCTGTTGAGCGGGTCATGGATCGTCGGCGTTTCTTCCGGTACGGCGGCGAGGAGACGGCGGCGTTTGAACGGGAATGGGCCGAGTTGCTGGGTGTCAAGACGGCGATTGGTGTGACTTCAGGGACCGGGGCGCTGATCTGCGCGTTGCAGGCCATGGGTATCGGACCGGGCGCGTCGGTGCTCGTGCCCGGGTATACCTTTGTGTCCACGGCCCTGGCGGTGACTGCCGTGGGTGCGGTGCCGATCTACACCGACGTGGATGAAAGCCTGACGCTGGACCCGGTGGATATGGAACGCAAGATGCGGCGCCACACGGCCTGCGTGATTCCGGTGCATATGCAGGGCATGCCGTGCAACCTGAGGGCCATCCGCCGGATCGCGAAGCGCCATGGCATCCGTGTGCTGGAGGACTGTTGTCAGGCCGTGGGGGGCAGTTATGCCGGACGGCGCCTGGGGGCGTGGGGCGACATGGCCGCTTTCAGTTTCAACCAGTACAAGATTCTGAGTTGCGGTGAGGGCGGGGCGGTCGTCACGTCCGATGCGCAATTGGCCGAGCGGGCGTTTATGGCGCAGGATGGCAGTTGCAGTGTGTGGCCAGAGACAGGAGCCATGAGCCAGGCGTTCTTCTGCGGCGGCAGTTTCCGGTTCAACGACCTCAATGCCGCCATTTTGCGGGAGCAGGTGCGGCGGCTGGACGGCATTCTTGCCCGGTTGCGGCGTTACCGGACACTGTTCATGCAGGAATTGCGGCCGCCGGCCGGGTTCCGCCTAGTGGAGTCGCACGATGAGGCCGGCAACTGCGGTGTGTGTTTCCTGGTGCAGGCGCCTACGGAAGCGGCGGCGGTGCAGGCGGAGGCGTTCCTGAAAACGCATCTCTCGCTTCACCGGCCGATCAATTCCGGCCGCCATGTCTATTCGGCGTGGGGTGTGGTCAACAGTCGCATTGGGGGGCATCATCCGGATTGGGACTGCTTTAAGCATCCCGCGAACCGTGCGATCCGGACCAACTATGATCGTCCGCTGAAGCAAACAGACGAGTGGCTCAAGCGCACGTTGCTGATCCGTACCCCGTATGAGTGGACAGAGGCGAAGGTGCGGCGTGTGGTTGCCACCCTGAACCGGTCCTGGAAATAGGGAGGGGTTCCGGTCATGACGGAAGCAGTATGGCGGGACGCCATTTCCGGACGGAATTAATCAGGTACAACTGCCGGCACCGGTTCAGGTCCTTCGTCCGGATGATGCCTTCACGGATTTTGCCTTGTTCCAGCAATTCGGCCCGGAAGGTACCGGGCAGCAGGCCGCATTCCACTCGGGGCGTAATCAGTTCGCCATCCAGATCCGCCACCACATTGGCAATGGTGGATTCGGTGATTTCGCCCGCTGGATTCCAGAGCAGCACATCTTCCGCCTTGGGGTGGGCGGACTTGGCTTCTTCGTAGACGAGGCGATGGGTAGTCTTGTGGTAAAGGAAGCGATCTGACGGGTCAATTGGTTTGGCGGCCAGTGTGACGCGGACGGGGGTATCGGTGGCGGTGTGGAGCGGGATGGATTCGATGGAGATGGTGCCGGTGGATGACACCAGGAGCCGGAGGCGTTGGGCGGCAGGCGAGGTTGACGGATGGGATTGGCCATCGGCCCACTGTTGCAGTCTGGCTTGGACATCCGGCAGGGAGAGGGGGATTTCGAAATACTCGGCCGACTCGGCAAGGCGATTGAGATGACGGTCCAGAAGGAAGAACCCCGTGGCAGGTTCCCAGCGAATGGTTTCCAACAGGCTAAAGGCGGGGGTGGCAGGTTGAAGCACGCCGGCTTTAAGGAGGCACTCCGCATATTCGTCGCGGATGGCGGAATCCCACACAATGCCGCCGCCGACACCGTATTCGGCCGACTGCTGTTGCTGATCCAGCAGGACGGTCCTGATGGCCACATTGAACTGGGCATACCCGCCGGGTGCCAGATAGCCGATGGCGCCGGTGTAGATCTGGCGGGGTGAATCCTCGAGTTCAGCGATGATGGCCATTGTGCGCGGTTTTGGGGCCCCGGTGATGGAGGCGCAGGGGAACAGGGCCGTCATGATTTCAGGGAAGAGTGCTTTGGTTTGGCAGGTTACGGTGGAGGTCATCTGCCAGACCGTGGGGTAGCGTTCGATATCAAAGAGGGAGACCGGGGTCACGGTTCCCGGGGTCGCCACGCGGCCCATATCGTTGCGGATCATGTCGACGATCATGACATTCTCCGCGCGGTTCTTTTCAGAGTGCCGGAGCGTATCGGCCTGGCGTCGGTCCGCGGCGATTGTCAATCCGCGGGGTGCGGTGCCCTTCATGGGGCGAGACTCCAGGGTGCCGTTATGGAAGCGAAAGAACAACTCGGGTGAGGCGGAACAGATGGCGAACCGGCCGGTGCGGATGAAGGCGGCGTAGTGGGCGCCCTGCGCATGAACGAGTTGGGAGAAGAGATGGCGGGCGTCGCCTTCGAAGGAGGCGAGCAGGCGGAGGGTGTAGTTCACCTGGTACGAGTCGCCGTTGTAGAGATAGTTGTGAAGGCGGGCGAGGACGGCGGCATAGGTGTCGCTGGAGACGGAGGGAGTCCAGCGGAGCGGGATGGGGGCGGCGGCGGGAATCGGGGCGGACAGGGTTGTGTGCCGGGTGGGGGAATCAAAGAGGCCAAACCAGAGGAGGGGGAAATCGGGGTTTTGGGGACGGGTGATGAGGGCGGGATCAAAGGCCGGGGCGGCCTCGTAACTGATAAAACCGGCGGCATAGTGGTTGCCGGAATCCACGGCACGTTGGATCGTGTGCAGGGCGGGAAGGACCTCCTCGTGGCGATGGGTCTGGATGATGGCTGAGGGGGCAGGGAAGTGCAGCCATTGGCCCAGATGCGGGTCGTGCAGGATCACCTCGGGTGGCTCAGGGTTCTTCATGGGTGGCGGAGTGGGGAAGAGGTTACATCGTGCGAAGGAGTTGCTGTTCGGACTCCAGAAGCGTTGCGAGCATGCCGGCGTTGTCGTCTGCGAGGCGCAGGGAGTTCAGCAAATCAGTCTTCTGGTAGAGGGCGCAGAGGCGGGCCAGGATATGAAGGTGGAGCCGGTCGTCGAGGCAGCAGACGAGGAAGAACAGGTCGGTGGGTTTGCCATCCGGGGCCCCGAAATGGACGGGTTGCACGGTGCGCCCGATCACGATGAAAGATTCGGTGGCCATATAGGGGGCATGGTGGCGGGGATGGAGGAGGGCGACGCCGCCGGGTAGGGCGGTGGAGCAAAGTTGCTCGCGTTCCTCGATGGCCGCCAGAAGGTCGGCAGGGTCGGAGAGCAGGCCCGTTGTTTCGGCCAGGGCCACCATGGCGCGGATGATGGAAGACCGGGTGCGGGAGGGCATATCGGTGCAGATGCCGGAGGGGGGGATCATCGAAGGTATAAGGGCCACACCCTCGGAGACCTCTTGAGCGCGGCGGGACGAGCGGGCGTGGTAATCGGCGAGGTGGGCATGAGACAGGTTCAGGATGCGTTGGGATGCCCAGGAGTCGATGTCCTGGCGGCGGAAGGTTATGCGTTCGCCCTGGCGGATGTGCGGGATTTCATCCCGTTTGACAAGTTTCTCGATGTCCACCGTGTTCAGGTGTAGATACTCGGCGACTTCCTTGACGGTGAATACCCTATGCGACACGATGCAGTCTCCCTACCGCACGAGGAGTGCGGGCAGGGCAGAATCTGCCAGAACGCGCAGGGTGGTGCAACCCACAAACCACTCGCGGATCCGGCTGTGACTATGGGCGCCCATGACGACCAGGTCGCAATGCTCGTCGCTGGCGGCGGCCAAGATGGCGTCAGCCGGTTCGCCGTCGCGGATGATGGCCTTGGCGATTCTGCCGCCATTTCGCGTGGCCTCGACTTCGGCGGCGAGCAGGACCTGGCGGGTTTCGCTATGGTCCATGTTGACGGGAACAGACAGGAGGGTGAGGGGGATATTCAGATGGTGGGCCAGTATGGCGGCGGTGGAGGCGACAGCGGGGGCGATGGGGGTGTCGTCGCAGGCCGCGAGGATATGGGTGATGGGCATTGGTTTTGCGGGAGTGACGAGACAGGGCGAGGAAGTGCGGCGGATAAGGCGGTCGGTGGTGGACCCGATCAATTCGCGGCCGAAGGGTTCATTTTCGCCGCAGCGGCCGACGACCAGGAGACTGTTCTGTTTATGGTGATGCAGGATGACATGCAAGGGGTGGCCGGTTTCCAGGATGAAGTCAGGGGGCGGGGTGATACCGGCCTGGGCGGCGCTATCGAGGAAGGCCTGCTGGATGGTTTTGCCTTTCTCCTCGGCGAGTTGGCGGAAGGCGGCGAAGCCGGTGAAGTAGCCTGAGGCGCCGATGGCGCCGGAGACATCGGCGAGGAGGGGCCCCTCGATCAGGCGGACGTCGAGTACATGGATGCCGGTGATGGGGATTTTGAGGGCGTTGGAGATGCGAAAGGCGTAGTCGCAGGCGACGTTCGCATAGGATGAGCCGTCCGTGCAGGCCAGTATGGAAGAGATCATGATACACCTCCTATTGGGTTGGCAAATTTCCGCTTCCCAAGGAGAATGGTAGCCCGAAGTGGGCAAAGGTCAATGAGGAAAAAGAGGTGGTACCCCGGGCGCGGTTCGAACGCGCGACCTACGGTTTAGGAAACCGTTGCT
>CAZHRU010000075.1:0-13614 GCA_964535015.1 uncultured Verrucomicrobiota bacterium | reverse complement strand
CGCGCGACCTACGGTTTAGGAAACCGTTGCTCTGTCCAGCTGAGCTACCGGGGCGAGATGTTAATCAATAACTGCTTTCGCTGTCCTTTTGAAGCGAGGTTTGTCATAAGTAACGCCGTGAAAGTACGGGAGAGATAGATGACTGTCAAGACAGACCCTCGATGTCTTCGGGGCGCACGGGGTGGCAACTATCCATTGCAGGTGGTGCAAAAGACGAATGACATAAGCGGGTCTGCTGTGGGGCAGAAACGGAAATGGATACGATGCTTTGAATCCGACGGTGAGTGAGTCCGTTGCGAACGGGAGTTTCATGTGTCGGCTTGGGCCGGATTGAAGGAGGTGTTAGATGGATGACCGGTTTGACGATATACAGGCGTTGTTGGCGCTCGTGGCGGAGGAACATGGTGTGCCGGGCCTTGCCGTGGCCGCGATGGTGGATGGTGAACTCGCGTGCGTCGCCACCCACGGTTGGCGTGACGTGGAACGCCAGTTGCCGATGACGGCGGACACGCCAGCGCGGTGGTATTCAATCTCGAAACCGATCACGACATTGGCGCTGGCGCAATTGGTGGACGCGGGAAGAGTGCGCTGGGATCAGGCGGTCAGCGAGTTCGTGCCGGGCTTGCGGTTTGCCGACCCGGTGGCGACGGCGCGCGCGACGGTGACGGATTGTCTGCTGCACCAGACCGGCCTGCCGGCCGGCAACTGGACGTGGTGGCAGGCCCCGGCGGACCCGGCGGAGTTGTTGCGCCGGCTGGCGCACATCCCGTGTTCGGCGGGGTTTCGCGAGGGGCATCATTATCAGAATCTCGGATTTACGATCCTCGGCGAAGTATTTCGCGCGTGCGGGACGACCTGGGCGGCGGCGGTGCGCGAGGTATTGACGCCGTTCGGGATCCGGCCGCTGACGGGACTGGCGGAGTTTGTCGCGGCGGATCGGATGGTGGGGTACGGGCCGAATGGATTCATGCCGGCGACCCGCGCGGTGGATTTTGATTTTGCGGGGGTCGCACCGGCCAGTGCGGTGTGCGGGACGATTGTGGAACTGGCGCGGTTGGGCCACGCATTGGTGGAGAATCACCGGGTGTGGGCGGAACTGCTCCGGCCCCGGATCCCGTTGTCCGCGCCGACGTGGCCGGAAATGACGGATGCAGCGGTGGCGTTAGCGGGGCGCACGATGCGGTATCGGGGGGAACCGGCGTTGGTGTGGTCGGGGGGGTGGGTGGGGTATGGTTCTCATCTGGTGGTGGTGCCGTCGCGGCGCGTGGCGGTGGCGGTGTTGGCGAACCGGACGGCGAGCAACGCGCCGGATTTATTGGCGTGGTCGTTGCTGGATCGCGCCGCCGGTTGGGGCCGCGCGCCGTGGGCGGAGCGGTATTTGGAACAGAAGCGCGCGATGCGAAAGGGGGCTGCCGACCGGCTGGCGCGGCGGGCAGCGCGTCCGCGCGGGGTTTGGCCGGCGACGTTACCGGCGTTGGCGGGACGGTTCGCGCATGCCGGGTATGGCGAGTTGGCGACGGTGGTGGATGGCGGGGAACTGCGGTTGCGGTTTCGCGGGGGTGAGTGGCCGTTGACGCCGCGCGCGGATGGCGTGGTGAGCGCGGAAGGCGGCACTGGGGATTACGCGGATGATTGCTGGAATTTGCGCCCGGTATTGGCGGGGGCGGATGTGGTGGCGTGGGAGTTCGGTCCCGATGATTCCAGCGCGCCGTGCCGGTTTGCAAGGTGTGACAGTTGAGATTGCGGGAGTTGAGTGTGGGTGAAGACTCCGACGTGTGATATGTAAACGGATCATATGAGTGGCAGGTGCCTGGGGAGTGTCTGCTGTGCCGGGTAATCCGGTCGATGGTTGAAGTTCCAGGAGGATTAAAATGGCTGTTATCTCGTTTTTTCAGAACCGACTTGGCAGAACCGACGGGGTCTCGCTTGAGGTCGACAAGTGGCGGGAGATTCTGACCAAACGGCTCGGACACAAGGTCTGGTATTGTTCGGGCAACCCGGAGGTCAAGACCAACCACGTGATTCCCGAGTTGTATGCCCAGCATCCCAAGACGTGGAAGATCCTCCGCAACTCGTCGGTTGAGTTCAAGGACTACCCGTCGGGAGCCGATCTCGAGCAGGATATCTACAACCATGCCGACGTGCTGGAGGAGAAACTTCTGGAGTTCATCAGGCGCGAACATGTCAATGTGCTGGTGCCCAACAACCTCTGTTCCGGAGGATACCAGCCGGCCGCAGCGATCGCCTTCCACCGGGTTTTCCGGAAGACCGGACTACCCGCCATCGTGCATAGCCACGATTTCTACTTCGAAGATTCCGGCGAAGTGCGGCCGACCTGTCACACTGCCGAGAGCATCTACCACCGGTACTTCCCGCCCAAACTTCCCAATGTTCAGCATGTGGTGATTAACCGCATTGCGCAGGGCGAACTCAAGCGGCGGAAGAACATCGACGCCACGGTGGTTCCCAACGTGTTCGACTTTGACCAACCCGCCTGGGTGGCCGACGCCTACAACTCGGATTTCCGCGCCGCATTCGGCATGGATGCCAACGACCTTGTCTTTCTCCAGGCCACTCGCATCCTGGACCGCAAGGGCATTGAGATGGCCATTGATGTGGTTGCCGAGATCGGCCCAATCCTGAACTGCGGAGGAGTCTGGCCGGGGTTCGGACGGCGGCGGGCGGGCGTTTCTCCGCGTCCAGCAAGATCATCCTGCTCTGCGCGGGAATTGTGGAGACGATCGGAATTTCGGGCAACTATTGGCCCGCGCTTCAGAAGAAGGCCAAGGATCTCGGCCTCGACCTGCGCCACACCGCAGAGCGCGTGGCGCATTCGCGGGGACTGACGCCGGATGGCGCCAAGGTCTATTCCCTTTGGGATTCGTATGTGCTGGCGGATGTTGTCACCTATCCCTCCACGTGGGAAGGGTGGGGGAATCAGTATATTGAGGCGGTTTTCGCGAAACTCCCGGTGCTGATTTGGGAATACCCGGTCTGGCAAACCGACCTCGGGCCGGCTGGTTTCGAGGTGGTGTCCCTGGGGCGCGAACTCACGGGGAAGGATGCCGCAGGTTTGGTCACCGTTGCGCCGGAGAAGGTGCTCGCTGCGGCCTTTCGCGTCCGCGAACTGGGTGTGGCGTTCCGGCTGCCGCGCGGTTGTGATCATCTGAGTTGGGAACGCGATGCGGAGTGGAACTGGTATCCCGCCGACCACATTGGCCGGCCGGCGGGCGTCACCGGGCCGTTTCCGGATTTGCGCGCCGTGCAAGCCGGGCCGTGGGAGGTTCCGACGTGGCCCTGGGCGCACGACGCCACCGCGGCCGGCTGCAAGGATTTCCGCGGCACGAAACGGTTTATCCGCCGGTACGCATTGACCGCTCCGGGAGGCGCCGGACTCGAGGTTGAGGCTGACGGCGACCGCCATGCGCGGGCGTGGGTGGCTGGGGATCATATTGGCATGCAGGCCGGCCACTTCACCGGTCGCAGCGCGGAATCGTTCATCCAGGGAGTTGATCTGGCGGATCTGAGACTGGAAAAAGGCACGGTCATCGAATCCGAAGTCGTTTGCAGGATCCGGTGAGGGCACACTATTTGTGTGGCCCTACTAATTATACATGCGCAAAATGGTTACTCATGCTGCCGCACTTTGGTAAGCAAAAAGGGTATTATACGTCATCCGGTTGTGCGAAACTGCTTACATTGATGGGAGTATGGTGTTGGTTAACGGCAGTGAGGAGTGCGGCATAAGATGTCCGTATGGAGGATCGCTATGAATGGGAACCGGTGCGGATCGATTACCACGGGATCGGACAGGCATGGCACGGCCCTTGGTTTGAGGTTGAGCGCGGGTCTGTGCGCGCTTCTCTGGTTCTGTCTGCCGGCCAGTGCGGCCGTGACCATCGTTGATGACGGCGATGCAGGCTATTCCGAATCCGTAATCTTCGGCGTCCTGGAGGGTGGCTACGGTTCGGACAATCGACAAAGCAACAGCGGCGGTGCGACGGCAGCCTACTCATTCACCGGCACGCCCAACACGTACTACGAAGTGCTGAACAACGTCGCGTGGGTGTCAACCACAGACTACCCGTCCACGCCCAACCAGATCGTCGGCGCCGTCACGTCTTCGGGAACATGGGCAACAGGTCGGCGGCGCCACCATCGCCGGCGACCTCGTTGACGGAGGTTTCCGTTTCCAGGGCATGGGGGTGTACCAGACCGACGGCTCGGGGAATCTGGTGATCGGGCCGGCTGCGGGGCGGTTCGACGGAGTGCTGGCCCGGCGCGAGTACCGCGTACGGGTGGCTGGTCGCCCGGCAGCGCAGGCGCTGGTGAACGGCGTTACCCATACGCCCGGCGACGACGGCGCCGTGCACGTCATGGCATCACCCCACGAGGACTTGCCGTGCGAGTTTGTGTGCTCCAGATGAAGAGATGGAGCAGTTGCGGTGAAAGCCACCGGGGGCAGCCCCGAATGGCGCTGAGTCAATCCCTAACACTCGCTTGGTCACCGGCCTGCGTCGGTGCATATCGAGGTGCGCTGGCGGAGATTTGTTGTTACGGATGAAGGCGCGGGATCGGGAAGTGGTAACCCTTCATGCTCGGTATTGCTCATCCAGTGATGGTGTGAATATCCTCGATTCTACTGCCGGGGAGGCTTACAGTCGGGGGTATGAACAGATATCTCTGTGTCGGCCAATGCAGGTTCGCCGGAGTCAGTGCCATCAGTCTTGCCGGGGCCTTGATTCTGGCGGGGACAGTCATTGCCTTCGCCGATTTTCAGGACGGACCCTATACGTACACCGTCACGAATGACCAGGCCGCCATCACGGGGTTCTCCAACTCATATTCAGGCACGTTGACGATCACGAATACGCTAGGCGGGTACCTTGTTACCCGTATCGGCACGCTGGCATTTGGCGGTTGCAACAGTCTGACCAACGTCATGATGTCCGACGGGGTTGCCGATGTCGGGCTCCATGCCTTCTCGACCTGTACCGGTCTGACCAGCATTGCTTTTGCCAATAGCGTTACCAATCTTGGCGACTATGCGTTGATTGCCTGTTCCAACCTGACCAGTGTCGCGCTCTCCACCAACCTGATTCGCATCGGGAAGGGTGTATTTACAAACTGCAAGCGCTTGCCGGGCCTCGTCATCCCGGACAGTGTTACCTCGCTCGGGGACGACCTCTTCAGCGGTTGTATCGGCCTCCTGGGTGTCACCCTTGGCACGAATGTTACCGGCATCGGGGAAGGAACGTTCAATGGATGTACCAATCTGACCGGCATGGTGATTCCCGAAGGGGTACGAACTATCGGGGATCGGGCATTCCAGAACTGCTACAGTCTGAAGAGTGTCACGATTGCCGGCAGTGTCACCAACATCGGCACCGGCGCATTCACCTTCTGTCTGGGGCTGGGCGATATCGTCATTCCTGTCGGCGTCCGGACTATCGGGACTTCGCCGTTCAACGCCTGCAGTAGCCTCAGCAATATCACCGTCGAAGCGGCGAATACGAATTACAGCAGTGCCGGGGGTGTGCTGTTCAACAAGGGCCAGACCACACTCATTCAGTATCCGATGGCCAGGACCGGCAGTTACAGCATCCCAGGTGGCGTCATTACCATTGGCGACTCCGCCTTTGAGGGGGCGTCCCTGCTGACCCGCGTCACCATTCCCGACAGCACCACCGTCATCGGCAACTATGCGTTTGGCAACTGCGCCAATGTCACCAATTTTGTCTTGGGCACCAACGTCAACACCATTGGCAGTTACGCCTTCCGGTTCTGCAACAGCCTTACGGGCATTGTACTTCCCAACGGTCTTACCAACCTTGGCGATTTCGCCTTTTATTCCTGCGCGTACCTGCGGGACATCACAATCCCGGACAATGTCGTTCGCATCGGCGGTTCGGCGTTCGACTACTGTGTTTGCCTGGCCACCGCCACGATTGGTAGTGGTGTGACCGCCATTGGAGGTTTTGCGTTCCGCCACTGCACGGCGTTGCAGTCCATCACCATTCCGGGTGGCGTTACAAGCATTGGGGAGCAGGCCTTTTCCGACTGCGCCTCATTGACCAGTCTTGTGATTCCGGACAGCGTTACCAATCTGGGCAACACGGCGTTCTCCTACTGTTCCGCACTGAAGAGTGCCACGATCGGAAACGGCATTGGCACTCTCCAAGGGTCCGTTTTTGCGAACTGTTCCAGTCTGACCAATCTTGTGATCGGCGACGGGGTTGCCGAGATCATGGATTGGGCCGTTGCCTACTGTCCCGCGTTGGTCAGCGTCACGATTCCTGCCGGCGTTACCAACATTGCGAACGGGGCCTTCAGTTCCTGCACCAGTCTGCAGAGGGCGTACTTCGCGGGTGACCCGCCAGCCGTTTATTCCAGTATCTTCAACGGTAGCAGTGCCACCGTCTACTATCTGCCGGGCACTGTTGGCTGGACCAACACCTTGGCAGGGCGGCCGGCGGTGCTATGGAACCCGTTCTTCACGGGGCTGAACGTCTCGGCAACCAACGGGGTGGCCTTCACCATTACGGGTACCACGAACATTCCGGTCGGTGTGGAGGCGCGCACGAACATGATCGCAGGCGTGTGGATGTGTCTGAAAACAACCAATCTGACGGATGGGGCCATCGAGTACAGGGATTACAGTTCCACGAACTACCCGACACGGTACTATCGCCTCTTCGGGCCGTGAAAAAAGGTGTTGTTGTGTTCGATCAAGGTAGTGTTCAGTTCAGGGAGATAATCGTCATGAAGGCAGTGTTCAGCATAAGTATATGGGTGATGGTGGCGGGTGTGGCGATGGCCGGGCAGGAGGTGCGGGTGACGTCTGACCGTGTGAACGTCCGTGCGAAACCGGTGAATGACGCCGAGGTTATCGGGCAGGTCAACCAGGGTGATGTTTTGACGGTCTTGAAGGTCGAGGAGGTGTGGGCGGAGGTGCAGGCGCCGACCAACATGGGAGTGTGGGTCAAGAAAGAGTTTGTGCGGAACGGCGCGGTGGCGGGGGATAAGGTCAATGTGAGGTCGGGCCCCGGGGTGAGTTACCGGAGTGTGGGATCGCTGCGCGGCGGTACGGCGGTGCAGGCACGGGAAGTGCGAGGGGAGTGGACGTGCATTGTGCCGACGGAAGGGATCTCGCTGTGGATCAAGAAGGAGTTTCTGGATTTGGGTGGTGCGGGATCATCGGTGACTGGACAAATGGCGGTGGTGACGGGGGTATCAACGGCGGTGGCAGGGGTGGTGGAGTCGCAGACGGTTGGGGTTAAGAGCAATGCGCCGCTGACCCGTGAATTGCCGGCAGGGTTGAGGGAGGGACAGTTGGCGGCGGTGCTGGGGCAGGGGGCGGTGTTGGAGCGGGAGGGGGTGTTGGAGCGGGTGCCGTTAGCGATGTTCCGGGGTGTGGAATACCGGTTGGTGGATAGGGAAGAGGGGCGTCGGCTGACGACGTGTTATTTGCGCGGGCGCGATGCGGATATGCCGGGATTGATGGGCAAGCGGGTCAAGGTTAGGGGGCCCGGCTGGTGGTTGAACGGTGAGAAGTGCCCGTTGATGTATTTGGGTGAAGTGGTTGCGGCGGGGGAGTGAGGGGGGGGAGCCCTTCGACAGGCTCAGGGCATTCGCCGCGAACGCGTCGAATGGCGGAAGGGGAGGGATTCGAACCCCCGGACCCTTGTCCCGTGATGTGTCCGCGATGCGGACACAAACGGGACTACCGCGGATCTTCGGTTTTTCGCGTGATCCGCCTTTGGCGGAAACGCGACCACGTTTGTCTGCCGACGGGCAGACATCACGTGGCGAGACTGGAATGTGCTAGGAGTTTCTTTAGTTCGCGTCGGCCCCAACCTGACTTCAGGTAACGTTCACGGGCCTCGGCGGTCGCTCGATCAGGGTGCGGTTCTAAAATGAGTCGTCGCCATGGGCGACCTTGTTTTGTAGATATAACGCTTCCTGCGTTGTGAGAAGCCAGCCGTTCCTCAGGTGAGGCGGAACTTCCAATGTATAAGCGTTCCGATTTTGTGCTCTTTAGGACGTAAACGTAGTACATATTTTCATGGCCCGGAAACAACAAAACCCTTCGACAGGCTCAGGGCATTCGCCGCGAACGCGTCGAATGGCGGAAGGGGAGGGATTCGAACCCCCGGACCCTTGCGGATCTCCGGTTTTCAAGACCGGCGCTTTAAACCACTCAGCCACCCTTCCTTGTGGGTTCCGGGACTATACAGGTCTTGTGTCTTTTCGTCAAAGATGCATGACGTAATAATCTGTTCTGGTGTATGGTTTCTGGCCATGAAACGGCGGATACAGAGTCGGATTCCTGATGCGGTGGGTGGGTCGCTTTTGTTGGACTACCTGGCGGGGCGATTCACCTACCATGCGGCCGAGGTGTGGAGGGAACGAATCGAGGCGCAGCGGGTTCTGGTCAATGGCGTGGCGGAGGATGTTCAGCGTGTGCTGGCGGCTGGCGACCTTGTCGAGTTCGTGGCTGATGATATTCCGGAACCTCGCGTCAATTTCGATGTCAGGATTGTCCATGCCGATGATGACATCATGATCCTTGACAAGCCTGCGAACCTGCCTTGTCATCCTGCGGGACGGTATTTCAACCATACGGTCTGGGGTTGGCTGAAGCGCAACCATGGAGTGGAGAAGCCGGCGATTATCAACCGTCTGGATCGGGAGACGTCGGGATTGCTCATGGTGGCGTTGAATCCGGTGACCGAATCCAGGTGTCGGCGCCAGTTTGCGGCCCGGCGTGTGGCCAAGGAATACCTGGTGCTGGTGGAAGGGGAATTCCCGGAGGCGGTGGAGGCCTGCGGGTGGATGCTGGCGGATGCCGAAGCGGGGACGGCGCGGCGGCGGATCTATCGTCCGGGTGGCGGGGATGAACCGGATGAGGCGGATTGGGCGGAGACGCGGTTTACGCGACTGGCGATGGCGAACGGGGTGAGTCTGGTACGGGCGGTTCCGGAGACGGGGCGGTTGCATCAGATCCGGGCCACACTGTGTTCGTTGGGGTTTCCAGTAGTGGGGGACAAGGTGTACGGGGTGGACGCCGGACTGTTCAGGCGGTTTTGCACGGACGCGCTTTCGGAGGAGGACTGGCGGCGGCTTCGGGTGAAGCGGCAGGCGTTGCATGCATCGCGGTTGGAGTTCCGGCATCCGAGCGACCAGCGCCAAGTGTGTTTTGAGTCGCCATTGCCGGAGGAGTTGGCGGCGGTGTTGGGGCGGTGAATAGTGAATAGTGAATTGTGAGCGGGCGGGGGACGAGAGAGACTACAGACTGGAAGTTCGTTAAAGACACAAAAGGGGGCGGGAGACAGGGTGTAACATGGATATACAGGATAGATAGGATGGGTGATGGGGGGGGGTAATCACGAAGTCGCGGCGCGTAGCGCCCCTCCCACATTGAAAGAAAGAGCGTGGCATTTTCCATCTCGACAATCCGGTGGGGTGTCGCCATATTTTCGGGCATTATGAAAAACTTATTCGCACGCAAGCCGATGTCGAAACTTCTCGCGGATATCGAGACCGAAGAAGGCCAACATACTCTGGCAAGAGTCCTTGGTCCATGGAACCTGACGAGTCTGGGGATCGGCTGCATTATCGGCGCCGGTATCTTTGTGCTGACAGGGACGGCGGCGGCGCACTATGCGGGGCCGGCGATTGTACTCTCCTTCATCTTCTCAGCGATCTCGTGCGCCCTGGCAGGATTGTGTTACGCCGAGTTTGCCTCCATGATTCCGAGGGCGGGCAGTGCTTATACCTACGCCTATGCGACCATGGGTGAGTTTTTCGCGTGGATCATCGGGTGGGATTTGGTGTTGGAGTACCTGTTCGGCGCCTCCACGGTGGCCGTCGGCTGGTCAGGGTATGTGGTCAGTTTTCTCAGGGATTTCGGTGTGGTTATTCCTCCGCAACTGACTTCGGCCACCGGGACGCAACTGATCTGCCTGCCGGATATGGGGTGGGTGCAGTCCTCGGCGGCATTGATGGCCCAAGCGACAGCCAAGGGATTGGATCCGGCCACGTTGCCGCACGTGACGGCGTTATTCAACCTGCCGGCGGTGATCATCACGGGGATCGTGACGGTATTGCTGGTGGTGGGGATCAGGGAGTCGGCGCGTTTCAACAATCTCATTGTGCTGGTGAAGGTCTCGGTGATCCTGCTGTTCATTGCGTTCGGTTTCTTCTTTGTGAAGATGCAGAACTGGACGCCGTTCCTGCCGGCGAACACGGGGGCATTCGGGGATTTCGGATGGAGCGGGGTATTGCGGGGGGCCGGGGTGATCTTTTTTGCCTACATCGGATTTGACGCGGTGTCGACCGCGGCGCAGGAATCCAAGAATCCGCAGAGGGACATGCCGATCGGAATTCTTGGTTCGCTGGTGATCTGCACTGTTCTTTACATCCTGGTGTCGCTGGTGATGACCGGGATGGTGAAATACACGCAGTTGGCGGTGCCGGATCCGATAGCGGTGGCGGTGAACGCGGGTGGCGAGAAACTGTTCTGGTTGCGGCCGTTCATCAAGATTGGGGCGATCGCGGGATTGAGTTCTGTGATCCTGGTGTTGTTGTTGGGGCAGACGCGGGTTTTCTATTCCATGTCGCACGACGGGTTGTTGCCGCCGGGGTTTTCCAAGGTGCACCCCCGGTTCAGGACGCCGCATGTGACAACGATTGTGACGGGTATCCTGGCGGCGGTGGTATCGGGAACGTTCCGGATTGGTGAATTGGGCGAGTTGGTGTCCATCGGGACCTTGCTGGCGTTCATTATCGTGTGCGTGGGGGTGCTGATCCTGAGGTGGCGGCATCCGGAGATTCCGCGGGCGTTCCGGACGCCTTGGGTGCCTGTGGTTCCGATTCTGGGGGTCTTGGCGTGCTTGGCCCAGATGGTGGGGTTGCCCGGAGTGACATGGATGCGGCTGTTGATCTGGATGGGGGTCGGGTTCATCATCTATTTCGGGTATAGCCAGCGGCACAGTCGGCTCAGGAATGAGTAGGGGGGGGTGAGAGGGGAAAGGGTCGCCGCAGCGAAGCGCGCTTCCCACATTGGGTAACTCACGAGAAGCATTCAAAATTAACCTATGCAGGCTTGACATGGATGCGGTGCAGGCTTACTATGCAGGCATCATGAGCAAAGGAATCCAATATACCCTTCGAAGTGTTCCGGAGCGGACGGATCAACTGTTGCGGGAAGCGGCGGCTACCTATGGAACCAGTATCAACCAGATGGCGCTGGATCTGATAGCCAAGGGAGTTGGGGCGAATGCAGGGGTGGCAGAGTATCACGATTTGGATGATCTGATCGGCACCTGGGTGCAGGATCCGGAGTGCGACAAGGCGTTGGCCGAAATGGACCGGGTTGACGCGGAGTTGTGGCAGTGAGACTGGTTATCGACACGAATCGCTACCGGGATTTTTGCGAAGGGAAGGATGAAGTGGTTCGCCGGTTCAGGACGGCTGACCGCCTCATCATGCCATTTCCCGTGTTGGCGGAGTTGCGTGCCGGATTTGAGTGTGGCACCGTGGCCCGTCGGAACGAGGGTGTCTTGGGTCGATTCCTGGACAGTCCCCGTGTGGAAATCCTGTATGCCGATGAGCAAACCACTTTTCATTACGCCCGGATATTCCGTCAACTCCGGGAGCAGGGGACGCCAATCCCGACCAACGACATTTGGATCGCGGCGTTGGTTCAGCAACACCATTTGATCCTGTATTCCCGCGACAGCCATTTCGATGCCCTGCCGCAGTTGAGCCGGGCGGAGTGAGCCTCGCCAGCGTAGTAAGACGGCGAGCCCCAGGGCGAGCAGGGGCGCATCTCCGGGTTTTGGCGATCCTTGCGGCTTCGTGCCGTGGGTGAAGAAAGTTGGGGTGATGGGCGAACGTTCGTTCACTCAACTTTCTTCACCCGTGACGCGAGGTCACGGGGATCGTACTGTTTCATCCGTGAGGTCACGGGGGTCGTGCTTTCTTCACCCGTGACGCGAGGTCGCGGGGATCGGTAAGAGTGCGCGCAGGTGGGCGCAAAAAAGTCATTGACGTTTCCGGCGGATGTTTCTATACATAGAAACATTATGTATCCAAACCAAAAGGACTATGAGGTGCTGGCGCAGTCTTATGACGTGGTGCCGGTGTACAAGGAAGTGCTGGCGGACATGGAGACCCCGGTCTCGGTCCTGCAGCGGTTGATGAACCGTGAGAATGCTTTCCTGCTGGAAAGTATGGAGGGCGGCGAGAAGTGGGGCCGGTACTCGTTTGTCGGCGTGGATCCGCGACCGTTCCTCGAGGTTGATCATCGGCAGCCGGTGTCGGGCGGACTGGAGGATCTGCGGCGCATCTTCAAGAACGTGAAGGTGGCGGCGATTCCGGGGTTGCCTCGGTTTATTGGCGGGGCGGTGGGGTTCCTTGGGTATGAGGCCATGGGAGAGTTTGAGCGGATGCCGCCCCCGAAGCCGGGTGCGGGAGCGGGGCGCCTGCGCAGTCGGTTTGTGCTGGCGGACCGGATGATCGTCTTTGACAACGTCCGGCACACGTTGAAGATTGTGGTGTGTACGCGGCCAGCGGAGGCGGCCTCGCCACAGGCGGCGTACCGGCGCGCGCTTTCGGAAATCGAGGGCATCGAGCATACGCTGAACCAGCCTCTGGCGCCGCCGGTGCCGGACCAGGCGGGGGAGGTGCGTTTTGAATCCAACATGTCGCAGGAGGAGTATTGCGGCATGGTCAGGAAGGCCAAGGATTACATTTATGCGGGTGACATCATCCAGGTGGTGCTGAGTCAGCGGTTCAGCGCGAAAGTGGAGGTGTCGAGCCTCAACCTGTACCGGGCGTTGCGGTTGCTGAACCCGTCGCCCTACACGTTCTTCCTGAAGATGGGGAGTCAGACGCTGGTAGGGTCATCGCCCGAGGTGATGGTGCGGTTGACCGGGAATGTGGTGGAACTGCGGCCGATTGCGGGGACACGGCCGCGGGGGCGGGATGACGCGAAGGACCGGGCGCTGGCGGACGAACTGCTTTCGGACGAGAAGGAGAAGGCGGAACACGTGATGCTGGTGGATCTGGGGCGGAACGATCTGGGTCGGATTTCGGAGACCGGCAGTGTGCAGGTGACGGAGTACATGGTGGTGGAGCGGTACAGTCATGTGATGCATCTGGTGTCGCATGTGCAGGGGATCCTGCGCAAGGGGCAGGATGCCTATGATGTGATCAAGGCGACGTTCCCGGCGGGGACGTTGTCGGGGGCCCCGAAGATCCGGGCGATGGAGATCATTCATGAGTTGGAGCCGGAGCCGCGGGGGGCGTATGGTGGCGCGGTGGGGTATGTGGGGTATGACGGAAACATGGATCTGGCGATCACCATCCGGCCCCTGGGGGTGGCGGGTGGGACGGTGTCGGTGCAGGCGGGGGCGGGGATTGTGTATGACTCCGACCCGCAGAAGGAGTTCCAGGAGACCTGTCACAAGGCGCGCGGGATGCAGAAGGCCGTGCAGATGGCGGCAAGCGGACTTGAACTGAGCGGGGGTGCGGTATGATGGTGCTGATTGATAACTACGATTCGTTCACCTACAACCTGGTGCAGATGATGGCGGCGATCGGGGCGGA
>CAZHRU010000074.1:13058-14118 GCA_964535015.1 uncultured Verrucomicrobiota bacterium | reverse complement strand
ATCTTCTGAATAAGTCGTTGAACCATAGATGTTTGGAAGCATACGCCTTCCGGCGAAGAACTTCAAGAAGATGCGCTTGCCTTCTTTTTTCCACTTTCCCCGGACACTGGACAAGTCTATCGTGTCTGTATGGAACGAATCGGCACTGCACAGAATATCCTCCTCATCGGAAACAACGGTCAGGTCGGATTCGAGTTGGCAACGTTACTCCCGGCGCTGGGCCGGGTTTGCCCTGTGGACTTCCCGGAAATCGACCTCTCCTGCCCCGACTCCATCCGCGCCATCGTCCGCGACTCACATCCCGACCTGATCGTCAATGCCGCCGCCTACACGGCCGTGGACAAGGCGGAATCCGAACCGGACCTATGCCGCGCCATCAATGCCACGGCCCCCGCCATTCTGGCGGAGGAGGCCATCCGACTCGGAGCCACACTGATCCACTACTCAACCGATTTTGTTTTCGATGGAGCCAAACGGGCGCCCTACAGCGAGGACGACACACCCAATCCCGTGAGCGTGTATGGCCGCACGAAACTGGAGGGCGATAACGCCATCCGCGCCTCCGGCGTGAACCATCTCATCTTCCGCACTGCCTGGGTTTACGGGCGACGCGGCAAGAATTTCCTGCTGACCCTGCAGCGGTTGGCGGCTGAGGGAAAACCCTTGCGCGTGGTGGCCGACCAGATCGGTTGCCCGACGTGGAGCAAGATCATTGCCGAGACGACCGTAACCATTCTTGGCCGCCTTGCCCCAGCAGGCGACGTCGCAGGAATCTTCCCTTCTGGAGGGCGGAGCTCCCGCGACGCCGTCAACGGCCTCTACAACCTCGTGTGCACAGGCGCGACCTCCTGGCATGGTTTTGCGCGCGAATTCATCCCGGCACCCATTCCCATCACCCCAATCTCGACCGCCGACTACCCCACCCCTGCCCGCCGCCCGGCTTATTCGGTACTGGACTGCACCAAACTCCAACAAACCTTCGGAATCTCCCTGCCGCCTTGGCAATCCGCTCTACAAAACTGCCTGCAGAAGTGAAATTGACCTGCCACTCCCCACCCGA
>CAZHRU010000074.1:0-12958 GCA_964535015.1 uncultured Verrucomicrobiota bacterium | reverse complement strand
CTCTCAGATCATCCCCATACCGGCGGGAACGGCCCACATTCGGTCGCCCAAGGGAAGAATCTCCGTGCCCTGGTAAAACACCACTCCCGCCTTACATCTGGATTCCGTGGCTAGAAACGCCTGCAGGCCCTTCACATCACGCGAATCCACGCGACTGGCCGCCTTGACCTCAACAGCCACTACCGTTTGACCAATCTCAACCACAAAATCCACTTCATGCCCGGAATGAGCCCGATAGTGCGTCAACCGTGCCTCCGGATAATGGGCCGATAGCCAAGCCTGCATGTTCTGACAGACATACGTTTCGGCAATGGCACCGCGAAGTACATGCCCCGCCAGATCATCCGCGCGATGAAGCCCACACAGAAAGGCGGCTAACCCGCTATCCATCCAATACATCTTCGGGGCTTTCACAAGACGTTTGGACTGGTTGGAAAAATAGGGCGGCACCCGCTGGATCAGGCAACTTGTTTCCAATATGGACAACCATCGGGAAATGGTAACCGGATTCGTCCCGCAATCCCGCGCCAGATCATTCATGTTCAATACCTGCGCGGTTCGGAAAGCGCTTAGGCGCAGGAATCGTTGGAATAGTCCCAGATCCGCCACTTGCGTAAGGTCACGCAGATCACGATCCAGGTACGTCTGCTCATACCCCGTATACCATAATCGTCGCGCGGCATCATCAGACTCCAGTGCAGCCGGCGGCATCCCGCCCTTCAGCCAATCCGAATCCACAGGATTGGTAGCCTTGGCGGCAAGTTCTGCAAAAACACGGCCCGGTGCCTTACCTGCAAGAAGACTGGTCATCCATGAAAAACCATTCTGCTGGGCCAGTTCGGCATAACTGAGTGGACCAAGATGCAGATGCAGCGCGCGACCAGCAAGGGATTCCGAAACCGCATGCATGAGCAGGAAATTGGCTGATCCGCTCAAAACAAAACGCCCTGGCCTGCGATCCAAATCCACCATTCGCTTGATGACGGCAAACAATTCAGGCGCCCGTTGCGCTTCATCCACAACGACCGGTCCCTCACCAAGAACCCCCATTGGGTCCCGCTTGAGCGCCGCCAGAACCGTGACATCATCCAGTGTAACGTACCGCCAAGTTTTAAGGACATCGTCATGTTTGAGCAGGGTACTCTTACCCGCTTGGCGTGGCCCAGTCAAAACGACTACCGGCATCACACGCAAGGCTTGATTCAACAACCCTGAAAGGTATCTCTTGAAGTACATGTTGTAATTTATAACATAATGGTTTCTTTTGTGCAACTTCTCTTAACGATGAGTGCTCGCATGGGTCGCATCTTCGGGTTTTGGCGACATGACGTCAGCCGCCCAGTTGTCTGTAGTCCGTAGTCTGTAGTCTGTCGTCCGCCCGTAGTCCACCCATAGTCCGCACTTGACCAACCCCCCGCCGCTCCCGACAATGCGCGCCATGACTGAACAAAAGAAGCGCTGGGCATGGGGTTTGGGACTATTCGCTATTCTTTTCGCCATTTCGGCCGCCACCTGCTGGAACGTCTTGCAAGACCCCGAACAGGTGCTGGCGTTCAATGATGGGAATATTGAGGGAATGCTCTCCTCCATCTATCAATTCCCACAAGCGTTTTTCCGAGTGTGGTATAATCAGTCCTTCTTCGGCTCAGCAGGCAAACAGTGTGGCATAGCAACCTGGTCCTTTCTCGAATCAATTGGCCCTGTGTTTACGCGCCGAACAGGGCAACCGCTCCTTTTAGCCTTCTGCGGTTTAGCGATCTTTTGGTCATTGCGTCAATTCCGTGTTGGCCGTCCCGCCGCCGCCCTGACTGCCGCCATCCTCGTAAACACAGGTTGGTCCACCACTTTCGCCTTCACCGGCCTCTCCGTACGTCCTGTGGCTTTGGCCTGTGCCTTGCTGGCTGTCGGTTTTGCTGAACAGGGGCGTATCTCCGGCCGCTGGCTCCCTTACGCCATTGGCGGCGCCTGTCTTGGCCTTGGCATATCCGAAGTCCCCGACGTGGGCGCCATCTTGGCCGTAGGCGCCGCCTTTATCTTCTTCTGGACGCATTTTTGGGGCCAAGAATTCAGAATCCAGAATCCAGAATCCAGCATAGAAACGCCGACATCAGAACGAGGCCACAAGGATGAATGCAGCACCGCTCTGCGAGCAGACGTATTAGGCGGCAAAGGCCCACTGTCTAGGGGCTCCAGACTCCGGCCTGTAGTCCGTAGTCCGTGGTCCATTCTCCCCCGTTTCGCCCTCTTTGTCGCCTTCAGTGTAATTCTCGCCTGGCAAATGTTGTCCATCATGTTCGCCACCAACATTCAGGGGGTAACGCAGGGTTCCGAGGAGACCCCTGCCGCCCGTTACGCCTGGGCTACCCAATGGAGTATTCCCCCTGCCGAACTTTGGAACACCGTTTCCGGATCCTATTTCGGCACCACCATGCGATCGGAAACCGCCCCATACTGGGGCAGGACCGGACGTAGCGAAGGCTGGGAAAAGACCAAACAAGGTTTCCGGAATTTCAGTCTCACCGGTTGGCACCTGGGCGTCATCCCTTGCATCCTCTTGCTGGCCGTACCCGTCTGGCTGTTCCGAACCCAGTACAACCACAACCGGGATTCTGACTCTAGGCATCTCCCCGCTCGCCCCTTGGCCTGGATGGTTTGCACCGGTTGTGTGTTGGCCTTGATGCTGGTGCTTGGAAAGTATTTCTTCGCCTACCGCCTGCTGTGGATGTTGCCCTTCTTCGATACCATCCGCAATCCCGACAAATGGAACGGCGTCTTCCTCCTTTGCGGAGGATTGGGAATCGCTTTCATGCTGAATGCCTTGTGGAGCGCTCTAGCCGCTGTGGCACCGGAAGGCACCGCCGCGCGCTCCCCGGCAAAAACAACCGCTAAACAGGCAATAACCGACATGACTTCACGTCTTGCTCCCTGGCAAGCGCTCTGTTGGGCGGCGCTTGGCATCGCAGTGCTGGGACTGTTGGTAACGTTCTGGACTCAGGCGGACAAAACCGGTTTCGTGGCAGCCCGTGCTGGCGAAGGGTACGGCGGAGGTGCGGACCTGATGTGGAACAACGCATTCGGAGCCTCCGTAAAAGTGCTCCTGTTGGCAACTTTGTTTGGCGGCATGGCCTGTTGGATCACCCGTCGCCTTCGCCAAGGCAAATTGGTCAATACCTGGTTCTTCCTCGGGGTTACAGCCGTCCTTGCCCTGGGCGACTTGATGGTCGTCAATCGCGCCTACTCCATGCCGCACAAGTACAGGCATTACCTCGCGCCCAACCCTCTGTCCGTCTATCTTGACGCCCACAAGACCGAAGGCCGGGTGAAACTGATTCCACCCCAACATCCCCTTCTAAACAATCTTCGCCTATCGTTGCTGCAAATCAAAAGCTACGACCTCTTCGAACCTATCAGCGTTTCGCGGATGCCGGCCGACTATGAGGCCCTGTTTAAGGCGTTTGGAGCGGACCTACCCCGCCTCTGGGAACTCGGAGCTGTAAGGTATTTTCTGACCCTTCCCGGCGCCATGCAACAACTGAACCAGATGGATGGGAATCGCGGGCGGTTTGTGGAACGGCTCTCCATGGGCGTGGGTGTCGTTAATGACTCTTACCTGCCCAGTGCCTATGCCCCGACAGATCAACAGTACCTGCGATTGGTGGAATTCACCGGTGCCCTCCCTTTCTATCGCGTTGTCTCAAGGATCACGCGCCTTCCTGAGACCGTCGCTGGAGGTCAAGAGGCCTTACGTCTGTTGGCACAGCCAGACTTTAACCCGGCTCGGGACGCTGTAGTCCTGTCATCCCAAACGATCGAACTACCAAGCGCCACGAACGCCACATCCATCACCATTCTCCGACATGATCCGGCGGATGCCACAGTGCGAGTAGCCATGGATCAAGCCGGTTTGCTCGTCCGTTCGGTGAAGTTTGATCCGGATTGGAAGGCGACCGTGGATGACAAACCTGCGACAATTTACAGGGCGAACTACCTCTTCCAAGGCGTCGTCATCCCGCCCGGTCAGCACACGGTCAGTTTTGCCTATGCCCCACCACTGAAAACGATGGTGATCGCGCTAGTCGGCCGTGGTCTTTTGTTACTGATGGTGTTGGCGCTGATCCTCAGCAAACGACAACGTCAAGAAGCATAACCGGACAGCCGTTTCCTTCTGAAAACGTCCCCGTTCGGCGATCCCCGTGACCTCGTGTCACGGGTGAAGAAAGTTGAGCGGTGGCGTGGAACGGCACACATCGTTTGCCTCCACCGACGCAAGGTCGGCGGGCGGCTATGGGTACACCAAAGCGCTACCCTTTCCCGTGTACATCTCTGAGTCTTGGCACCCACTGTGTTTTGCGTCACATCGTGACGCCCTACATAATTCCAACGATGTGGGACCGCACGGTGTGCGGTCGAATTCCACGATGTCGGTGCCAAAACCAGGAGATGCGCCCCCTTTTCCCCCGCCCCCAAGAAATTCACTGTTCTACTGAACCGACTTCTGGCAAACTTTTTCCCATGATGCTCAAAGTCAACTGTCGCCATTTCCCGGGTAGTCGCCCCTGCCGGTTCAACAAGGAAACCGGCCAAACCTGCCTGGACTGCCCTCATTACCAACCCAAGGGCAAACGCATCCTTATCACCAAGTTGGACGCGCTTGGCGACGTTCTTCGTACAACCGCCCTTCTTCCCGGCCTCAAAGCCAAATATCCGGATTCCTATATCGTCTGGATCACTAAATCCGGCGCCGCCGACCTCTTCAAACACAACCCCTATGTGGACGAACTGTGGTTGGCCGAAACCGAGGCATTGCCCCGCCTTCAGACCGAGGAGTTCGACCTCGTGATCAACACAGATGCCGATAAGTGGACGGCGGCCCTGGCAGCGACGGCACGCACAAAAGAACGTTTAGGCATGACCCTCGACAGTCAGGGCAATATCACGCCATCCACCGTCGAGGCCGAGGAATGGTTACAGATGGGCGCCTTTGACCACCTCAAAAAGGCCAACCAGAAGACATATCAGCAGATCATGTACGAAATGTGTCGTTTGGAATACCGCCGCCAGAAACCCATCCTGAACCTGACCGAACCCGAACGGTCATGGGGACACTATTTTCTCAAGGAGCAAGGCTACGATCCAGCCCAGAGGCTTATCGGCCTGAATTTAGGCGGTGGCGGACGCTGGAAGAATAAACGATGGACTGAGGAACACATCTTCGCCTTCAGTCAAATGGTTATTGAACGGCAAGACCTGCAACTCCTGCTCATTGGCGGCCCCTGGGAACGCGCGTTGATCATCCGGCTTCAAACTACCTATGGACGCCGGGCCCTATTCTCGGGTCCCGACCGATCCCTTCGTGAATTAGCCTCTCTAGTCGCCACCTGCAACACCCTCATTTCCGGGGACAGTTTGGCATTGCACATGGCCACAGCCTTGCACACCCATACCATTGCCCTTTTTGGACCTACCAGTGCCACCGAGATTGAATTGTATGACAACGGAACAAAACTCTTACCTGAACTGGGATGCACTTGCTGCTATCTCCCGAATTGCACCAAGCAACCCACCTGCATGGAAATGGTTTCGCCAGAGCAAGTTATGAGCAGTCTTGATACAAGCAGCGACCGGTGATCCTCTGGATTAGAGTTTCCTAAAATGACGACCGCCATACGACGATTTCTCCAGTCAACCGTGTTGGACGCTTACGTGTCCAGCGGAGATCGATGCGAGTGGCAGGCTGCCAAGACCATATCCTCCTGCCATCCTGCTTCACTTTTAGATGTGGGGTGCGGGCCTGGAAATGACCGATTAGCATCTTCACTCCAAGTTCCTCCGACATCCTATTGCGGCGTGGAGGCACATCCCGAACTCGCGGAGAAGGCACGGCAGAAGGGTCTGACCGTATCGTCCTTTGATTTAAATGGTCCGTGGCCCTACGAGAGCGAAACTTTCGACGCGGTTCTTTGCACACAAGTTATCGAACACGTGCACAACACTCGTCTGTTCCTGCACGAAATGCACCGCATTACCCGTCCCGGCGGACACGTCGTTTTGACTTCAGAGAATCTATGCAGTCTTTTGAATTTGGGGGCGATGGTGTTAGGATATACACCTTTCTCCCTCATGAAAACCTGCGGATGGTATGTTGGGAACCCGCTGGGACTTCACTATCAGAGAACCTTCGAAGAACACGATGCCATTCGACTCCCTCCTCTACATGACCCCGCCTTTGCCGGCGTCGCAGGACACATTCGCGTTTTGTCCTTTCTGCAGGCGCAGGAGTTGTTGGCCAAAACGGGGTTCATCAATATCGAAGTAACAACCTTTGGCCTGATGCCTCTGCCTAGGTTCTGTTTCAGACTTCTTGAACCCTTGATGAAACGACGCGGCCATTGGCTGTTGATGCATGCGCAGAAGGCAAAGTCATGAAAATCGCTGTGAATGCACGCCATGCCACAGGCCGGGACACTGGCGTCCCCAACTACATTCGCTCCCTCTACCAGACCATTCAGGCACTCGATTCCCGCAACGAGTACATCTCTTTCCAAACTCACGAACCTGCCCTGCTCCCTAACACCGTCTATGGATGGACACCCCCAGGACCATTGGGCGATCCTTGGTTTGATTGCTGGACAACGTCCCGGCTGGCAAAACGGCAACACGTTGATATATTGCATGGTCCTGCCCACGTACTGCCCCTTCTAAAACCACGCGGGACACGTTATGTCCTTACCGTTCACGACCTTTCGTTCCATGTGTTCCCGTCCATGTACGAAACCCACCTGAGGGCCTATTACGGCATGGTGGTCGGCCACTCTTTGAAACAGGCTGATGCCATTGTAGCCGATTCTCTATCGACACGAGATGACATCGTTCGGTTCTACGGAATTGCACCACAGAGCATCACCGTGGTCCCGCTGGGTGTGGACGCCATCTTCCGACAACCGCGCTCAGAAACGCGACTCATCAAGAATCGCTACTTCCTCTCGCTGATGACACACCAGAAACGCAAGAACATCGATGGGGTCCTGACCGCGATCGCCAACACACCCGAACTCAGAGTTATCCAATATGTCATCGCGGGGGCCATGAGTCAGGAACATTTCGACCAAATCGGCGCCAAAGTGGTAGCACTGGGCCTCCAGAACTGTGTTCGACTTTACGGCCATGCGAAGAAGGAAGACTTGGTGAACTTGTACCAAAATGCCGAGTTCTTCATCTATCCCTCTTTTTACGAGGGATTTGGGCTGCCAGTGCTGGAAGCCATGTCGTGCGGTTGCCCCGTCATCACCTCCAATAATAGTTCATTGCGCGAAATCGTACCGGATTCTTCCTGGCTCGTAGACCCGCAAGACCCCGTCGGCATGGGTGCCGCAATGACTCGCTTACTGGGTCTCTCGACCGAGGCGCGAGGCGAACACATTGCGGACGGACAACAATTCGCATCCACTTTCACATGGGAACGATGTGCACGAAGCATGATAGGTGTATTTCATCAAACAGCGTCACAAGGCATACCATGACAGCGACTTCATGCCTCATGGCCCTCCGCCATGTGTGGAGAACACCAAAACTCATCTACATGGTTTCGCGTGGTCACCTTCTTTTAGCGCTGGACCTGCTCGGGTTGCGGAAGTCTCCTTACCTCATCACACTGCGGAATGGCATTGTGATCGAACTTAGACCGGGTACGTCCGATTGGTGGATATTCCTTGAAGTGTTTTTATTCGAACACTACTCCACATGTTATGATCAACTGCGCCGGTCGTCCTTTGTATTGGACATCGGCGCCAATGCAGGCTTCTTCTCATTGCTGGCGACAAACATGAATCCCAGCGTCTTCGTCGCCGCTTTCGAGCCTTTTCCCAACAACTACACCCAACTCCAGCGAAACCTTCGCATGAATTCCAAGGCGCGAGTTGTAGCCACTCCCGAAGCCGTTTCAGACCTCAGCGGTAACAGTCTCATCCACTTCACGCCCGGAGATGAATCCGGTTGTTCGCTTCGTCACCCCGGCTCACAAACAGTCACTGTCGATGTCATGGGAATCCAGGATGTGTATGCCCGGTACCCCAACACCGATATCGATCTCCTCAAGATGGATTGCGAGGGATCCGAATACCCGATCATTAAGGCCATGTCTGCCGCGACACTGCAACGGACAAAGTCTATCATCATGGAATACCATGACGCCCAAGAAATGAAGGAAATGGTTGCGATCTTGGAGACATCTGGACTCCACTGCGTGACTACCCCGACAACCGGCATGCTGTACGCCACACGCAGTTAAATGAACGACGCCTACTCTGCCTGCTTTGCCCTATTAAAGGCGTCGACCCATTCCACATGCGGCGCCAGGCGATGTGCCACCATGTGGGTCCCCAAGGAAGGCACTGGAACCCATAACCGGTAACGCCGCCCTAACAAGATCTGCGTCGTACACATGACCCAAGCACACGCCAGACTCCACCCGCGGAAGGGTTCGACAAATGGTCGCGTCAACAAATCCCAAGGATTGAAGAGGTGATGCTTGGTCAGACTCAACCAAAGTCCAGCATCCGTGTTCCCTCGCGCGAAACTGGCCAACACCTTCCGGGTCTTCAATAGAACCGACTTCCGGGTCAGAAACGTCAGCGTCGTCCCGTTCTGGGTCTTCCACGCCTGACCGTCCTGCACCTTGATTTCCATCCGGTGCCGATGAAATGCGTCATTATAGTAATCAGGATGGTCATAGGGCGTGCAGAAATCCACATCGGAATTCCCCCGCATTAAACTGATCATGTTCTGAAACCGGTTCGGCAAGTAAAAGTAATCGTCCTCGGCAAAATAGACAAGTTCTGCATCAGACTGACTGCTCAAAATCTCAATCTGACGCACGAAGGTTGGCCCGTTCCCAATGCCCGGCAGGGGGACAATCACGAGATCCTCTGCGGGAAACACTTTCCTGAACAGGTCTGCATAGGATTCCGGACAGTTGTCCAGCAAAACCCAACATTTCACCCGTAGCGAACCCAGTGATCGCTTGAAGGACCGCAGACAGAACTCCGCCATCTTGTATTTGTCATCCGGATGGACCGGTGGCGCCTCACGTGCCGGACGGGGGCAGATCCGGTAGACAACAGCCACATCATAAGCATTCTTTGTCTCTACGTTGGTCATGACTCCATACCACCCCTAAAATCATCAAAAGTGTGGTCAAACGAGAACGATCGTGCCGTTTCCACGCAACGGCCGCGTATTATGTCGTATCGGGCGGGATCCGTCATCCATAATTCGTATGCCGTTTCCAGTTGGTCTGCCATGCACTTCGGAGACGGTTGGGCGAGCCAACCATTTTCGAAGGCCAATGCATCACGCAATCCCGGCACATCATAACCAATCACCGGTGTACCCATCGCATTGGCTTCAATCACCACCAACCCCCACCCCTCGCGTATCGATGCGACGCAAAGCACGTGACACCTTTGCAACAACTCATCCCTCTGGGTATCCGTCACCCGCCCCCAGAAGGTCACATTCCGAATCCCGCATCGGGCAACATCCGCCTTCAGACCGTCATGCATACCACCCCACCCCATCATCCATAGGCAAGTGTCTGGATGCTTCGCCTGAAACAACTCAAATGCCTTCAACACATGGTCCGGACGTTTGACTTTCCGCATCCCAATCGCCGCTACCGTAAATCGATCTTCCTTGGGCAACGAGGATTGCAGGGCTCCCAACGGCTTGCCCTCGATTGCCTCGGGGATGATCACGATCCGCCCACGCTTGAACCCGTGCCAAACCAACTCCTTCGCCGTCGACTCCGATACCGTCACAATCTTGCCCCTGAACAGCAAAGCCAGCGCCAGCAGTTGCAGTTTCTCAATAAAATAACCCGTCACCTGAAAAAACGGCATCACCCATCGGGGCACCCCGGCGAAACTGCTCTGATAGAACCATTTCACGTCCTCAATGTGATGCACAATGATTGCCGCCCGCGAGGGTCGCATCAGGAGGCAAGAAAAACTCCCAAGACTGATAAAGGCATCCACCAGGAAGGTGGTGGAGGACCGCAAGTGTTTGCGAAAATAGAAGGGCAAGCGATAGAACGACAGGATGCCCCCACCTATGCGAATAATCCTGACGCCATCCACAACGGTTTCTGGCTCGCATCCTTCAAAACCAGGAACAAGATGAATAACCTCCCACCCATCCCGGATAAAACGCTTGGAGATCTCCTGATGTACAAGTTCAGCGCCACCCGCTTCGGGGTTCCGTATGTCTTTCCAGCAGATCCATACCAATCGTTTCATAAGATCGGAGTTTTACCACGAAGGACACAAAGGACACAAAGGAATCCGCGTACTCCGCAACGTCTGCAGCCACCAACGCAAGGTCGTTGGCCGGCAAGATGCATCCCAAAGTGCAAATGCGCCCCATTCTTAACCCTGATGCCCTGATTCAGCGTCTTGCGGGATCTTGTATCTCTTGGTAGTGTTGGAATCCATTTTCACTGGCAGATGTCCGGTCCCCAGTTGGAGTGGTCTTGTTTCTTGCTGAAATTGGGTACAGTGGAGTCCATACATGACAGAACAACATATGACACCTTCCGATTTGCAGCGATTGGCCGGTGAGGACGCTTACGACGAATCCTTCATATACTCAGGCCCCCGGATCGAGAAGGTGCGCAAGATCGTGGCGCTCAGGCCGGCTGGTCAAAAAGTCCTGGATGTGGGTTGCGGAAACGGCACTGTGTTAGGTTGCTTTGCAGGGGTCCATGAACTCTATGGTTTGGAAATCAACCCTGAATTGGCGGCCAGGGCCAACAAGATCGGTGTCAAGGCAGTGGTGCATGACTTGGAGGGCGGGGCGATGCCGTTCCCTGACAAGACCTTTGATGTGGTATACTGCGGCGAAACCATCGAGCATCAAGTGGACACGGACTGGCTGGTTGCCGAGATCAATCGCGTGCTGAAACCAGGTGGAACACTCATTCTGACCTTCCCGAACATTCGCACTGTACTCGGCATCGTGATGATGGTGTTCTTCGATATGCCGCCAATGTATGCATCACGTTACCGCGCCCCGCACTATCGCGACTTCACTCTGCGCACGATAAAGATGGTTTTGAGAAACCACGACTTTAAACCGATTCAATCCATAGGCGGCGCCTTCTATCTGCCGGTGATCGGGGAGCATGGATCACGACTGGCCACCTTTTTCCCCTCGTGGGCTCATACCACTATCATCACAGCCATCAAAGTCAAAGATTCGGTTTATTCCGCGGAGAAAAGTGAACTGGTAGGGGATCTCTACGGAGGCTGGCGTAAGTAATTCATTCACATGCAACCATCAATTGCGGAGAAAACCATGGGAACGTTTGCAGTCACAGATTTCGGGGCGGCGGGCGACGGAAGAACCAACGATGCAGCGGCCATACAGAGGGCAATTGACGCCTGCACGGCGGCGGGCGGCGGCATGGTTCTTGTGCCAGCCGGCCGCACCTTCGTAAGCGGTTCGTTTGAATTGAAGTCGCGCGTTGAACTCCACGTCGAGCGAGGAGCCGTTATTCTCGGGGCCACCCGCGAGTCCGACTACCCGGCGTACGCTTTCAAGACCGGCATGGAAGCCGGCAAACGCGCCTGGATCGTGGCCAACGAAGCCGAGGATATCGCCATCACCGGCGGCGGCACCATCGACGGCAATAGTCCCGCCTTTTCCGTGAAAGAAGGCCCTTACATCCACGGCGACACGGTTCGCTGGCGGCCGGCAATGACCTGCATCGTTGGCTGCCGGCGCGTCAGGGTGCGCGACACGATCTTTCGACACGCGGCGAATTGGGCGCTCCATTTCTCCGGTTGCGACGACGTGGTCGTGGATGGCGTCAGCATCCTCAACGATCTGAAGTTCCCAAACTGCGACGGCATTGACCCCGACCACTGTCGCAACGTACGTATAAGCAACTGCCATATCGAGGCAGGCGACGACTGCATCGTGCTGAAGAACTCGCTGACTTTCTCCAAGTACGGCCCTTGCGAGAACATCGTGGTGACGAACTGCACCCTGGTCTCCACGTCGTCCGCCATAAAGATAGGGACCGAGTCGGGCGACGACTTCCGCAATCTGATCTTCCAGAACTGCGTGATCCGTGGCAGTCACCGCGGGTTGAGCATCCATATCCGCGATAGTGGGAACGTTGAGAACGTGATCTTCGCCAACATGACTGTCGAGACGCGTTTCTTCGGCGGCGGGTGGTGGGGTAGCGCCGAACCGATTTATGTGACGACACTCCCTCGCAACCCAGAGACAACGCCGGGCCGGATACGCGGAATACGGTTCTCCAACATTCTCTGCCGGAGCGAGAACGGTGTGTTCATCATGGGGCATACTCCCGCGCACATAGAGGACGTGGTCTTGGAGGGGGTGCAACTGCGGGTCGGGAAGTCGTCCAAGTGGGAAGGTGGCCGGTATGATGTGCGGCCGTGTCCTCCCGCCGTCAGACCGTTCGGATCGGAACCCGAGGGGGAGGTCACTCCCTGGGGGTGCAGAGTGCGGCGTTCGACTCCAGCCGTGTACGTCGAGAAGGCCACCGGCGTGAGACTGCGGGACTGTGAAGTCCAGTGGGAAGGTGTTCCGGCGGACTACTACACGCATGCCCTGGAGGCTCGCGAGGCTCCTGGTCTTGTCTTGGACGGTTTCCGTGGCGATGCCGCCCATCCGGGACGGGACCAGACCGTGAATATCGTTCCGTGAGCCAGTAGCAAAGGCAACCCCACAGATTTGAGTGACGTCACCTCTTCTTGACCGGGGATGTTAACGGCTTTTTCGCCAGCCCCTTTCGGACTACAAGCCTCCACGATCTGGGAGGCCAAAGACCGGGCTTGATCCGGGCGGTATTATCATATATGATAACAGCATGAATGAGATGGGGCTTCAGGGTTTTAAGTGGGTAACCCCTACAGGTTGTGGAGAGGGGCTG
>CAZHRU010000073.1:0-14319 GCA_964535015.1 uncultured Verrucomicrobiota bacterium | reverse complement strand
ATATCACCATGGACCGCTACAACGCCAACTGGGATATGGTCAAACGCGGCTGGGATACCCATGTCCACGGCATCGGCCCCCGCTTCGCGTCCGCTCGTGAAGCCATCGAGACCCACCGCCGGGCCATCCCCCGCGTCATCGATCAGGACCTCCCCGCCTTCGTCATCGCCGAGAACGACCAGCCGATCGGCAAAATCGCCGATCACGATAGCGTCATCTTCTTTAACTTCCGAGGAGACCGCTCCATCGAAATCAGCCGCGCCTTCGAGGATGCCTCCCTGACCGAGTTCGATCGCTCCCCCAGTCCACAGGTCTCTTTCGCCGGTATGATGCAGTACGACGGCGACCTGAAATTGCCCAAACATTTCCTGGTTGATCCCCCCGCCATCGCCGAAACCATGGGCGAGTATCTCGCCCTCAGCGGCATCCGCCAACTCGCCATCAGCGAAACCCAGAAATACGGGCACGTCACCTACTTCTTCAACGGCAACCGCTCCGGCAAGTTCAACGAGGCCCTTGAGGACTACCTCGAAATCCCCTCGGATGTACTCCCCTTCGAACAGCGTCCCTGGATGAAAGGCGCGGAAATCACCGACGCTGTCCTCAAGGCCATCGCCGACAACAAACACCGGTTCATCCGCCTGAACTTCCCCAACGGCGATATGGTCGGCCATACCGGCGTCTATCAGGCCACCGAAATCGCCGTGGAAACCGTGGACCTGTGCCTCGGTCGCCTCATCCCCGCCGTCAAGGCCGCCAACGGCATCCTCGTCGTCTCCGCCGATCACGGTAACGCCGACGATATGTACGAGCACGATAAGAAGTCGGGGAAAACCAAGGTTGAAGACGGACGCATCAAGGTCAAAACCAGCCATTCGCTTAACCCCGTGCCCGTACTCATCTACGACCCCTCGGGCACGGCAAACCTGAAACTGACCTCTCACAAGGGTCTGGGCATCAGCAGTCTCGCCGCCACCTGCCTGCGCCTCCTCGGTTTTGAACCGCCGAAGAATTACGATCCCAGCATTGTGGATATCGGCACCGCCCCGTAACCATGAACAGCCTTGCGACAGCGTCTTCCGCAGACTTTGCATGCCTGCGTTGTGGAAACTGTTGCAGGCATGCCGGCGAAGTCCGCCTCATCGACGGTGAGGCGGAGTCCATCGCCACCGCCCTGGCAATGCCTCCCACTGAGTTCACCTCCCGCTACACGCGATTGCGGGAGGACCGCCGCGGCCTTTCCCTATTGGATCACCCCGACGGCTCCTGTATCTTTCTCTCCCCCGCCTGCCTCTGCCTCATCCAGTCCGCCAAACCAAAACAATGCCGCGATTTCCCTCGATCCTGGAAATACGAAAACCTATCCGCCATCTGCCCCGCCAGCCACCCCAGTGCCCCTGCTTCATCAACCCTGTCACCCCTTCCCAGCCCATGATCCTCACCGTCACCCCCAACCCTGCCTTCGACCGTGTCCAAACCGTCCCCGGGTTCCTCCCCGGCCGGGTGTGCCGAAGCACCGCCCTGACTCTCTCCGCCGCCGGTAAAGGCGTCAATGTCGCCCGGGCCATCCGCAACCTGGGCGGCGAGTCCATGTGTACAGGGTTCCTCGGCGGCCATACCGGAAGAATGCTCGCCGAATTCACCGCCCGCGACCAAATCCCCGCCCAGTGGACGTGGATCAACGGCGAGACCCGCGTCACCCTTATCATCCTCGCCCCGGAAACGGCAACCACCACGGTCCTGAACGAGGAGGGTCCCACCGTCACGATCAGCGACTGGGACCGCCTGCAAACCGACGTACTCGCCTTGGCCGCAAAGACTCAGGTGGTATGCCTGTGCGGCAGCCTCCCCTTAGGATTGCCCCCTGCTCTCGTCGGCACCCTCATCACCGCCCTCAAACGGGACCGGCGCCGGGTATTCGTAGATCAAAGTGGCGACCTGCTCCGTGCCGCCGTTGCCGCCAACCCGGAGGTCATTAAGATCAATAACAGCGAGGCCGCGGCCCTGCTTGACTGGCCCGACTTCAATGACCCCGATACCGCCGCGCGCGCCGCCCAATCCATCCGTCATTATGGAATTTCCAAAGTCATCCTGACCCTGGGCGCACAGGGGGCCGTTCTTGCAAGTCAGTCCGGATGCTGGCACGCAATGCCTCCACCATTGAAAATCGTCAGCCCCATCGGAAGCGGCGACTCCTTTCTCGCTGGACTCACCGTGGCAATGCTACAGGATCTGCCCGATCCCGAATCCCTGCGCCGCGCCGTGGCCGCCGGATCAGCCAACGCACTGTCAGCCGCCGGGGGAGCCTTCTCAACATCGGACTACGACCGCGTCCTCGCCATGACAAACGTCAAATCGCTTGCCTGACCACGGGTTCCCGGCCTCGCCGCCTTCCTCTTCGTACTGTGCGCCCCCGTCGCTGGAACGATTCACTTCTCTTGATGTTCAATTGGTGGACGCCGTCGTCCCGACGGCGTCAGGCACCTGCCTGGCACTCTCCACGCTCAACGTCGCCGGGACGGCGACGTCCTTATGATATCGTTCCGGCTTAAAACGCCCCGAACAACAACTGTGTAAAACTGACCACCGGTGACGTCTCGCGGAAATCCTCCACAGCCGCACGCAATTCTCCCACCGCCCCCTTGGTTTCGTTGTAGAGCGTCTCATCCGTGACCAATTTACCCAGCAACCCCTCCCCCCGTTCGATCTTCGCCGTGACGTTCTTCAACGAGGCCGCCGTGTCAGCCACATCCCGATACACTTTGTCATCCTTGGACAACAATTTTCCCAACGTCCCCTCCCCGGCATTCACCCGGTCACTGATCTCCCTGAGGTTGCTGGCCACCGCTTGAATATTCGTGTACACCGAATCATCCGACAGCAACTTGCCCAGCGTGCCTTCGCCCTTGGATACCCGGTCGGCAATGTCCTGAAGTTTCGCCGCAAGCGCCCGGACATCCTTCCCCACCGCCTGAAACTCGTTGTACACCCCGTCGTCATTAACCAATTTCCCCAGCGTCCCTTCCCCCTTGTTGATCTTGGCCGCGACCTCCCGGATCGAGGCAACGGTCGTTTCCAGATTGGTCAGAATCCCCCCCTCAGTCAACGAATGGCGTATCTCGTGGATTGTCTCGGCCGCTTCCATCATCAAGTCAAACGGCGGAATCCCCTGCGGCATCACGTCCGGAGGCAGTAACGGCGCCGCCGCACTGCCCTCCTTCACCTCCAGATAACGCCCGCCAAGAATCGAGGTGGAAATGATCGTAATCTTGTAGTCCGTATGGAGTTTGACCGGACCGTCCAGCGTCGCCAATACCCGGACCCTGCCATCCGTCAGGTGCAACGACTTGACTTTGCCCACCGTCATTCCCCGCAACACCACATTGTCGTCCTTGCGCAGACCCATCACGTCGGCAAACTCCACCTCCAATGGATACTTCTTCTCAAAAAGACTGGCGCGTCCCAGCACAATGGTGAAGTACCCCAGCGCCAGCAACACCATGAACATGAAGGTGCCAACGATCAGTTCGGTGCTCATTTCCCGGTCAATGCTTGATTGCTTCATGGCATGTCCTTTTCCCATTCCCCGCGTCGGGTTATGAATTGCGATTCCAAAAAGAGTTTCACTTCTTCCTGCTCGGATTGCACAAAAGCGGCCGGCTCCGCCAGTTCGACGATACGGCCGCCCGACAGCATGGCGATCCGGGTCCCAATCGAAAGCGCACTGTGCAGATCGTGGGTCACCACGACACTCGTCACCCCCAGTTCATGCCGCATGCTGTCAATCAAATGGTCAATCGTCCGCGACGACACCGGGTCCAACCCCGACGTGGGTTCATCGTAAAGAATAATCTGCGGGTCATGAATGATGGCCCGCGCCAACCCCACCCGCTTTCGCATCCCCCCCGATATTTCGGAAGGATACTTCTCAATGTCGCCCACCAGACCCACCAGGTTGAGATTCTTCACAACCTTTTCCATGATTTCCTCTTCGGACATCTTGGTCTTTTCCCGCAACGGTAACGCCACGTTTTCCCCCACCGTCAGCCACTCCAGCAACGCACCCCCTTGGAACAACACCCCGAACTTCTCGCGCAACTGCTCCAACGCCTCGCCCGTCGCCTCACTGATCACCGCCTCCCCCACCAGCACCCGCCCCTCGTCCGGGGTCATCAGCCGCACCATGTGTTTCAGGGTGACACTCTTGCCCGTTCCCGAGGGCCCCACAATGACCAGTGTCTCCCCCTTGTGCACCTCAAGCGAGACGCCATCCAGCACCCGGCGCTCACCCAACGTCTTGGTCACATTTTCAAGCCGGATCATACGTAGAACATCCTCGTGATGAAATACCCCACGATCAGGATCGACAGGAACGCGATAATCACCGTCCGCCGCGTCGCATTACCCACCCCAACCGCGCCCTGAGTCGTGGCAAATCCCTGATGACACGCGGTGATCACAATGATGATCCCGAACAGAAAGGCCTTCAGCATCCCCACAAACAAATCCTTGTTATCCGCAAACCGTGTGGCGTTGTCGATGTACGCCGACCACGGCACTCCCAACTGCGTCATCCCCACCACCCCGCCCCCCACGACTCCCATGATACAACTGTAGAACGACAGCATGGGTGTCATGATCGCCATCGCCACCAGCCGCGGCATCACCAGGAACCGCACCGGATTGATCGACATCAATTCAAGCGCCGCAATCTCTTCCGAAACCACCATCGTACCCATCTGCGCCGCAATGGCCGACCCCACACTGGCCGCCAGAATCAATCCCGTCATGAACGGCCCCATCTCACGGAGCATGGACACCATCACCGCCGCCCCGATGAAAACCTCCTGGCCGAACCGACGCATCTCGATCCCCGTCTGCAGCGCCAGAATCATCCCGGTAAACGACGCCACCACCGTAATCACCCCGAGACTCTTGATCCCGCCTACCAACATCTGATGCAGTATCTCGTTCCGCGAGCGACGCACCATCATGAACCGGATCGCCAGGATCGTTTCAAACAACAACAGCATCGCGCGGCCGGCATTCCGGCTCGTCGCCAAAGCCTCCCGCCCCAACCTGCCTCTCCAGTCCTTGGGCGGCGGGAAATAGCGCGGTTCACGCGTAATCATGGCGCAATCCTCCAGTGCAGAAAATACAGGAACTGAACCGTCCTGGCCTCCGGGTCCCGCCGGTACCCGACCAGCCCCTTCAGCGCATCCCATTCCCGATAAGCGTTGGTCTTGGCATTCGCCTTCCAGGAGACCAGCGGGAAAAGCGACCGGTACGCATCCCCGTCGTTGCCCGTCTTCCATCGCCCCAATCCCCATAACACCCGCCCCTGAGTCCCATCCTCATTCCGTTGCCGGCTGAATAGCGTCCACCACGCCGTCAGGTTTCTTTCCACCGGCCGTGTGTCCCGGAACGGCCATAAATCAAGAATCCGCACCTCTGTATTGCTCCCCTCGCGCTCGTAAGCCATCACCGGCCAGACACTCACATAACGCTCCGTCACATTCGTCGCTGACGCCTTGAACTTCCGGCGGGATTCCTGCGAGTACAACGGGAACACCCGGAAACGGTCCTGCCGCTCCACGCCATTCTCCGTCACACCCTTCCAGACCAAAGGCCATGCCCAAAACGTAACCCGATCCCCCGGACTCGTTCGGTTCCCGTAGATCGGCCACACATAACACTTGCTCGCCGGACCGCTCTTCCACTGCACAATCGGCCACGGACACGCCCCCTCGGTGCCGTCCTTCGTCCGCGTATGGCGAAACAGCGGAGGCAACACCATCCAGGTCTTCTGGTCATTGAAGTTCACATGCCCGAATAACGGGAAGACCATATAACCACTCCCCGTCGCCCCCGGCCGCTTCTCGCGGACATGATTCCAAATCGGCCACATCACATACGATCGCTCGAAGGCGTTGGACTTGCTCGAATACCCGTAGAAAGGAAAAAACCGGGCCTGATAAACCCCGGTCCCCGTCGTCCGTGAAATCAGCGGCCACAGCACATGATCCGTCTCCAGATCATTTAACCGGCTGTGCGCGTACAACGGAAACAGGACAAAGGAAATCTCGTCCCGCCCCATGAATTCCTCCAACGTGCCGCCCAACGGAAACACCGCGCCATAGTCCTGTCCCGCCTTCGTGCGCCCAAAGAACGCCAGCGGGAAGAACCACGCATGATAGGCGGAAACCGGGTCATAACGATCGTCGTCCCCGCCAAAGGCCGTGAGGAAACGCCAATCCGTCTTCTTGCCCCATGTTCGCACCGTCCCTACCGGCCACAGGATATCCGTCACAGTCCGTCCACGCTCGTCAGTCTCCCGCGTGTAAAACGGACGTATCGCATCAAACGCGCGCGATTCACCCTCAGCATGCTCCAGAACAGGCCCAACCCCACTCCATCCCGACAGGCCCTTTTCCTCCTGCTCCCACGTGGAAAACAAACACCCCAAGTCATGCGCCGGACCGCCGCTAACCGGCAACGCCCCGACACACCCGGCGATCATCACAATGACAAACCATCCCCTCACTTCAGCATTCCCCTTATACAAATCGCCCGACTTCGGATCGGATCAATGATTCCTTGTTAAAGATCGCCGCAATCAAGGCCGCCCTGATCCACATCCCATTCCTCATCTGCCGCCAATAGACCGCCCGGGGATCCTCATCCACCTCAACGGCGATCTCCTTGCGGCGTGGGAACGGATGCATGATGACCGCATTCTCCTTCAATAAACCCAGATGCCGCCTGGCAAACCAGTACCGACTGGTATCAATCCGGCCACTCTCACCCGCCGCATCCCATTCGTCCTGAATCCGCGTCATGTAGATGGCGTCCGCGCGCGGTATGGTCCCTTCAAAATCACCCAGCACTTCGTAATGCACCTTGGCCCGGTCCAGTAACGCCAGGATATCCGCCCCGATCTGAAGTTCCGGCGGGGCCACAAAAAGCAACGTCATATCCCGGTAGTTGGTCAGCAACCACGCCAACGACCGGACGGTCCGCCCCCGCGCCAGGTCACCCACAAACATGATGGTCTTACCGTCCACCCCGTTAAGCCGCTCGAAACTCCGCTGGAGCGTGTAGATATCCAGCAACGCCTGCGTCGGATGCTGATCCTTTCCCGATCCCGCATTGATGATCGGCACCGGGCGATCCGTGTTGGACAACAACCACGCCACCCGTTCCGCCAACCCGCCGACTTGCGACCGCATGATGATCAGATCGAAATACGAACTGAAGGTCCGGACCGAATCCTCCTGCGTCTCTCCCTTGAATTCGCTGGAGGTCGCCGTGTCCCGCACCTCCCCAATCTGCATTCCCAGTATCTGGCACGCCGCGCAAAAGGAAAGGAACGTGCGGCTGCTGGGCTGCGAGAAATAGAGCATGGCCCTCTGATTGGCCAGCAACGACCGCAAGAACGTCATGCCTTCGTCACTCTTGGCCATCCGGCGGATGCACGTGGCAAGACTGCCCAACTCCTCCAGCCGCCGCCGGCTGAACTGCTGTGCCAGTAACACGTGAAACTCCCGCTCACCGCAACCCAGCACCTCCGCCTTGCCCGTGACCTCCATGGACGCAAACACATCCCACGCTATGCCCGCCAGATCCATGCTCACCCTTGCACCTCCCCACCCACCGTCGCCACCATGACGGCCTTGATCGTATGCAACCGGTTCTCCGCCTCATCAAACACCCGCGAGAAGGGCGCTTCAAACACATCGTCCGTCACCTCCATCGGCCCGATCTCCCGCGTCACATCGGTATTGCTGTCATGAAACGCCGGCAGACAGTGCAGGAAGATCACCTTCCCGGACTCCACATTCCCGCTGCGCCGCATCAAATCCATGTTGACCTGATACGGGCGCAACAGGGCGAGCCGTTCATTGAACTTGGATTCCTCCCCCATCGACACCCAGACATCCGTATAGACCACGTTCGCCCGTTCCATCGCCGATAGCGGATCGTGATTGATCGCCACACTGCCGCCCCGCACACCGGCCAGCGCCGCCGCCTGCCCGCACAACGCCTCGGACGGAGCCAATTCCCTGGGCGTGCAGTTCACAAAATGCATCCCCGCCCGCGCACACCCCATCATGAGCGAATTGGCCACGTTGTTCCGCCCGTCCCCCACATAAACCACCTTCAGTCCGGCCAATTTCCCGAAGGATTCCCGGATCGTAAGCAAATCCGCCAGCACCTGCGTCGGATGCCAGTCGTCCGTCAACGCATTCCACACGGGGACCCCCGCATACGTCGCCAGCATCTCCACCGTACTCTGCTTGAACCCGCGGAACGCTATCCCGTCGAACAACCTCCCCAGCACCCGCGCCGTGTCCCGAATAGACTCCTTGCGCCCGAAGTGAATATCCCCCACATCCAGGTACTCCGCATGCCCACCTTCTTCATTCGCCGCCGACACAAACGCACACCGCGTCCGAGTCGATGATTTTTCAAAGATGAGGGCCACGGTCTTGTTGCGCAGCGCCTCACCGCGTACTCCCATGCGCCGCTTCGCCTTGAACTCACCCGCAAGGTCGAGCAGGTAAAATAGCTCGTCATCCGAAAAATCATTCAGGTGCAGAAGACTGCGCCCTTTTAAGACAATCTTTGACTTCATTCCGACTCCTTCCACCATCCGCCGCCTACGGCGCCTGCCAGATCAACTTGCGCTCCGGTCCATAAATCTCCACCCGCGGCGCCTTGTTGGTGCTGTTCCATCCGAAAACCGCCTCGGTCCGGTTGGTTCCAAAAATGCTCAGCGCCGGAACATCCTCGATGCTCGCCAGCGAAATCTGGGCTTCGCCATCACGCGTAAAAACGCCCAACGCCGGCGCATCCTTCCGCAAGAGACCCAGTCCGATCCGACGGGTACCGCTCACATCAAAGAAACTCAGACTCGAGGCCGTCCGGTCAGCCGTAAGCCCAATCCGGTCCCTGCCATTGTCGTCGCAAATGTTGATCGCCCCCGCCTCGCCGAACTGACCAATCCCCGTCCGCCGGGTCTCGCGCTTGTCGTAGAAATAGAGACTTCCCCACTCATCCCGGCTGAAAAGCGCCGCCCGTTTGCGGCCTTGCGGATCCCGCAGGACAATCCCCGGCCACCCTTCCGTCATGCCGATCACCACCCGCGTATTCTCACCCGGATCATAAATTGCCAACGCCGGCTCACCCTGCCGCGTCATCCCCACTCCCATCCGCTGTTGACCCGAGGGATCAAAGAAGATCAGACGCGGCCCTCCATCGGCAATCCCCAACCACCCCCGCATCTGACCATCAGAATCCCGCAACACCAGATGCCCGGTGTCGATCTGCTTGAAGGCGCCAATGGCCCCTTTGTCCCCACCGCCGGAAAACCCGGAAACCAGCACCCCGCCAAGGATCATCCCCGCCAGCAACAACGCGCCCCGCAGCATCCAACGGTCGCGCTCCAGACGCGCCACCCGCTTCTCCAATGTCTCCTCGCCATTTCGCACTGTGTTCATGACTGCTCCTCCATGAAATCCTTACTGCCCGACACTCTGCCGCAACAACCGGATACGCTCCTCAAAGACCTCACCCGTCAGTCTGGCGCCCAGTCCAACCGCCTTGACCACCCCGCCCGACGCAGCGGTCTTGTCTCCGGCAGCCAACCATGAATTCACCGCCCGCTCATAACACCCAAATGCATCCACGAACCGCCCCTCCGCCGTAAAGGCATCCCCCGCCTTCATCAGCGCCACCGCCATCTCACCATACGCGCCCCCGTCCCGCAAAAACGCCGCCTGCGACGCATACAATGCCCCCGCACTGCCCTTCAGCATCCCGCCGCCCGCCAACCGCGCTCCCACCCCATCCCGCCGTGCCGCCAGCCGCGGGGCCAACCCTTTTCCCCTTGCACCACAGGCAACCTTATACCACGACATTGCCGCCGCCATCTCCTGATCAGCCAGGGCAATCTCCGCCAGCAAAACGGCCGCCTGACACCGCTCCGACGCGCCAGCCCCCGCCGCCATCACGCGCTTCGCCAGCTCCCCCGCAACCTTCCGATCCCCACGAAGGCAACCCGCCTCGGCCTCAGCCATGTCAACCTTCACCAGCGCCTGCGCATCGTCGCCAAGCAACCGCCGGGCCTCACCCAGCATCGCCGCCGATTCCCTCACATCGCCCATCGCCAGATGACATAGCGCCGCATTATAGGCATTCCGCCCCGCTTCCAACGGTTGATCAATCAACAGACCCCGCCGATAGGCTTTCCCATACAACAGGGCCGCCTTGGCCGGCGCGCCTTGTTCGTAAGCGGACTGCCCTGCCTCGACCAACCCCTTGAGTTCACCGTCACGACCACCGACCGCATGGGTTCTGCATCCGGCTCCGACCAGAACCACGGCCACCCAAACAAAAGCGACACGGCACCTCATGGCTCCCTCCCCTTCTCCTGCACCGCCGGCAGGGGGGCCAGCATCGGCGATGCCCCTCCCTCATCAATGTACCGGCGCACCAGCCAATGCTTCTGCAACCCCTCGATCAGCACCCGCGTCTGCCTCAAGGCCGATTCAGCCTCCAGCAAGACCCCCTCGACATTTGCCGCCTGCCCCGTGAGACTCATCGTCACCGACCGGAAATCCTTAACCACATCCCCCGCCCCCGTGCTTATCGCCGGGAAACCCGCCGCCGTCGCACTCAGACTGGCGCTGATGGCCTCGACATTCGTCATCACCCCTTCCAATCGCGAGGCAACGTCCGGCAATTGCTGGGAGGTCTTGCGAATATCGTTCACAATCCCCTCCATCGTTGCCGCCAGCGCCGGATCCCCGATGAACTTCCCGGCCGCTCCCTCCTTCTTCTCCAACTGCGCCGTAATACCATTCACGTGGGAAAGAATCGCCCGAAACTCGTCCAGCATCGGGACCGCCGCGGCACGAAACTCATCCACCATCTTCCTGGCCGCCTCGATCAGTTCGACATCCTGCACACACTGGATGTATGAACCGGATCGCATCAGCAAGTTCGGCGCGCTTCCAAGCGTAATCTCCACATACGCATCCCCGGCCACCTCAAACTTTTTCTTCACTTTCGCCACGGAGTCCGTCCGGATGAACTTCCCAAATCGGCCCTTGATAACAAACACCGTCTCCATCCCCCCGTCATCCGCCGGAACAATCTCTCCCACCCGCCCCGCCAGGGCGCCCAGAATGCGAACCTCCGCCCCCTCCTGCAACCCATACGTTCCATCCTTCGTATTGAACTTGGTCTTCAACCGCAATTCCTTCTGGAACCACCCCTGCGCGTGGCCAGCCAGATAGATCCCCATGACGAGGAGCGAAATGCCCAACAGGACAAAACCACCCGCGATCTCATTCGCGTACCGGAACTTGTATGCTCGATTCATCGTCCCCTCCTGCTCACATCGCCACCATCGTCTCGGCGGCCATTTGAAACCGTCTCACAGACCGCATGTCACCACAGTCCCAGACACGGTCCTCGTCGGTTACCCACATCACGACCGCCCCGTTCCGGCACACCTCACAAACCGCCTCCACCAGTCGCCCCATATCCGCCCGCGGCGCCCCGAACAGCGGCCGCTCCAGAATCACCAGCGCCGGGGCCCCGATGAACGCCCGAACCCATTCCAACTTCCTCAGTTTTATCGGAGGCTGCCGGGTCGGCCGTCCGGCGGGAATCCCGTCCAGTCCAAAACGCCGCGCCAGCACCTCCGCCTCTTCCTGCACATCCGATGCATCCCGCCCCGTGTGGTGGCACTCCGCCATGCAAATATTCTCAATCACATCCAGATTGCTGATCCATCCGTAGTGCTCAAACACGCGCCGGATCCGTCCGCGTTGCTCCGCCTGACGCCGCGCCCCCATCCCCGCCCAATCCTCCCCCAGAAAACACACCCGCCCGGCCTCGGGCGTCACCAGCCCCTCCGCGGCATCTGCCAACGGCGTCCGCTCGCGCCCCTCCTCCACTCGCACCAGCACCACCTCGCCGCCCCTCGCCTCCAGCGAAATGCCTTCAATACCCGTCATGTGCGACAATGTCGCCGGAATCGTCACCCCCTCAAAGGCCACCACCACCGGCGCCCCGCCTATGGATGGGTCGTCATGCATACGTCAGCACCGAAATAATCACCGAAACAACCAATAACGCCATCGTGGACCGCACCACCGTTCGCATCACCGCCTGCGGAATATCCGTCGCCACCCCCTCCACCGAAAGCCCCTCAATACACGCAATCACGGCGCTTAACAGGCCCGGCAACAGCGTCTTGGCCAACAGATTGCAGAAGTCACCCGGCGCCATCCCCCGGAATACACTGCGCGCGAAGATGCCCGGCGAATCCGGCCCTGTCCCCAGCAACGCCCCGCAAAAATACCCCGTCGCCAACGACACCACGATGAACACCACCGTCAAACATAACACACAAAGCGCCAGGGATACCGCCCTCGGCATCACCAGATACACCAACGGGTCAACCCCTTGCGCATCCAGAACCCCCACCTCGTTCCGCACCCGCATCCCCGCCATTTCGGCCGCCATCGCCGTCACACTCCGCCCGATCACAATAAAATTCACCAGCAGGGGCCCCACCTCCCGGACCACGACCGTCACCAGCAACGGCCCCAGAAGTTCCGACTGCCCCAACCGCCCCATCCAAACCTGCGCCTGCACCACAATGGAAATGCCCGCCAGCAACGCCACGAAACTCACAAACCCCAGCGCATCCACCCCGGTAAAGACAATCTGCCGCACCAGAACCACCCGCGTCGTCCGGCGCCAGGATCCCGGACGCACCGCCAGCACAAGGACCGCCCAGGAGACGGACATCAGGTAGCATAAACGCCCATAGCCGCCAATCGCGGCGCCGCCAATGGAATTCAATACCGACATCGGACAAAGTTAGCCTCGCCAGCCCCCCGCTTCAAGCCCAAATCCTCGCCTACCACTTGACGTTTTGTGGATAACCAAACAGGTTATTCACAAAACGAACGTGGTTAACCCCGTTTACGCCCGTGGGAACGGGCGTATCACGGCCCTTCGGGTGAATTTCGCGCTAACCCGAGCAAAATTCAGGGGCGAACTTAACCCGAATCCTTGGCGAAGCACGCCGTCGTGTTTCGCTGGTGATCCCTCGACCAACACAACCGGATAGTGCGAGGATCGAGCGGTCTCGGCAAGGTCTTCAGGAAACAGGCCAGATCCATCGTAACTACGGAGTGGCGAGGACGTCTTTCAACCTCCTGGCTTCCTCCCGGTCGATGACACCATCCTTGTTGGCGTCAAACTCAAACTCGAGTTCGTTGGTGACAATGGCACGCCCGTCGGTATTGATGATAACAAGTCGATCCTTGAGCATTTCCCGCCCCTCCTGCCAACTCAAATAACCATCCTTGTTTGTGTCATAACGCCGCTCCTCCGGAGTGTTGACCACGGCATACTTGTTGATCCAGTACGTTCGGCGTTCCTCCGGCGAAATGGCGCCATCATGATCGGCATCGAGTTTCGCCAGATGATACAAGTGAAGTTCAGAACGCTCGACTCGGCCATCCTTGTTGACATCCGCGGCGGCTTCCCAAGGCCGGTCAACCAGGGAACAGTTCCGAAAATAGTGGATGGAATTCATGCGGGCGGCCTCCCGGGGTTCTACGACGCCATCTCGGTCCTTGTCGGCGCGAGCCTCCCATGGCGTGTCAACCTTGGCTTTTTGTACATGTTCCCAATTTCGCTCCCTCTTGATTTCACGCGGGGTAACGACCCCATCCCTGTTGCGATCGGCATGCCGGGCACGGGCCCCGGGAGGCGGCGGGTTGGCAGGACTCATTGATGTGACAAGAAGCATCGAACTGACGATCAGCAATGTCTTTTTCATGACGGTTCTCCTTTTATGCAACTCCATGTCGCCACAGCCTGGGTTGAATAATAGCCAACGTCCGGAATAAAACAAGACCGCAAACATCCGGGAAAGTTGTAACGTGAAATGCCGTAGTGAGAAAAGAAAGCGTTCCACGCCGTGGATCGCTATCCTTAGTGGTCTTACCACAGAACACAAAGGAAGGAGCACGGCATGGAACAGAGGGACAGTAGCAGGAGTGGGAAGCATTTGACTAGGGAAGAGCGCATGGTGATCGAGAGGATGTCCCGAGGCCCCCCCCCTCGTGACATCGCGGCGGGCCTCGCCCCGACAGGGTCCGCCCCGACAAGGTCAGACCGGGGCCCCGACAGGCCCCGACAGGGTCAGACCGTAAATAGAGGCCCCGACGGGGTCGCCGACGGGGTCAGACCGTAAATAGTAATTACTCTTACTCATGGCATCGTCCGGAT
>CAZHRU010000072.1:0-14493 GCA_964535015.1 uncultured Verrucomicrobiota bacterium | reverse complement strand
CGCCCGGCCGCCCGGCCGCGAATGCCATGATGGAGATGCGCCACCGTCAACCGCCAGCGACGTCGCGGCGCCAATGACTTCAACACATGCAGCAACGCCATCGAATCGGCGCCGCCGGAGACCGCCACCAGAATACGGGCGCCCACTGGCAGATGGGCAAGATCAAACCGCTTTTCCAAACGCTTCACGATTCACAAATCACTTTCCCCTTACCCCTTCGCCCCCTGCACCAACCGCTTGACCCCGCCCATATACGGCACCAGCGCCTCGGGTAAAACCACCGACCCATCCGCCTGCTGGCCGTTTTCAAGAATGGCAACCACCAGCCGCGGCAACGCCACACCGGACCCGTTCAGCGTGTGCACAAAGTCGGTCTTTCCGTCCGGCCGCCGGTACCGGATGTTCGCCCGGCGCGCCTGGAACGCCTCGAAGTTGCTGCAGGACGACACCTCCAACCATGCATTCTGACCCGGCGCCCACAGTTCCAGGTCGTAACACTTTGCCGCCGCAAAACTGATGTCCCCCGTGCAGAGACTCAATACCCGGTAGTGCAACCCAAGCCGCTGTAACACATCCTCGGCATTCTTAACCAGGGTCTCCAGTTCATCATACGACGTGGAGGGCTCCACAAACTTGACCATCTCCACCTTGTCGAACTGATGGACCCGGATCAACCCCCGCGTCTCCTTGCCCGCCGCCCCGGCCTCGCGCCGGAAACACGGCGTATACGCCGTCAAATACACCGGCAACGGACGGTCAATAACGTCGTCACGGTAATAGTTGGTCACCGGCACCTCCGCCGTGGGAATCAACCAGAGGTCATCCGTGGCATGGTACATGTCCTCCGCCATCTTCGGTAACTGGCCGGTCCCGATCATCGAGGCCGTATTGACCACAAAGGGCGGCAACATCTCGGTATAACCGTGCTCCCTGACATGCAAGTCCAGCATGAACTGGATCAGGGCCCGCTGGAGCCGTGCCCCCTGCCCGATAAAGAGCGGGAACCCCGACCCCGTCATCCGCGCGGCCCTCGGAAAATCAAACAGGCCCAGCGCTTCGCCGATCTCCACATGCCCTTTGGGCGGAAAGGCAAACGTTGTCGGCTCCCCGTGAACACGCACAACCTTGTTGTCCGCGGCATCCCTGCCCACCGGCAGACTGGAATGCGGGATGTTCGGAATACGGAGCAGATTATCCTTCAACCGGGCTTCCAAGTCACGAATCTCGCCATCCTTCTGGGTGATCAGGTCGCCCAGTTCGCGCGTGGCCTTCTGCTGGGCCGTCGTATCCTGCCCCTTGCCGCGCAACATGCCAATCTCCTTGGAAACCACATTGCGCTGATTCTTGAGCGCCTCGACGTCAGTTACCAACTTCCGCCGACTGGCATCATCGGCCACAACGGCGTCCAGGACCTCGGTCCCATGTCCCCGCGCCGCCAACCCTTGACGCACAACGTCCTCTTTTTCGCGAATCAACCTGATGTCCAACATAACGCACCCCTGTGTTTCATTCGTTCAAGAATGGCGGTCATGCTACACAAGCCACTAGTCCGATGCAATGGCCCAAATCCAAAGGGCGCATCTCCGATTTTGGCGATATGCCGTCAGCCGCCCACCGGACTCGTCCCGGTGGAGGCAAACGTTAAACGTCCGCGGCGAACCTACCCATCACCCCAACTTTCTTCATGCTCGGAATTCGACCGCACACCGCGCGGTCCTACATCCTTACGGAATTTTGTGGCCGTTCAGGGAAACTTGATGGTAATCCGGCGCGTATGCTCGTCGCCAACCGTCTCGAAATACAAATGCACTGTATCCGGCGGAAACAGATCCAGCGCCCGCTCCGCCCACTCCACCGCCGTAATGCCTTCCAAGTCGAAATACTCCTCCAACCCCAGCATCAAGGCGTCTTCGGACCCGCGAATGCGGTAGAGGTCCACATGCACCAGCGGCCGGCTCCCCCGATATTCATGAACAAGGGTGAACGTGGGACTGGTGACCGGCCGGTCAATCCCCAGCGCCGCCGCCAATCCCTGCACAAAACAGGTCTTGCCTCCGCCCAGGTCCCCGTGTAACGCCAGAACGGCCTTGGCCGGAAGTTGCTTCAATAAATGCCGCGCCAACTTGTGCGTATCCGCCACACTGTGCGATTCAACAATGAGTTCATGATTCATATCGAATCGGAGCATACAAAACCGTCCCTCAGGAATCCAGAACTCACCTGAAGTGCTCATACCCCCGCTGTAACAACGGAACCGACTCCCCGTTCCTCAGCAACTCCACCGTGCCGACCGACCGCGTCATCCGCCCAATCGCGGTACACTTCAACCGGAACCGCCTCCGCCACGCCGCCTCAAATGCCGCCGCCTTGCGCACCGGCACACTGAACAACAACTCAAAATCCTCGCCATCCCCCAACGCATGCCGTAATCCCTCATCCGCCGCCCGTCGTTGACTACCCCTTTTTCCCTTCGCCATCCTCCTCGCCGCCGCCGACACCGGCACCGCCACCGCCTCCACCACCGCCCCCACCCCGCTCGCCTTCGCCAACCGCGGCAAATCCGCCGCCACCCCGTCGCTCACGTCCAGCATCGCCGTCACCCACCCGCCCTCCCTCAACCAGCACCCCTCCGCCACCCGCGGCTCCACCCGCAGATGCCGCCCCGCCAACGTTCCACCCAGCGTTCCCGTTACATACAGCCGGTCACCCGCCCTCGCCCCCGATCTCAATACCGCCGTTCCCCTTGGCACACGCCCAACCCCGAACACATGCAACTCCAAGACCGGACCCCGTGCCGTGTCGCCCCCGATAATCGCCACTCCATGCCGCCGCGCCAGGGCCGCCGCCCCTCTATACACCGCTTCAATTCGCCCGCAGGACATCCCCGCCGGCGCCACCAGATCAATCAACAGCCATAACGGCTCCCCGCCCATCGCGGCGATGTCGCTCAACACACGCCCCACCGCCTTATGCCCTACCCATTCTCCCTTCGTGTCAGCGGCGAAATGCACCCCCTCAATCACCGGATCGCTCTTCAGAAGCCAGTCATACCGATCCCCCTTCCCGCCCCGAACCACCGCACAGTCATCCCCAATCCCCACCACCACATCACGACGCCCTGGAACCAACCGTCCCAATCTCTCAATCAACCCCACTTCCCCTATGTCAGATACTGTGTTCATACCGCAACCCACCATATTCCACCGGCTCTTGTCACGCCTGAATTGACGCTTTCACTTGCCGCCTCTTCCAGAGCAGGTAAATTGCCGGGTACACCAGCAACTCCATCAGGAACGACGTGAATAATCCCCCCACCATCGGAGCCGCCACCCGCTTCATCAGGTCCGCCCCGCTCCCCACCGACCACATGATGGGCATCAACCCCATCGAGGCCGCCGCCACCGTCATCAACTTGGGCCGGATCCGCTTCACCGCACCATGCACAATAGCCTCATGCAGATCCACCAAGGTGCGTAACCGCCCTTCCTTCCGCGCCTGCTCGTAGGACAAATCCAGAAATAACAACATGAAAACTCCCGTTTCCGCATCAAGTCCCATCAACGCGATCATCCCCACCCACGCCGCGATGGAAATGTTGTACCCAAGGACATACATCAGCCAAACCGCCCCCACCATCGAAAATGGCACCGCCAACATGACCACCAGCGACTTGAACGCCGATTTCGTGTTCATGTAAAGCAGGATGAAAATCAGGAGGAGGGCTCCCGGAATGACAATCTTCAGCCGCTCCCGCACGCGTAACATGTTCTCGTATTGCCCGCTCCATGACAGCGAATACCCCGTCGGAAGTTTCAGGTCCCGCGCCACCGCCTGCTTGGCATCCGCCACATACCCGCCCACATCGCGCCCCTCAATGTCCACATACACATACCCGGCCAGCATCCCGTTCTCATCGCGAATCATGGCTGGACCGTTGACCAGCGTGACGTCCGCCAACTCGATCATCGGCACCTGAACCCCCTTGGCCGTCGTCACCGGAATTCGCTCCAGTTGATCCAACTCCGTCCTCCGGTCACGGGGGTAACGCAGGTTGATCGAATACCGTTCGCGCCCCTCGATGGTGGTCGAGATCGTCTCCCCGCCCACGGCGGACATGATGACCGCCTGAACATCATCCACCGTCAGTCCGTAGCGGGCCAGTGCCTCGCGCCTGGGGACAAAATCCACAAAGAATCCCCGGCCCGTTCGCTCGGCAATGACACTCCGGGTCCCCGGCACCCCCCGCAAAATCGCCTCCAACCGTTCCCCCACCCGCTCAATTTCCCCAATGTCCGCCCCAAACACCTTGATGCCAACCGGCGTCCGGATCCCCGTGGATAACATGTCAATGCGCCCCTTGATGGGCATGGTCCAACCGTTGACACACCCCGGTATCTGCAGAGCGTGATCCATCTCATCAACCAACTCCTCCCACGACACATGCTCCGGCCAGACGTGCCCCAAGACCGCCCGCAACGGACGGGGCGCCCACTTCGTAAACCACCGCTCCTTCGCACGCCACTCCGCAGGCGGCTTCAACACCACCGTGGTCTCCATCATCGACAGCGGCGCCGGATCCGTGGAGGTGTCCGCCCGCCCCGCCTTCCCGAAAACCGACTCCACCTCCGGAAACGATCGGAGAATACGATCCTGCGTTTCCATGAGCCGCTGGGCCTCCGTCACCGAAATCCCGGGCAACGTCGTCGGCATGTAGAGAATCACCCCTTCGTTCAGGGGCGGCATGAACTCATGCCCCAATTTGAAATAGACCGGCACGGTGGTCCCGACAATCAGCACGGCCAACGCAATCACCAGTCTGGGATGGCGCAACACCCACCGGCAAGGCCGCTCATACAAGGCAAAAAGCACCCGGCTCACCGGATGCTTCTCCTCCGGGTAATACCGCCCCACAACTATCGTCGTCAACAGCGACGATACCCAACGGAACCGCCACCGGAACGGCTCCATCCGGCTGAAAAGCATCCGCACGGCAGGATCCAACGTCACCGCCAGGACGGCCGCCAACGCAATGACCAGCGTCTTGGTGTAGGCCAACGGTTTGAAAAGACGCCCCTCCTGCTCCACCAACGTGAAAATCGGCAGGAATGACACCGCAATCACCAACAGGGAAAAGAACACCGAAGGCCCCACCTCCATCAACGCCTCCAACCGGATCCGGTGGAAATCCCCCACCCGCCCTCCCTCCTGCCAGAGTTCCAGTTTCTTGTAGGCGTTCTCCACCTCCACAATCGCCCCATCCACCAACACCCCGATGGAAATGGCAATCCCGGCCAGACTCATGATGTTGGAGGTAATCCCCAAAAAATACATCGGGATGAACGACAACCCCACCGAAACCGGGATCGTGATGATCGGTACAACGGCCGACGGTATGTGCCACAGGAAGAACAGGATCACCAAACTGACAATCAATATCTCCACCAGCAATTCATGTTTAAGGTTGTCAATCGACTTCCCGATCAGGTCGGACCGGTCGTACGTCGTAACCACCTCAACCCCCTCGGGTAGCGATGGCTTGAGATCCTCCAACTTGTCCTTCACACGCCTGATCACATTCATCGCGTTCTCGCCATGCCGCATAACCACGATCCCGCCCACCGCATCCCCGTTGCCGTTGAGATCGGCCAGACCGCGCCGGATCTGGGGCCCCAACGCAATGTCCGCCACATCGCGCAACAACACCGGCGTCCCCTGCGCGTTCACCTTGACGACCGCCTGGCCCAACTCCTCAGTGGATTTCACGTACCCGCGCCCGCGCACCATGTACTCCCGCCCACTCCACTCCAGCAACCGCCCCCCTACCTCGTCGTTATTGCGCCGGATCGCCTCCGTCAACTCCATCAGGGAGAGCCCGTAATTTTGCAACCGGTTGGGATCCACCGTCACCTGGTACTGCTTCTGGAATCCGCCAATGCCGGCCACCTCGGCAACCCCGGGTACACTCTGAAGCGCGTAACGCAATACCCAGTCCTGAAAGGTCCGCAACTCGGCCAAACTGTGCTTGCCGGACTTGTCCACCAGCGCATACTCAAACACCCAACCCACTCCCGTGGCATCCGGCCCGAGTTCGGGGGTTACCCCGCGCGGCAGGTTCCCCTGGATCTTGGACAGATATTCGACCACCCGACTCCGCGCCCAGTAGATATCCGTGCCATCCTGAAAAATCACGTAGACATAGGAAAACCCGAAATCACTGAACCCGCGGATCGCCTTGACCTTCGGGGCTCCCAACAGCGCGGTAATGATCGGATACGTCACCTGGTCTTCCAGGATGTCAGGACTGCGGTCCCATTTCGTATACACGATCACCTGCGTATCACTCAGGTCCGGAATCGCATCGAGCCGGATGTTCCTCATCGTGTAAACCGCATACGCCACCGCCGCCGCCGTCACCATGATGACCAGCCAACGGTTGCGCGCACTGAATTCAATGAGTCTGCGAATCATAACTCCGTTCCTGTCAGAACCTCCACCGCCGCCCGCATAGAGGATTCCGAGTCCACCAGGAAATTGGCGGCCGTCACCACACGGTCACCTTCGTTCAACCCGAACAATACCTCGTAGTAACCGTCACTGCGTACCCCCACCTTCACCTCCACCGGAACCAGTGTCCCCTCTGCGCCATCCCGGAAGACATAGCAATGATCCCCCGTTCTCATGATGGCCGTTTCCGGCACCGCCAGTTTCTCCCCCAGGGGATACTCCAACCTGGCATCCCCGAACATTCCCGGCTTCAACAACAAATCGGGGTTGGGAATCTCCAGACGGGCCTTGAGCGTCCGAGTCTCCGGATCAAGCGATGGCGACAGGAAACTCACGGCACCGCCGAACGTCTTCCCCGGCCAATAGGAAAACGTAACCGTGATGGGCATGCCGGTTTGAACGTACGCCAGATCGGACGCATAAATATCCGCATCCCCCCACACCACCGCATAATCGGCAATCACCATCAAGGGTTCCCCGGCCATGATCTTCTGCCCCGCCAACACGGTCTTCTCGGCGACAAACCCGCTGGCTGGCGCATACAACGTCAACACCTTCTCCACCTGGCGCGTCGTCTCCAGGCGGGCAATCTGCTCATCACCCACGTCCCAAAACTGCAACCGTTGCCGCGCCGCCTCCAACCACCGGCCCCCACCCGCCGACACATCGCTGGCGACGCCTGCCACCGGCCGCACCGACTGCAGAATGCCAAGATATTCCTGCTGGGCCGAGACCAGCGCCGGACTGTAGATCGTCAACAGCGGCTCACCCTTGCGCACCGCCTGCCCGGTCACCGCCACCAGGAGCCTGTCCACCCACCCATCCACTTTCGTCGTCACCCGAAAGAAACGCGTTTCATCCTCAATCACCCGCGCGGAGGTCATCTGTCGGCGCACCATCACGCGATTTTCAACCGAACCCAGTTTGAGTCCCATCCGTTGCCGCGCATCCGGCGCAATGGATATGGCCGCCAACCCCGGCAACCCCGGCAACGCCGGCTTCGCCTCCACAATGGGCACCAACTTCATCCCGCAAATCGGACAGTCAATCACCCGGTCCGACACCACGGTGGGATGCATTGGGCAATGGTATTTCGGGTGCTTGACCCCCTCGCTACCCTTATCATTTCTCGCGCATCCCATGGGCATTGTCCAAGTGACCGCTCCAAGAATCAGCAGGCAAATCACAAGGCAGGAATTTGTCTTCACTTTCCTTCTCCTTCCGCCGCACCGGCGGTGAATGGCGGCGCGCCGATGGCCCGTTCCAACCGGGCCATCCGCATACCAACCGCCCCCTCACTCATCGCCACCATCATTTTGACGCCAAGCGCGAAGCGTTCACTTTCCACGAACTCCATAAAATCCGCCTTGCCCGTCCTGTATCCAATTCCACTGGCGGCCCGCCTGGCCTCCGCCTGCGGTATCAGTTCCTCGCGATATAACGTCAGAACCTGTCGGGTTGCCCGCAGCATGGAAAACGCCTCCTGGACATCAAATTCCGTCTGCCGACGGACCGCCTCACGCTCGGACTCGCCGGCAACCCGCCGCTTTTCCGCCTCCCCGACCCCGGCCTTGACCTTCGAATTCCAAATCGGCAGATCCACCCCAACGGTAAACATCACCATGTCGTCCCCCATCCCGACATCCCGGTACTCCAACCCGACCTTGTAATCAGGCCGGGATTCCTTCTCCATGAGTTTCTTTTCCAGATCGCTTCTCTCGATCTTCACTTCAACCGCCTTGAGTTCCGGCCGACTCTTCACCGCCAGTGCCAGTAACGATTCCACCCCGCCGGAAAATGCCTTTCCCTCCGGCAAGACAACCCTGCCAACCGGACGGTCCGCCTTCCGGTTCATCAGCATGTTCAGTTTGGCCGCCAGAACGACCTCTCGCGCCTGCGCCTCAAGTAGTTTCTGCTTCAGTTGGGTAACCTCGGCGTGAGCCTTCACCACATCGGCCTGCGATCGCTCGCCTGTCCCATACTGGGTTTCCACCACATCCACCGCCTGCCGGACCAACCTCTGCTCCTCGCCGGTCAACTCGATGATCCGCCGCACGGCATACAGATCAAAGTAACTTTCCTTGACCATCATCACCACATCCCGGGTCATGATCTCAAGTTCCTGACGGGCTGCCTCGGCATCGCTGGCCGCCACCCCCGCGCGCAACGCGCGCTTGCCACGCCCCGGCAACTCCTGCTGCACCATGATCCGCTTCTCGCCCGTATCGGGCCAAACCCCTCCGCTGGCGGCATCCATGCCGCCATAGGTCAGCATCGGATTGGCCGGCGCGCCTGCCTGAACCGGCCGCTCAAGCATGGCCTCCCACTGGGCTCGCAGACGCTTCAAATCCGCATTGTCTCGTATCGCCACCTCCTCCACGGCCGAAAGCGACAGATTGGTCTCCGCCATCTCGGCCCGCACCATCGATCCCGGCCGCACAATAAGCAGAAACACCAAAAGCCAGATCACTTTACCGCTAGTTCTCACAACAGGCCCTCATATCGCTTCGAACTGCCGTTCGCCATCCCGACAAACGCAGTCCAAAACACAGCAACCGCCGGAACGGCGGCTGCTGCGTCAACTTCATCATCACGGCTTCGGTTTCGCCGCCTCGGCCTTGTCCAAGGTGATCCCTTCCGCCTCCATCGCCTTGATATACTTCGCCGGATCCTTCTTGAAGGCCGCCGGGCATCCGCCACAACAGAAGTAGACCCGCTTCCCTTCGGCATCCACATAGATCTTGGGGTTGATCGCCCCCCCCATAATCGGGCAAACCGTCTGCTTCTTGACTGCCGCCGCTTCCTTCGGGGCGTCCCCCGCCAAGGTCACCCCAATTCCCATCAGCAACACCGCTCCCACCATCATTGCCATCGTCTTCATTGTCTTCACCCTTTCTCTTTACTATTCACCACTCACTATTCACTATTCACCATTCACTCCCCCTCCCCCATCCCCCCACACCCCGCCCCCGTGCCGCACGACGAACACATGCACGCCGTGATCATGGCATCAAACCGTTTCCTCTGCTCCTCATTTAATATGGCACGCACCTTCCGAATCTGATCCATCGCGGCCCGCTCACTTTGCTCATACGCCTGACACATCTCCGCCAGGATGACGTCCGCCGTCCCGTTGCCGTTCGTCTCGGAAATCAACGCCTGCGCCAGACGCGCACGAGCCCCGCAATGACGGGCACAACAATCGTTCAGCTTCTCACCAAGCCCCACCTGCAACGCCTTGATTTCTCTGGCCTGCGCGGAACTGAGTCCCAACTCCCGGGTCAGCAACCCTACATCCTGGAGCCGGTCAAGCGGATCGCCCCCATCCCCCCGGATGACGCGCGTAGTGACCCCGTACGCCACCAGTCCCGCCACAACGGCAACAACCAGCGGAAGTGCCCATTGACGGTTCATCGGGAGCCTCCTATCGTCACGGAAAGATACGCACCAACCAAGGTGTGCCGATGCAACAACGGTCCGCCGACATGCCGATCCTCCTGTGCCCTCGGCACAGCAAAGGCCACCCCCATGGCAATGACCACCGCCGCCGCCGCGGCCGCCACATTGATCCATGCCGACGCCGGGTTCCGCCACCCGGACACAACAGCACCCACGGGTTGCTCTTCCGCCTCCCGTAATCGCCGCCATACCGCCGCCTCAAACCCGACCCCCGGTTCCACGGCCTTCCACTCCCTGAGCAAAGCACCCAAGTGCTCGTCTTGCTGTCGTTTTGCTGTCATACTAATCTCCCTCCACACTGTAGAACGCCGGAACCCGGAAAATCCCTCGCAGAATAGTGCCGCGGGTCACGGACATCGGAATCCTAACGGATTCCGCTACGGGAAAAGTCTTCATTCCCCCCCAATCCCCCCCCGTAACAGCATGCCCATCAATTCCTCTCCCCGTAACAGCATGCCCATCAATTCCTCTCCCCGTAGCGGCATTCTTTCGAATGCCGCCCCCCGCTTGATTTTCGCCGGAACTTCCCCTTGCAAGACCTAACAGGCCACTATCTGCAAAAAAGTCGGCGATGCGCCGCTTCCCCAAAGACTCCTAACCTAGATGGCGAACCAGCACCTTCCTCAGGAACCGCCGGGCACGATACAAACGCGCCTCGACCGATTTCTGCGTACACTTCAGGACATCGCTGATCTCGACATCCGAAAACCCCTCATACTCCGAAAGAATGATCGCCGTTCTCTGGTCTTCCGGCAAGCGGGCAACGGCAGAGGCGACGAATTCACCAACCTCGTTATCCGCCACCTGCTCCCGCGCCGTCTTCCCCGGACTCGCCACGGTGTTTCCGCCGTCCTCCATGACAGCAAGAGACAGCGCCGGGTGCCGTCGCTTCTTCCGCTGGTAGTCCAATGCCGCATGCCGGGCCACCTGGAAAAGCCAAGACGAAAACTGCGCCGTGGCCTGATGAAACCCCGGTTTCCGGATCGCCTGATAGGCCCGGATAAACACGTCCTGCGCCACATCCTCCGCTTCCACAGCATCGCCGGTCATGCGATAGACAAACCCCATCACGGGACGCTTGTATCGCTCCATGATCACATCAAACGCCCTCTCGTCACCCTCCTTGACCTGTGCGACAAGAGACCAATCGTTATTCTGTTCCGGCACGGCCACCCCCAATCAACCTGACAATCACCCCGCCCCCTCTCTACTTCTGCCACGGACACGCGACGGCGTCAAGCCCGGCAACACCATCCCCTGCGCCCTCAGGCAACGGTCGGAAGCCCACCAAAAACTTGATCGGTTCCATGGACAGCAACGAGGCCCGGCAGTATAATGTCGCCGTGGGGAGAGAACGGGGTGCAGTTAGGCCAAGGCCGGCTTCCGGCCAACAGAAAGAACCTGATAGACTGACCCCGAAGAAAAGGCAAAGCAGGCAGAACTCTCCCCGGCGAGAAGAGCGGTGCTGGGCGAAAGAATAGTCGCGGGCACCGCTCCCTTTTTTTGGTGAACGTCCCGCAATTCACCAAATTCAGGCTCGACAAGGCATCCCCTCAGGGCGCAGAGCGTATTCATGATATTCGAAACGAGGGCAATCGGGCTATGTTGGCAGGGATACGCGCCGGCTCTACCTGAGCATGATCACGCATTGCTAGCCGGGCTGCGCGCTGGCGTTTTGGCCTTGCTGCGTGTGGCGGCGGGAGGGAGCACGCAAGTGACAGTGGTGCCTTTGCTCCTGTGACTGTCGATGCTCAAGACGGCGCCGATGATGTCTGCCCGGTATTGCATGATCCGCTGGCCCATCCCGGTCGATGTCCCCGCCGGCTTGGTGAAGCCAATCCCTGAATCCCGCACGATCAGCGCCAGACGTCCACGGTCACACGACAGCCGGATCTGAATTGTCCGGGTCTTGCTGTGTTTGGCGGCGTTGCTCACCGCCTCCTGTGCGATGCGATAGACGTGGCTTGCCAAGGTGCTGTCCATCGGTTCGGCGTTCCTTTGGCCCTTGAAACGGCAGGCAATGCCGAACGCATCCTCGGTTTGCCTGGCTAGTTCTTTCAAGGCATCCTCAAGTCCGCCCCACTGTATCTCCGACGGGAAGAGTCCCTTTGCCAGCTCGCGGGCCTGCTGCACGGCCTTGTTGACTAATCGTTGGCCCTGTTCCAACTTGGCGGCTACTGCCGGAAACTCGTGGGCGAGTGTATCCCGAGCCGCACAGATCAGGTAGCCGGTGGCGACGATGGATTGAAGGACGCCGTCGTGCAGGTCCTGTCCTAGCCGCCGTTGCTCCCGTTCGGCGATGTCGAGCACCCGACGCTCCAATTCCCTGCGCTGCTCGCGGCCCCGGAGCGCCATGATGCCGACCGAAAGGTCGTTGGCCAACTGCTGGAACAACGCGACCTCGGCATCCTCGAACGCGTCAGACGCGGTCGCATAGACGACCAGCGCGCCCAAACAAGTTTCCGGCGTCAGCAGGGGCATGGCCAGCGCCGATGCGCAGCCGCGTTTCAAGATGTCGCGTCTACATGCCGCCGGTATCGGGGTCTTGGAAGTATCCCGACAAACGGATGGTTTGCAGGTGCGGATCGCCTTGCGGACGGGGCAGTCGTCGGACTTGGCCCCGGTTCCCGGTGAGTGCACGTGGGGGAACCGTTCCCCGGTGAAACCCGCGTGTGCAGCCAACCGTACCGACTTCCGCGGATTGTGTTCGGCATAGCCGATCCAGGCCGCCCGATAGCCGCCCGCCTCAACAATGATCCGGCAAAGGTCATCCAGCAATGCCTGTTCGCTCGTCGCTCGAACCAACGCCTGGTTGCACTGTGCCAGCACGCGCAGGGTACGATTGTTGCGAGTTACCGCGAGTTCCGCCTGCTTGCGCACCGTGACATCCACGAGAATGCCTTGGATATGGGTGACGGTTCCACGGGCATCCTTGATGGGGCGGTTCCAGTCCTGGATCCAGCACAGGGCCCCCGATCGGGTTGTCACGCGGTACTCCTGACTCCACTCCGGAATATCATGTTCAAGGTAATGGCCAACCTCGGCCTCCAGCCGTCGCTCGTCCTCCGGGTGGGTGATGCCCGGCCACGACACCCTGCCGCTCATGAAATCCTCGGCCGTGTAACCCAGCACGGCAGCCACGTTGTCCGATACCATTTCGACAGGCCACTCGCCTGGAGCGACCCGCCAGAGAAAGAGGACGACCGGGCCGCGGCTGACGACCTCCCTCAGGGTCTCCAGCCGGGCCATGCTTTCCTTCAACGCCGCCGTTCGCTCGTCAACCCTCCGCTCCAGTTCGGTTGTCAAACGGCGCAGGGCCTCCTCGGTCCGTTTCCGCTCGGTGATGTCGCTAACGATATGCACCACACCGAGCAGTTCGCCATTCTGGGCCAGCATCGGATCCGCCGTCACCTGATACCAGCGGCCGTTGATGGCCAATTCCATGGACTCCCGTTGCCGGCTGCGCTTCATGCGAACAACGGGGCACTCCGGAATTGGCTGATCGGTGCCGTGGACGATTTCCCAGCAGTGACGCCCCAGCATTTCGTGAACGGGCTTACCGAACAAGGTTTCGGCGGACTTGTTGGAGCGAAGGATGCGTTGATCGACATCTAGCAACCATACCGCATCGGATACACTATCGAAGGTGCTCTGCCATTCCTGGGCCATATCGCGCAGGGCCTCATCGGTCCGGCAGCGAGTCATGGCGTCAGCGACGACCTCCCCCAAAAGCCGCAGCAGGCGGACATCGGCGTCGGTCCAATGGCGCTCTTGCCGGACTGCATCACAGCCGATGAATCCGACCAGTTTGCCGCTATGCCGGACGGGCACGAGAATGGCGGATCGGACCTTGCCCTGTTCCATGAGCTGTCGTTCCGCCACCGCATCCGAAGGAAGGTCCGCAACGCGCGGGAGGCACAGCGGCTCGCCATTGCACAACTGTTGCCGCATCCAGCGGAACCCGCCGGCGGGGATATTTCGGAGTTCAGCGATCTGGGAGTGAATGCCCGGGGCGCACCATTCGTTTGTATTGTCGGCCACGGTAAGATTGTCGTCGACATGAAACAGGTAACTGCGATCCACACCGATAAAGCGGCCCGCATCGGCCAGCACCTGGTTCACGGCCGCATCCAGGTCTGTGCTTGTCACATTCGCGAGCCAGGTGGATGCCGTGGCGAGCAACTGTTCGAGTGCAAGTTTGTGTTCCAACTGCCTTACGAGTGGGGTCGGGGGTTGGGTGGCAGGGGCTGCGTGAACAACCGATGGGATACGCTTGGATTTCCGGCGGGTGGTGGTCTGTCCGCGATATGACGACGTGTTCCGCATTTCTTGAACGATTGTTGGCGAGGCAAAGTCTTTCATGCGTTAACCAACCAGCGCTATGGAGCCTATGTCTTCTCAAATTGTGCGTCAATATGAATACACCATATCACCCTTGCCCACATCACCCTTGCCAACCGCAGGACAGAGATCGCTATGGCACAATGCAAATCCCAGAAGGAATAACACCCCGGCACCTGAAGTCTTCTC
>CAZHRU010000071.1:0-14802 GCA_964535015.1 uncultured Verrucomicrobiota bacterium | reverse complement strand
ACCATGTGGGTCGGCCCCTCCATCCGAAAGGGAATCACCGCCACAATCCCCGACATCAGTACCGACGCCCCACAGAGCATCAACAGGGCAACCAACAGACTGCGCGGTTTTTTCATACACTCACTCCAGGTGACAAGACGCGTTGCGAGCATGATCTAATCGGTTGATAAACGCCAAGAAATACTGCAGGCTCCTGCCACTAACTTCAAGTCGCTTCGGGAAGTCGCTTACCTGTGAGGCCTTGTAGACGGAGGTTAAAAACCATGCGCAGAAATGAGAAACGCATCACGACCATGGGACTTGTCTTGCTGTGTGCCAGCATGGCCATCGGAGAAATGGCCGGAACCGTGCCGGGCACGCGAACAAACGCGGCGGACGTCATCATGGCGGAAGCTTTGGCAGAAGAAGATGTGCACAACTGTTTCGGGCGCATCGAGCGCCTGGCTGAACTGAAGGCGACCCCGCAATTGATCCGGCTGTATAGCCGCGATACCAATCCAGAGTGTTGCGTCTACCAGGCGATCTGGAGCGCGATCGCAGGTTCAGCCGGGTTGGCCGATATGCCGGCGCTGTTCTTACTGTTCGACGTTGGGGTCGACGAGAATCGTTCGATGTTGCGATCGCTGTTGGCGGAGATTTCCGGCCAAACGGACGGCGGCAACTGGACGCGTGCGCAGTGGGAAACCTGGTGGCAACAGAGTGGCCGACCTGCAGAGTTGCGCTTTAACGTTCGGAACTGCTTTGGCGAGGCCCACGTCAGCACAGGCGACGTGGAGGTGCTCAACGCGGGAGGACAGGTCTGCACCGGGTTCGTGATTAAGCCGGAGACGGCAGAGTTCCTTGCAACATCCGGGTGTGTGACCAACCGGCTAGGCACCTTTGAGCCCGGCTGCTCGGGCGGGATGCGCCTGCACGCGCCATTGCCGGCTTTCGAGTCCGAGGATCCAAACGCCGTGATTACGATTGAACTGCGCGCTACCTGCGGCGGGGTGCCTGTTACAGGGCGCACAGTTGTTGCTCACGGGGAGTGGTGATCACACCAGAAGATTCAGCGCAATTTCGAGGTCTTCACGCCTTGCGACTTCATAGCGGCCATCACGCAGCACATCCCGGACAAGAGCTTCCAGCTCGTCCGCTATTACGGCTGGTACAGCAACAAAATGTGCGGCCAGCGGGGCAAACGCGCCGCCAAAGAGGCCGCGGCCGCGGGCCAGGCCGTTGAGATCATCGATAATCCGCCTCGGCTTTGACAATCCACTCACGCGTCAGGGGCTTCATACAGCAACCTTCCGTTAGTGGCCTCTTTCAAGAAAAAGATGGCGTTCGGATAACCAGATCCACAGCAAAGGGCGGGCTCAGTTTCCGGATCATCTCGGCGGCTTTGCTGACACCGCTCCCTTTGAACGGCATCACCACCAGCAGATCAACGTCCGAATCCGGCCGGGGTTTGCCGTGAGCGTAGGACCCGAACAGAACAATCCGGCTCGGCCGGTATTCCACAGCCAGCCGTCCACAAAACGCCTTGATCTCGCTTACTGTAACCATGGTTTGAATGCTGCCATACATAGGTCTTTCCTGCAACCCGCTTATTTACCAGGATGCGGCGAAGGCGGTGAGCAGGGAGGACACTCTTCGTTCCCGGGGATATCAACCCGTGGTATCGGGACTCACTCCAGAAGACAAGGCGCCCCGGTCAACTGGCAACTGTCCGGCGTATACTGGTGAAACTCAATCCGCACCCCGGCAGGATCAGTAACCCACGCCTGCCAACTGTGATCCGCCCCCATCACCTTCGCCGTCGTTTCGTACCCATGGGCCTTAAGCCGCGCCACCACTGCGTCAATGTCCGATACCTCAAGACACAGATGACTGATGGGGCCCCCTGCCTCCGGATTGACTGAGCCCCGCCGGAAGACTTCCACAAAGGCATTGCCGCCCGCTCTCAGGTAAAAGCCAATCACCTCGTCCTTGCGGACAAAATCAAAAACCTTGATCATGCCAAGGCCGGAATAGTAGAACCGCTCCGTCGCCGCCAAATCAACGGAACTGATACAGATATGTGCAATTCCTTTGAGCATACGCCTAACTCCGATAATGGATTATCCCCTGGGACGGCTCGGACACTCGCCCGGAACACCGACCGCTCGGAACGACTCCATCAGCATGATCTAATCGGTTGGTAAACGCCACGAGTATTGCGCACCCCGGCCATCAACTTCGTCGGCTTGTCTAATGCACCTGCTGCGCACCACCACACTGCACCGGCACAATCGGCACTGGGGAACGTACATTTCTATAGTGCCACAAGGGTAGGCACCCGCCGAAAAGCCCAAATTCACGGTCCTTAGACCCATTGGCGTCAGTCATGTCCGTCGTGTAAAAAACGGCACATCCCTGAACCATCGTCATCGCCGCCAGCACAACAACACTCACGAAGGTCTTCTTACTCATTGTCTTCCTCCTTGCACTCCATGTCGCCAGTCTTCCTCGCTACAAAATCAGTCGCCACCGTGGGCGGCGGCACCGGATCGCGAAACCAGGACTGCAAATCAAAATCCAGTCCAAGCCCATGCATATAGTTGTAAAGGGCCTTGCGCAACCCCCGCCCAAGCGCCTCATGGTCGCACGTCACCGAATCCACGAATAACGCCTCGTTCCGGGCAAATGTCGCCTCCGGCATTGGCAACAGGCGAATCCCGTAATGTTCAGGGGTCCTGTAAATGGGACTGTGGACCGTAAGGGCGAACCGGTGCCAGTGGGCCGAGTGCACAACGCCCGCCTCAAAGAGTTGACGGACAAACTCCAGCGCATCCACCGCATCCTGCGCCGTCTGCGACGGGAACCCATACATGAGATAGGCATGCACCAGAACCCCGGCCTCGGCGAACCCCCTCATCACCCGCGCCGCCTGCCCCATCGTGAATCCCTTGTCCATCAGGGCCAGCAACCGGTCCGTCGCCGCTTCCAATCCGCCGGTCACCGCCACACACCCCGACCGCGCCATCAATTCCGCCAGTTCAGGGGTGAACGCCTTGTCGAACCGGATGTTTCCCCACCAGGTGATCTGAATCCGCCGCTCAATCAGTTGCTCCGCCAACCGCCGCAACAAGGCCGGCGGCATGGCCTCATCCACAAAATGAAACCCCGTCTGCCCGGTCTGATGAATGACGGCCTCTATCTGCCGGATCAAGACATCCACGGGGGTCGGCGAGTACCGCGCGATGTAGTCCAGTGAGGTATCGCAGAACCCGCAGCGATGCCAGTAGCAACCGCGGGCCAACACCAACTTGTTCCAGCGTCCGCAGGACCAAAGGCGATGCATGGGATTGGGCATCTCCACCATGGACACATAGTCCGCCAGCGGGAGTCCCGTGAAGTCAGGCGTTGCCCCGCCACCACACCCCCCCGAATGATGCCTGTCGAACGCTGGTCGCACCACCCGACCCTCGCGACGGTAGAACGTACGGGTAAGTATATCCGGCGCCTGCGCCCCGTCCGCATTGATCAATTGCAGCAATGGCAGTTTCCGATCCTCCAGATTCCGGATCAACCCCAATAGGGCCGACTCGCCCTGGTCGGGAACCAGAAAATCGACATGGTCGAACACCTGGGGATCCGCCAGATCGCGCAGTTCGGTGCTCACGTAACCGCCCCCCATGACAATCGTGACGTCAGGCGAGAGTTTCTTGATGCGGCGCGCCATCCGGAAGGCCCCGTAGACGTTGCCGGGAAACGGCACCGTCAATCCCACCAGTTCCGGCGCATGGGCGCGGACCAATTCTTCGGCAATCTCGTCGATCATGCTATCGACCAGGGTCGGCTTTCGGCGCAAGGCGGACGCAAGACCACCGAAACTCGCCGCACTGGCGGCCAACTTCTCCCCATACCGGGCCAGTTCGAAACGCGAGTCCACACCGTCACGAATCGCATCGCTGACATCATCCAGGTAAAGACTGGCCAAATGCACCCCCAGATCATGCGTGGACAACGGGGCGGGATGACCAACGGACTCATCCAGGGCATCGAAGCGGGGACCTTCGGGCAGATACCGCCGCGTCACAATACGGTGGGCTAACGACGGGTCCCGCCCCTGCAAGAACCGGATGACGCCATCCATCGTATCGGCATAGTTCCGGACATGCGCCCGGAAATGACGCACCGACGCACCCCGCGCCTTGGGACGAAGATCCTTCCCGATCTTCCGGATGCCGGCAGCGGAAAACAAACGCAAGGCCAGCATCAACGACGCATCCGCCTGACAGACCGCACACCCCTGTTCCCGTAAAACCCCGGCAAGATACGCCGTAGCCGGGTACGGAGCATTAATCTGCACCATCGGCGGCGTAATCAGAAGTGTACGCATGGAGAGGGACCCGGGAACCGTCAGGTGGTAAACCGGGTCAGCCGGTCCCTCAGAATGGCAATCCGTTTCTCTGCCTTCTCAATTTCCTCTTCGTAATCAGTGGCGATTTTGAAGGCAAACGTTCGGTAATCCTCCAGTTCCCGCTCCTGTTCTTCCGTCTTGCGATGCAACGCCATTAATTCCAGCGCGTGTTTCCCCGCCAGATCGCGAAACGCCTTGTCTGATTCCTGCATGCGTTTCTCGGCATGCTGCGCGCGCCGATCCGCCTCTTTCGCCTGGTCCTCCAGCGCCTGCATCCGCGCTTTGACATTCTCCAGCTCAACCTTGAGCGCCTGCGTGGCGGCCGAGGCGGAAGGCGCCGGCAGGGTAATGGGCTTGGCATCATCGGCCGGAGGCGCCACTTTCGCCTCGGAGATCGGCGCCGGGGGAGGAACCGCTTGACTCGGCCCACTCGGCGCCGGTGACACAGAACCTGTTGCCTTGACTGGCACGGACTTGGACAGTGTGGCCGGCGCAGGCGGAACCGATGCGGACGGCGCCGAGGTCACTATGCCTGAACCCACCAGAATGATCGCCGAACACTGCCGGCAACGAATCTTCTTGCCCACAAACGCCTGCGGCACCTTGGTCTGCCACTGACAGGCATCGCACTTGACCAACACAGTCCCCGGTTCCACCGCGCCGGCAGACGTCGGCGGCGGAGGCGGGGCCGCCGGCAAAGGTGCGGGTGGTGTGGCCTTCGGGATCGTTGGCGGTGCGGCAGGCTCTGAAGGCGGCGCCCCTGCAGGAGTTTGTGCGGGAGGCGCTGGTTCATTGGATTCCTGAACGGCAGCGCCACCTTTCGGAGGCGCATTCTTGACGCCGCATTTTGGACATTTGATCTCGTTCAGAATCCGTCCCGGCGGGACCTTGATTTTCAAACGCGCCTTGCACCCTGAACAATCAACAACCATGATTTCCATGTCATCCCTCCTGGCTCTGCGGATCAATGTAAAGGAGGGAGACGTTAGCACTCCATCACGCCATGAACAACCCGTTTCTTGAATGTTTTTCCAGGAAAGAGTATTAGACGTTCCGCAGTGCCGTCATACTAGCCGATCGGCATCACGAAGAGGAGTCGTTATGCAACAAGAGCCAAAAACCGCCACAACCTGTGGACTGGATAAGAACGACTTGATTGTCATCGCCGGTGCCGGGGGGTTTATCGCCGGGGCACTGACCCGGCATTTTCACAATCTGGGATTCACCCGGATCCGCGCGGTGGATAAGAAACCCTTGGGCAACTGGTATCAGCAAGTCCCCGGCGTGGAGTCCCTGTGTCTGGATGTGAGTGATCCGGTCAACTGCGAGCACGTCTGTAAAGGCGCCGCCGAAGTGTACAACCTGGCGGCCAATATGGGCGGCATGGGCTTCATCGAACGCTTTCGCATCGAATGCTTGCGTAGCATCCTGATCAACACCCACATGATCGAGGCGGCCCACCGCGCCGGCGCCCAGCGTTACTTCTTCTCCTCCTCCGCCTGCGTTTACAACGCCACGCTTCAGGAACACCACGACGTCGTGGCGCTGAAAGAGGCCGACGCCTATCCCGCCATGGCCGAACGCGGCTACGGCTGGGAAAAACTTGTATCGGAGATGTTCTGCCAGGAATACTGGGCGGAACGCGGCCTGAAGACCGCCATCGCCCGGTTCCACAATGTCTACGGTCCGTTCGGCACCTGGGATGGCGGCCGCGAGAAGGCCCCCGCTGCCATCTGCCGCAAGGTCATCGAGGCCAAGGACACCAACAATCCTTCCATCTCCATCTGGGGCGACGGCCAGCAGACCCGCAGTTTCATGTACATTGATGACTGCATCAAGGGGATCGACATGATCATGCACTCGGATGCCCTGATCGCGACGCCGATCAACCTGGGATCCAACGAGTTGGTTTCGATCAATCAACTGGTGGACTACGCCGAGGAGATCGGCGGGGTGAAGTTGAAACGCAGTTATGACCTGACCGCACCCAAAGGGGTTGCCGGCCGCAACAGCGACAACACCTTTATCCGCAAGATGTTAGGATGGGAGCCGGGGACCCCGCTCAAACAGGGCCTGGCCAAGACCTACGCCTGGATCGAACAGCAATACCAGGACCGTAAGGCAGGCAAACCCACCGTTACCGAAGTCCTGTAGGCGACGGACATTGACCTCCTTTTCACCAGCATCCCATTTTGGCCAAAAACAGGCATGTGTCTTTTCCTGATGTGCACGGGCGTAGTTGCGTCAGGTCCGACTTCAATCGGTCACCAATAATCAAGGTTGACTGTTTCCACTTTCCGACCACATTATCGGCTCTAATTATTGGGACTGGACCGTGTTGCAGTAGCGCCAAAGCAACTCGCGATTTGTTCCGCTTGTTGTACGGTTATGGAATGATAACGTGAATTCACCAAACAATACTTCGGATCCCTCGGATGCGCCAGCGAAACTCGCCAATCATCCAGGCGAACAAAACACAGGACATATTACAGGCCGAAGAGTGACCGTCTCGACACTAGTATGCCTGTTGGCGGCCGTGTTCATCGCCGGGAGCAGCGCTTGGCCTGAAATTTACAGTTTTGCCGTTGATCCTGAGATTCCCTTCTTTACCAGACTGCTTGGCACTCCAATCCACTTGCATGATGATGTCATGGTGTCACTTCGATCTGGGCACATTCTTAATGAGACCGGCATTCCGGCATTCAACCGCCATGATCTGGCTCAGCCATCCACGTCATATTTGTCACCCTATTTGTTCGCCGCGCTCTTGAAGGTGTTTCCTGAAAACATATCTGTAGGTGCCTATGCTTTGTTGGGGCTCGCGGCTGTTGCCGTTACCCTCGGCATGTTAGTGTTGTTTTCGAGGGCATTAGCAAATGCCGTTCTCCTCGTAGCCGCCTTGATTTTAACAAAGACCAATAGTGAATTCGCGCTAACCGGATGGGATCATTTATTCCAAGGGTTGTTTTTGACTTTCTCGACCTGTATTGCCCTGAGTCCTCGGGCCAAGCATCCAGCCAGTCTTGTTGTTGCATCAGTCTCGTTGGCCATGGGAGCCTTGTTCCGACCAGACGGCATACTCATAGCTTTTTCCATACTGATGGCTTTGTATTTCTCCTGCGGAAGCATCAGGCTTTTTGGCTTTTTTGGATTATTTCCTTCTTTGTTGATAGTGATCATTGCTCTCACTGGCAACTATGCCCAGTTTGGCCATCTGACGCCAACAACGGCTCGGCTTAAAGTGTGCGCATCACCATCGTTTGAATATGCTGTCAAATATTTCATCGACAACAGCCTTCTTTCCTACACCGCTCTCACTCTGCTTATGTTCTTGATCACGCTTTACTTCACCCATGTAGACTCGAAAGCAAACAGCATAATCCGCTCTATTGTTATCGGTTGTACCGTCACAGCAGTAATCGCCGCTGTCAATAGCGATGCTTTTCAGGCGGCTCGAATGTTCTGGACGCCGGCATGTGTTATGGCCGCGGTGATTTCTTCGTCGGCACCACCCCTCATCCTTTTTACAAAACCCATCGCAAGCGGACCGATCGAGTTGTCCTTTTCGCGCACAAGTCGCTTATTGCTTGCAATCGCCTGCGCTGTGGTTGGGATTAATTTATTGGCGGCAATTCCCGCCAAATGCAAAAACGCAATAGTTTCTCCCAGCAGGATCCTTGCCTCCCCCAGCGCACAGCAATTTGTCATCGCAAAGTGGATTGACAGCCATCTTGACCCCGCCGATGGCGCCATCGGTTGTTTCTTTTTAGGCGTTAGTTATCATTTGCCACGCTTTGAAATAGCCGATTTCTTGGGAAAGGCTGATGAACTCATCGCAACTTCGCCAGTTAAGTGGGGCCCCCCCGGTCACAACAAGTGGAACATTGATGCAACCCTCCAAAAGTGGAAAATTCAAGCCATCATTCCTGCCGATAATTCCGATGCCTCAATTGAGGGTAAATTGCAGCATGCTCGCAAAAGCCTGACAAGGAAGACTGACTTTGGCTTTGCTCCCGATCTGCTTCTTCATTTTGCCCTTAACGAAAAGTTTGATTATTGCTATGTGCCTTCCCCCCGCCCAGGGGTTGACGACAAATGGGGATTTTATTTGCGAAGAGATATCGCGCAAAAATACTATCATCAACTCAGGAAGTGACATCTCGCGCCCGGAAATCACTTTGGGGAATTTAATCAGTAATCCCATCCCCATTTTCTCCAACAAACATTCATACTCCCTTTCTGATAACTTGTTGTCGCGTCTTGACGCCAACTTCCCTCGTTGATTTTCAATACTGGCAGGTCCTATAATGGCCATTTTGAAAGAGGAGTGTTCGGGTTCTGCCTCCGCATAACCCACGGGCACGGAGTGTGCCAATATCGTACACTGAGTAAGATCATGAACGCACGATTGATGTTCTACCGCAAAACGCTGTCCAAATGGATCCCGGATAGACAGTCCTCGGTCTTGGTTGTGGCAGGAGGACCGAATGACCGGGATGTGTTCCACGCCCTGGGGTTTTCGCGCGTTACCTTGTCCAATCTGGAGCCCCCTTCCGATCAGGGGGCATTTCACCCCTATCCATGGAGTCGGCAAAATGTCGAAGCCTTGGGGTTTGGCGCCGACGAGTATGACTATGTAGTGGTGCACGCGGGTTTGCACCATTGCCACTCGCCACACCGGGGACTCCTGGAAATGTACCGCGTGGCCCGCAAAGCCCTCATCATGGTAGAGCCCCCTGACAACCTGACGGTCCGCATCATGATGCGCCTTGGATTGGCCCAAACCTATGAGAATACTGTGGTTTGCGACAATAAGGGGGCGGGCGGGGGCGTCAATAACTCGACAATCCCGAATTACGTTTACCGGTTCACCGAACGGGAAATCGAAAAAACCATCCAATCGTTTGCGCCTATTGCCCGTCACCGGTTGACGTTTGCCTATGGGTATGACCAACCCGGATCGGAATTTATCGGAGGCAAAGACATCAAGTATGCCGTCGTTCGAACCCTGATGCCGTTCTACACGTTTTTTGTACGGTGTTTTCCAAAGCAGGGAAACCTGTTTGCGGCGCGAATCGAGAAACCCCAGGTGCCGTCAGACTTGCTCCCTTGGCTGCAACTGAAAGCCGGGATCGTTCAAGCAAAGGGGTCTTAACTCCCCGCCATCGCCTGTAAACCCTTGATCACCAGCGCACTCCATTGGATTGACCGGCATCCCGCCCGGGCGGGCACCCTGGCCGGATGGTACCAGCAGGCATGCGGACTGGTTGCCGCCGTCGTAGCCGTCCCGCTTGTCATTCGCCTGCTACCGCCCGGCGAGGCCGGACTATGGTTCTTCTTCCAGTCAGTTTTGGGAATCCTGCAACTGACGGACTTCGGTTTTACCCTGGTCTTGTCCCGGCAGATCGCCTTCTCCTTAGCCGCCCGTAGCCCGTTAACCGGAACCAACACAGACTTTCTGGATCTCCGCCCCGGTTGGGAGGGCATAAGTGATGTCTATACGCTTACACGCCGGATTTTCCGATGGATCTGCGGCATCGGTTTCATCGTGATAGCCGTTCTGTATCACGCCGTGATCCCGGCTGGCAGGATACTTGAACATCGCACCCCCGAAACCGCCCTCTCCTGGTATGTACTGGGATTGTCGACCCTACTGGTCATACAAGCGAAACCCCACCAGGCACTTCTGGACGGCATGGCGAAGGTCTACCTAACCCGGATGCTGACGGGAACCCAACAGTTGTTAAGCGGTTTGGGCGTCGTCGCCGTCCTGCTGATTGACGGACGGTTCATTCACATGGCCCTCGCCGTTCTCGGGACGGCGCTCCTATACTATCTGGGAACACGCTGGTGCGTGCATCACGTCGCCGGCCGCCATCTGGAGCGCCCCATGCCAATCCCCCGTAACCATCGGGTGAAATTCCTGCGGGTCGCGGCCCCGCTGGGCATCCTGAGTCTCAGTGCGTTCATGGTGCTGTCCGTGCAGGTCCCCCTGATCGGGTTCTTGCTGGGGGCGGCCGCCGTACCCGCCTTCTACCTCGCCCAACGCTTGGGCACCGTACTCAATCAGACGTGCCTCCAATTCATGTTCCCCCAGTTGCCGCTGTTTACCCAGCAAATCGGCGCTCGCCAGTACGCAGACGCCGCCCATCGCATGCGGCGCTCGCTGGCCCTGACAGGCGTCCTGGTGGCCATGGTAAACCTGCTCTTCTATGTGGCAAGTCCCACGCTCGTAAACTGGTGGGTCGGACCCGGTCGTTATCTGACCGGAATGCCTTTGCTGGTTCTGGCGCTCGATTTTGCCATGATGAATTTCGCCGGGGGCTGGGGCGCCTTTGTTCTCGCACGGGGCCGCAACCCATTCGTGATGTCCACACTGCTTTCGGGCGCAATCAACCTCACCTTGTGCCTGACACTGGGATCTCAACTTGGACTTCTGGGGTTTGCCATGGCAACCTTGCTGGCCGGATTACTTACCAACTACTGGTTCGTCCCGCTTCAAGGCATCCGTCTCCTCAAGGAGCTCAACCGGTCGTCAATCTGAATCCCCCAAGAAAAACACCATGACCACCAAGGATGACTATCGATCCCAAGCCAAGGCGCGGGGCTTGGAAACCGCCGACGATGCCGATCAACTAGCGCGACACATGCGCCCGGTCTATGACCGACTGTTAACCCCATGGTTGCCCCCGTCACGCAACGCTACCATCCATGAGGTCGCCTGCGGCCCCGGCATCATGTTGCGCTACCTCCGCATGCGGGGCTATTGCCGCATCGAAGGAAGCGATTCGTCGGAATATCAGATTGCCCTAGCCAGGGCATCCGGCGTTCCCGTCAAACTCACGGACTCCATTCAGGAACTCGCGAACCACGACGTCAATATGTGGGACTGCCTGATCGCCATCGATTTCATTGAGCACCTCCCAAAGGACCGGATACCCTTGTTCATAATGGAATGCCATCGCACCCTCAAGCCGGGCGGATGCCTGATCCTCCGGTTGCCCAACGGCGACAGCCCCCTTGTCGGGCGCCATCTATTCAATGACATCACGCACCACTGGACCTTTACCACCGTCGCCTTGCGGACGTTACTTGTGAATGGCGGTTTTGACATGCCCGTCTTCGCCGATGAAGCTATTGCCAGTATTGAACAATATCGATGGCTCAAGGTGCCGCTCATGAAAGCATCCCAAGCCGTATGGCGAGGTCTGATCCGGGCTGCCACGCGCGAAACCGTGAAATACTTCTCGCCAAGCCTTTATGTGTGCGCAAGAAAACCTTCAGCCCTTCATGACCTGCGGATATCGGTAACCCCATGACCCCCACCCCAACAGTCAGCGTTATCGTCCCCAACCGCAATCACGGACACTTCCTGTCACGTTGCTTGGATTCCATCAGGGCGCAAACGTATACCACGCTGGAAGTCATCGTTGTCGACGGGGCTTCGACCGATAGTTCGCTCGCCATCGCCGCCTCCTATGCGAAGGCATTCGTGAACTTCCGCTATAGATCAGAGCCCGACGACGGTCCCGCCGACGCCATCAACAAAGGCATTCAACACACGAGTGGAGCGTTCCTGACATGGTTGAACGCCGACGACGCCCTCGAACCCCATGCCATCGAACGCGCAGTGGCGGCGTTCACAAACAACCCCCCTTTGTCGCTTGTGTATGGATCCGTGTTGGACGTTTCTGCGCAGGGAACAATCATCCGCCTCAACAAGGGACTCAAACGGGATGCCAGCGACCTTGCCGTCTATGACTTCATCCCGCAGGCCGGAAGCGTGTTTAGACGATACGACGGCCTCCAACTGAACAAGACGTTACAGTGGGGGTTTGATTGGGAACTCTGGATCGACCTGGCCAAGCGGGGCCCAATCCTCAACATCGATCATATTGTCGCGCAGTGCATTGTCGACGGCAACACCACCCGAAAATCCGACATGATCACCCCCCAGCGCACCCTGGAACTTGCCCGCATTGCGCGAAACCATTCGCCGGGACTGAACCATCGCGTGGCTTTGGGGTATGGTACCGCCATGCTCGGGTATGCACTCAGGCCCTTGCGCCGGATTGATAGGCATTACTACCGGAAGATCGTGCGATGCGCCGGCTGGATTCACAGGATTATCGCGGGCCGCACGGAGAAGGGAATCATGCTGTGATACCCTTCGTCCTCACCGGCACCATTATTCCCAACGCGGTTCCAACCGTTCACAGCGACGCTCAACAGCGGCGCAACGAGTACATTCTTGCAATCCGCCACTATCTGGGTTTCGGCCCCGTTTACTTTCTCGAAAATTCGGACTACCCCGTTCTCGAGGACTCATTCTTTACGACAACTCCCGGCCTTCAGACTATTCAGCACCCGAAGCCCAAGGAAACAATCCGCGGAAAAGGCTACCAGGAGTTCGAGATGCTTGACGCCTTTGTGAGCAATCACTCGCAAGTAGATACATTCATCAAAATTACAGGTCGCTATGTCTACACGAATATTGGGAACATCGCCCCCCGGATGGCAGAACAATTGGAAGGCGTCGGCATGGTAATCGACCTGATGGCCCGAAAGCAAATGGCCATCACAAGCCTTTTTGCCGTCTCCAGACACTTCTACAGTCGCCACGTGATGAATACCTACCTCGATATGGATGATCGGCGAGGACAATGGGCGGAATACATCCTGTATAACAGAATCAGGACAACTCGCGACTCCACTTTCCCGCAACCTTCACCCATTCTACAAGCCGTCGCCGGCTCGACCGGAAAGACAATTAGCATGAGATCCAAGGGATTCAGACCTTGGATGAAAAACGTGGAGCGCCGCCTCTTTGCCGCAGCGGGAATACGTGAACTCTTGTTTTAATCCTGACTGGCATCACTCTGTGTTATGAACGTACGTTGGAAAGAATGGGCCATCATTGCGGGAGGGCTGACGATCACCCTTATGCTCATGAACTCCGTCATGGCGGGAAACTGGAGTTTGCTTTTGTTGTTTCTTGGGTTGATCGCCTTCATTGTTTTGGTCGTACTGGCCAAGTCCCCCATATACCTAGCCTTTGGCGCCTTGGCCCCTTTTGCGATTTCGCTGGGCCCCATCCATCATATCCCCCCCCTCGCCTTGGCATTGGCCATCTGCACTTGCGCCATCGGCATCAAAGCCGCCGCCAAGAACTTCCCCACCCGAACAACGGGGCGGTTTGCGCCCTTGATTGCCATTTTCTACCTTCTCTTGGCCGTACGTTACTGCATGGATCCTGTGCTCCCAGGCTATGCCATCGGTATCGGCGACGATGTCACCGGCTTCCGCAGTTGGCTGGACCACCTCATTGGTTTCGGATGCGTACTTCTGCTTGGGTTCTTCATCACATCGCTGGTTATGGTGAAACAATTGTTTCGGTCACTTCTTGCCTTCTCTATCCTCTTTGCTGTTGTCGCCCTGATCATCATGCTCATCCCCGGCATGGCGCTAACGCGAACATTGGCCTCCGCGGGTATCGCAATGGGGGAGTTCAGTAACGGTTGGCGCCGGTTCCTGTTTCTGCCGAGCATGGGACAGTTCATGATTGTGGGATGCCTCCTCCCCAACCTCTTCGCCACAACACGCCTGCAACGGTCAGTACTACTCATTCTGGGTATTGTGTCCGTCGTTGCAGGCGGCAACCGGGGATCGGCTCTCGCATTACTGGTCATCATCGGCGCCATCTGGGTGCTGAAACGAAAACCCGCCGCCGTCATTGCCCTGATGGCATGCTCTATTGGCCTGATCTTGTTGGCCAACGTAATCGTGGAGCAGGGATGGGGTAAGACGCTCACTCCTTGGACTCGCGTCATGAGTGCGTTTAGCCCCAGTCTTTCGACTGAGATCGGAGCAACAAGTACTGTCGAATGGCGCATCGCCCGCTGGCAACGAGCATTGGAAGACATCCGAACGCACCCTTGGCTTGGCATGGGTTATGGCGGAGTTCGCGGCTACTTCAGAATGATGTCAGACATCGCAGACTCCGACCCCGACTTGGAACTCGAACGCGATGTGGCGACCGGACTGACCCACAATGGTTACATCTCATCGGCACGGGCCCTGGGCATCCCCATCACCGTGCTTTTCATCCTCATCATGGCCGCCAGAATCCGAACCCACATCAAACAAGCCAGGCGGTACCGGGCCGACGACAAGGTCTTCTTCGAAGGCCATGTGTTTATGTGCGCCTACTTGGTGATGATGCTTTTCGCTCTGATGTTTGGCGCCGAAACCCGATACCCGACTCTCTGGATGTTTATCGCCCTTAGCCTGATCCTGGAACGTTTGAAACCGGACGAACCCGCCGACAACGAAGAAACCTTCAACACGGATGCAACGGCCCGCACCCAAACACCCGCTTTACCCATTGCACGGTTCTTCTGACCCACCGGATACGGCGC
>CAZHRU010000070.1:0-14812 GCA_964535015.1 uncultured Verrucomicrobiota bacterium | reverse complement strand
ACCATGTTGACACCACTACATATGGGGGCTACCCACACAAAACCCGGAAGCGGCCTTAAAATCAAGAGCGCCTATATCGGCGAAGCCTCCTCTGCCACCAACTACACGCCAAACGCCGCAGGCACCATGACTCGCCTGCAGTTCGGTTACGGGAACTATGACTACACATTGGGTGATAACAACAACGCCTTTGCATCAGCCGTATCCCCTTTCGTCATCGATAAGACCAAAAGTTACATCGTGTCCTACCAGATCGATACCGAAAACGGAAACGCCCTGGCTTGGGACGAGACTCACAGCAGTACTCCCGGATCCTACTACATCAATAACCCGGACAATGGCGATGTCAGTGCCCCCGACTGGTCCGCCAAGGCCGTCCAAACCGATTCACGCGCGGTGGGAGTCTACGGAGTCTACACCACCTACCCCACCAACGGCATCTTCACCTCCCAGATCTTCGACACCAAACTCACCGCGCCAAGTTACCTGGCCATGACCTGGAATTCCGATCTGCCCTACTACACCGCCATCGGCATGAAGGTCCGCACCGGCAATCAACCCGACTTGTCCGATGCCCCCGCTTGGATCAACGTCACATCCATGGCCACCGGCGGCAGCATCAGCCCCAGTCCAAAACGCTATGTCCAGTTTGCTTCCACGTTGACGCCGTCCTCGGGCGGCTGGAGCACCCCAACCCTCAAGGACGTCACCATCCGCTGGACCGGCGAAACCAAAGTCGTCGATGTTGCCGCGGAAATGACGACCGGCCCCAACTACGGCGTCTGCTCGCTAACCATTGACGACAGGGCCTTGCTGAAAGGCATGAAAGTCAATCTCACCATCTTCAAGGATATTATCGGGTGGACGCCAAGCCTGATGCGTATGACGTCTTCCATGTCGGCGGAAATCGAACCGAGGAACACAGGAAAATAGGAGTGCAATCATGAAAACGATGCTTAACAATCTGCGAGGATCCTCCACCGGATCCGCACTTGTCACCGTGATGGGTGTCATTCTTCTCATCGCCGTGGTCGGAGCCGGAATGGTCACCCTCGGCCGCCAACAAATCTTCTCTGCGCGTCGCATGCGGGATTACGCCAAGGCGCAAATCATCGCGGAATCAGGCGCCAATGCCGCATACAGCCTGCTGAAGACCAACTTCGCGGCACGCACCAACCCCAACAACTTCCCGCTGACCACCTTCGGCGACGGCACCTACGACGCCACCGTGGCGTCCATCGGCACCAACCGGGCCTCCATCACCAGTACCGGCACCTGCGGACTTGCCAAGGCCGTGGTGCGGGTGGATATCAAGAACTACCCGATTGCCACTTCCAACGGCGCCCCGATCCAGGGACAGTCACCCTACGGGTTTGCCATTTTGGCGGGCGCCAATCTGGGCTGGAATGGCAACTCGGACATGCAGTTGAGCAACGGCTGGATGCACTGCAATGGAACCTACTCCGCCAACGGCGTCAACACCGCCCGTGGCAACGTCGAGAGTTGCGTGGCCATTAGTATGGTCGGGCAGGCAACGATTACCGGAATGGGCAAAGCCCCCTCCGTCTCCGGCGGCACGGTCGGGACCCCGGTGGTGGGCAGTGTCCCTCTCGTCTCCATTCCGGATATCGACTTGTCCCCCTACTACACCGCCGCACTGGCCAGTGGGCAGGTATTCAACGGGGACAAATCAATATCCGGCACCGTCACGCCTGCCGGGGGTATCATGTGGGTGAATGGCCGACTCTACCTTGGCAACGGAACCTACAACGGTTGTTTCATCGCCACCGGCGATATAGAACTCAAGACGACCGGTAATGGCACCATTGATAATAATAAGGTCAATCGCTATCCAATTCTCGTTTCGCGCGATGCCGGGATCACCATCAAACAGGCCAAGACGTGGACTTTCAACGGTTTGGTCTACTGCAAAACCGGATCCTTTGACAAGCAAGGCAATGGAGATGTCGTTGGAACAGGAGCCATCATCGCCGCCGGCAATGTCACCAAGAACGGCGGATGGTCTGGCTTGCTCTACTCCGACCCGACCCCCATCCCGCCCAACGGGAATAATAACACCATCGCCGACAAGGTCGTAATCACCGCCTGGCAGGATTAATCCAGTTGACTGGCAAGGACCTTTCGTTACAGAAAGCGAGAAGACAATGAACAGGGCGTCTCAAACTATGCGAATCGACATCCCTCCCGACCTCAAGGAGGAAATGCGTCATGTGAAACGCCACATACGACGCCGCGTGGATGCGGTGCAACCCGCACGTACCCAGGCACGGCATTACGACCCCATCGGTGACAGTGATTTCCAGGAACTCTTCCAAAACGTCTACGATGGCGCCCTGATGACTGACATCAACGGCATCGTCGTGGATGCCAACGTCCGCGCCGCCGATTTCCTCCGCTACTCCCGGCAGGAACTCTGCGGCATGACCCTGCTGGAGATCATCTCAGGGGCTGACGCCGACACCATCAAAACCCTCCAAGCCAGCCTGGAAAAAGACCGTTTCGTCCTTATTCAGGCCCACTGCAACCGCAAGGACGGATTCCTCTTCCCCGCCGAAATCGCCATCAACCGTGTCCGGGTGCGCGAACAAACACTGTTCTGCTGCTTCATTCGCGACCTCACCTGGCGCCGCCAAGCCGAGGAAATGTTGCGCACCATCAACAACGCCTTCCAGAACAGCGCCACCGGAATCGCCGTGGCCGACCAGGAAGGCCGCATGGACTACGTCAATCTTGCAGCCGCCAAACTGTGGAGTCTGGAAAGCCCCGAAGAAATGAAAGGACTAAACCTCTTGGACCTGCTCCCGGACCGAACCCAAGCCATGGACTTGATCGCCGCCGTTCAGAAGGGTGAAAACTGGTCCACGGAAACCATCCTGAATCAACCCGGCACGCTCCCCCTACATCTCCGTATCTCCGCCGCCGCCAATCGCGACGCGGATGACAATATCGTCGGCATCGTCCTTTCGTTCCTCGATATCACCGACACCAAACGCGCCGATGAGGCCGAGAAACAGGCTGAGCGGCAACGGGTCATGATGGAAAGCATCGGCACCGCCTGTCACCATCTGGGTCAACCTGCCACCGTGCTCCTGGCCAGCCTTGAACTCATGACTCGCATCGGCAACTCCGACAAGGCCATGAGCGCCGAACTGCTGAGCTCCAGCATGCAGGCGGCGGAATCAATCCGGAAAATGCTGCATGACCTGAACGATATTTCGGAATACAAAACCACGTCTTATATCGAAGGCCAGGATATGGACGGTTATTCCGGCGTCCGCATCCTCGCGCTGGATAATTCGGCGAATTGACGCGTTCGCCGCTCCGGCGAATGCATCAATCGTTACCCGCTACTCTCCGCAGGCAACTCACCACTTCATCCGCCGTTCGCTCCCAGGAGAAACTCGCCGCACGCTCCCGCGCCTCCCCGACCATCCTCTCCCGATCACCCACCGCCATCGCCACCAATTCCTCCACGCCCCGCGCACAATCCTCCACCGATCCATCAAAGTACCGGATGCTTTCACCCCCCACTTCCGGAATCGATCCACACCGCAATGCCAGCACCGGAACACCCGCCGCCATCGCCTCGAGAACCGGCAATCCGAATCCCTCGTAGAGCGACGGAAAAACAAAGACAGACGCCCCTTGGTAAAGCGCGACCAGATCGTCACGGGATAGACCCCGCAAACGAATGACCCCCCCGGAATTCCCCAGTCTGGAAATCGCCGCCCGCACCACCGGCTCACCTCGCCCTTCGCCACCCACCAGAACCAGTGACACATGATGCCTTGGCCATACCATATCCATCGCCTGAATCAAGGTATGGACATTCTTGTGAGGGTACGTGTTTGCCACACATAACACATAGGTCCCTTCCGGCACAACCGCCCGCCTGGCGCCACCCGCCACCACCCGGCTGAATACTCCATCCGCCGCCGGGTAAATCACCTGAACCCGCTCTCCGGGAATCCGAATGTATTTTAGAATCTCCGTCCGGCTGAATTCCGAGAGCGTCAGCACACGATCCGCCCTCCTCGCGGCCAGCGGCACCAGAAGACGCGTCGCCCAAAGCGCCATCAGCGACAAATCCTGCGGAAACGCCTTGTACTGCATGTCCAAGATTGAGACCACCTGCGGACAGGTCGCCAGAACCGGAGCCGTATAACCGGGAGACCACAGAACGTCAATCCCTTCCCGTTTGACGACCACGGGAAGTTGAATTTGTTCGCGTATGATCCTCTGCACCCGGCTACGGGCGGAAAACCCCAAAGCACAACACCGGACATTGGCCAGTGCGCCAAACGCATTGCCGAGCGCCTCGTGGTTCTCGCGGTTTGTAAAGAGCACCCACTCCAGATCAGGATTCGCCGGGATGGCATGCGTCAACACATCCCGCACATACGTCTCCGACCCGCCCACTTCGCCGGGAATCAGAAACAAGGTATTGACCCCGACACGCATCCTTGCCTGGATTCTGGATTCTGGATTCCGCATCCCCCCACCCCTACATGAACCTGTACAACACCGACAACACGCAATAATGCCCGAAATGCAACAGCACGTCTCCCGATTCACTCAACCGGGCATGTTGTCGCGCCGTCTGCAACGTCTCCCATGCCGCGCGGCGATAGGCCGCCCCATTCTTCGACACCGCGTGCCACCGGAAGTTGGCCAAATACCGGTTCACATACCGCGGAGGCGCCTGCCGGCCAAGACGGAGCCAGTAATCATAGTCCATGGAATACACCAGATCCCGGCGAATCTCTCCTGTTTCACGGTAGGCCCGGGCCGCGAAAAAAGTCGAGGGTTGCGAAATAAAGTCGCGCCGGAGCAGACGTGAAAAACTATACCGCCGTGACTGCCCCATCTTGTATCGCGTAATGGATTTCCGGATCTCCCGATCCTCTTCGTCAATAATCCGGCAATCGCCAAAACACCAGTCAAAGGGATCCTCGCGATAGGCCCCCGCCACAGAGGCCAGCGCCCCCGGCTCGTAGGTGTCGTCGGAATTCAACCACGCCAATATATCCCCGGTGGCCATCCGGAACCCCTTGTTAATGGCATCACTCTGCCCCTGGTCCGGCTCCGACACCCACCGCAACCGGTCGCCATACTTCCGCAGGATATCCACCGACTCATCCCGTGATCCACCATCAATCACCAGATACTCAAGTTCAAAATCGCCTTCCTGACCTAGGACACTCCGAACCGTCCGTTCCAAGTAACGGCCTTGGTTGAATGACGGCGTAATGATGGAAATCTTCACGCGCCACCCGCCACTTTTCGCAACGTCCAAAAACTCTTCCACGCCTGGGACATCAGGCGGGGATTGGCCAGAAGATGCGCCGCCTGCCTCGCCACAATCCGAGGACGGAAATAGAAGGACCGGAGCATGTCGGCACGGACCGACTCGAGTTGCTCACGGGTGAACCCGTGCGGAACAAAAACCGTATTCAGGACATTCATCTTCCGCCAGTCCCGCTCAAACGCCCCATGCCGCTCAGCAATATCATAGAGTTCGCTACCGGGAAACGGGGTCATCTGCATCACGGTGATGTCATCCAACTCCAGCGAACAGGCCAGCGCCTTGGTACTGGCCAGCGACTCCCGGGTCTCGCCGGGAAACCCGACGATGAAAAACCCTTTCGTCCGCAACCCGGCCGCACGACTCCACCGCACCGCCTGCCGGATCTGCCCCACATCCAAACGCTTGTGCATGGCCTTCAGAATCTCCGGATCCCCGCTCTCCACCCCATAGGAAATATGCCAGCACCCCGCCTTGCGCATCAATGCGAGCAGCCCGGGCTCCACACGGTCGGCGCGCCCCAGACAGGACCAACTCATCCCTAATCCCAATCCGATGAGCCGTTCACAAAATTCGCGAACCCGGTCCTTCGACAACACGAAGGTGTCGTCCTCGATCAACAACTCCCTCACCCCGTGGCGGTCATGCAGATCGCGCACAAGCTCAACGGCATACGCAGGCGTATAGGCGCGACAGCGGTTCCCGAAAACCGACCGGTCACAAAACACACATTGATTCGGGCAACCCCGGGTGAACACCACGGAGGCACAGGGCCACCGGCGAATCCGCCCCGGTGACGGATGAAAAGCCCGCGGGAACCCTTCCAGCAGATCCCACGCCGGTAATGGCAGATCATCCAACTCGTGTATCAGGGGCCGCGCCTCCATGCGCCGCACCGCGTCGCCCTCCCTGATTGCCGTTCCCGCCACGGCCGGGCACCGCTCCCCACAGGAAACCCGCCGCAAAATCTCGGCCAGGGTCTCCTCCCCCTCGCCAATCACCGCCATGTCAAACGCCGGGAAGGACCGCAGCGTGTCCTCGGGAAGCGCTGTGGCGTGGCATCCCCCAATCAGGGTCAACACCTCCGGCGCGGCCGCCTTCACCCGCCGGGCAAGATCCGCCGCCTGCACAATCTCGGACGTCGTCGCCGTAAACCCCACCACCTCCGGCCTGAACGCCAGAACCTGTTGCAACACCACCTCGGGCGTCAGACCACGGGCCGACGCTTCCACAATCGCCACGTCCGCCCCCTCACGACGCGCCACCGCCGCCAGACACAGCAACCCGAACGACGGCTCCGTACTGCCGGCCCCGACGAAAACACCGTACCGCTCTGCAACACTGACGGGCGCTGAAACTAGCACAAGCCGGGGCATCATGCTTTTCCAGAATCAGAGGCGGTTGAGGACACTGGCCGGGACGCCTCCGTCCGCTCGCGCTCCAACGCAGCCAAACGCTGGGTCAGTCGCTTGATCTGGCGCCGGTGCGTGGAGATGACCCACGAAAATTGAAGACACATCATCAGAATCACCACGAACCCTATCAGGAAGATGGTGGTCGTCGGCGCCACAGCCCCGATCAGATCGGATAAACGGACCAGCCAGTCATAGTTCAATACCAGGAACAACATCCCGCCGCCAATGCCCAACCACAACCAGCAGTAGGCGATATCAAGATGACCGCGTTGCACGAGGCGTATCACCATCACGAGAATCAACATCGCCACGATCACTGAGGCGATCAATTGCCGGGGCATCATGGCTCAACCCTCCTTGCAGGGGCTTCCGGGTGCGCGCGCCAGGCACGCCAGACGGAAATGTTCAACAACACAACAAACACAGAGAGCAACATCTTGATCCCGTAATACAGCGGTTTCCATCCCGCATGCATGGAGACTCCGCCGTCCCGGTTCTCCATCCTCACCGGAACTTCGCGTATCCGTAACCCGCTCAGATGCGACATCAACAGCACGTCCGCATCCGGGTAGTCACACGGAAAAATACCGCTCGCCAGCAGTGCCAGCGCCCGCCGGTTAAGGGCCTGGAATCCGCTTGTCGGATCCGAAAACCGACGCCCGGTCAGAATCAAAAGCAGCACCGAGAAAAACCGATGCCCAACTTTCCGGAGGAGAGGAATGGTTATCCCCCCGCCCACGGCACCATACCGCGACCCCACCACCATATCCGCCACCCCGGCCTTCAGGGGTTCCAGCAAACGGGGTATCTCGCCCGCCACATGCTGCCCGTCCCCATCCATCTGGACTACCACATCGTACCCCTCACGCATCGCGTAAAGGTAGCCTGTTTCCAGGCTTACCCCATACCCCATATTGACGGCATGCGACAACACCTCCGCCCCACCCCTCAACGCTTCCTCCGCGGTGCCGTCAGTGGAGGCGTCATTGACCACAATGATGTCCGCCTCGGGCAGTGTAGCCCGGATATCACGGATCACCCGGCCAATGCGGCCCGCCTCATTGTGCGCAGGCATGATCACCAGCAGATTCCCTGACATTGACTCGCTCATCCCCTTTAATCTATAAGGTATTTCGCCTGTCTACCACTGCATTTTGCATAGGAGCACTCATGGATCGCTTTACCCGATGGTTCCCTTTCATTCTCGTCGCCGCGGCCATTCTCGCCTATGCCAACAGTTTCTCGGCGCCCTTTATCCTGGATGACTCCCGCGTCATCACCGGCAATCCCAATATTCACACCTTGTGGCCGCCCTGGAAGGCCATCTATGTCCCCACCCGCTGGGTCGCCGACCTCTCGTTCGCCGTCAATCTGGCCGTCAGCGGCTTCACCCCGGCCGATTTCAGGATGACCAACATCCTGGCCCACATTCTGGCCGGATTGTTCCTGTACGGCATTGTCCGCCGAACACTGCGCCTGCCCCGTTTCGGCAATCGCTTCGAACAAAGCGCGGACGGCCTCGCTTTCGCCACAGCGTTGCTCTGGACCGTACACCCGCTGCAAACCGGTTGCGTCACCTACATCGCCCAGCGAATCGAAGCCCTGATGGGACTCTTCTTCCTGGCCGCCCTCTATTGCTTCACCCGCTCCGTCACATCGCCCCACCCGCGGCGCTGGGCTAACGCCACCATCGCCTTGGTCGCCGTGGGGATGGGGACCAAGGAAGTCATGGCGACCGCACCGGTCATGATATTCGTCTACGATGGACTGCTCGTATCCCCGTCATGGGCGGAAGCGCTGCGCCGGCGCTGGAAACTCCATCTGGCACTGTTCCTGACCATTGGAATCTTCGCCTTGCTCTTCCTGGTGGGCCTCGGAATGGCCGTAGAACAAAATGTAACGCTGCTCGGACGTACGGTTTCGCCGTGGCGCTATCTCCTGACCCAGACCGAAGTCATCACCCATTACCTCCGGCTTTCGTTCGTTCCCACCCAATTATGCCTGAGTTACCGCTGGCCGATTGCCACGGGATTGGCCCAGGTCTGGCCAACCGCCTGCTTCATCAGCGCCCTCGGTCTCACCACCCTGGCTGGACTCATTATGCGCAAGGCCTGGTCATTCCCGTTGGTGTGGTTCTTCGTCATTCTCGCCCCAACCTCAAGTATCCTGCCCATTGCAGATGCCGCCTTCGATCATCGCATGTACCTTCCGGTCGCAGGCATACTCGCCCTTGTCCTCATCGCCGGGTATAGCGGCGTACAGCACCTATCACCCCTGCGCGGCCGCCCGCAAATCATGATTGCCGCTTGTTTGATCCCCGTTCTAGCGACTGTCGTCTGGTTTGCATCCCTGACCGCCACTCGCAACAGGGATTACCTGTCTGAGGAAACCATGTGGCTGGATGTGGTCAAGAAACGACCATCCAGTTGCAGGGGCTATGTCGCCCTTTCGGCCGTCCTGATCCGACAGGGACAGGACGTCGACGCCATCCATTTCCTGAACAAGGCGCTCACCCTGATGCCGGATCTCTCAACACAGTCACGAATCGCCATCGGTCGGCACCAGGAGCTGGACCCTACCGTCCCGATCCTTGAGTATGCCACCGCCCACAGTCTGCTCGGTGCCGCCTATTTGAATTCAGGCAACACAAACGAGTCCATAAGCCACCTCCGCGAATCCCTGAGAGTCGACCCCACCCGTCCGACTCCCTATCTGAACATGGGTCGCATTGCCATGGCGCAGAAGAAATACCCGGAGGCGCTATCTTGGTTGAAGTGCGCCCATGCATACAGGCCTGCCGATCAGGACACCCTCTGCGTAATGGCCTCCGTTTACGCCATTCAGGAGAACTGGCCGAAGGCCATAGAACACTTCGAGACCGTGTTGAAACTTAACCCAACCGTAGGTTTTGCCCGCGCCCAACTGGCCTGGATGCTGGCCACATGCCCTGACGCCGGATTCCGGAACGGCCAGCGGGCCGTGGAGTTGGCATTACCCCTCATCTCCATGACCCATGGATCCAGTGCCCGTGCCCAAGACATTCTTGCCGCCGCCTACGCTGAAGCAGGAAAGTACGACCAAGCCATTCTGCACGCTGAAACCGCCATGCAACTTCTGAAAAAGTCTGGTACGCCCGCACCCTCAGGGTCCACCACTCAGGATACTCCCGCCACTCCGTCCCTATCGGAAAAAATCAAACAGAGAATCAACCTGTACAAGCAACGCACCCCATTCCGGGACACCCCTTGATTCGCACATAAAAAACAGGGTCCCGGTTTCCCGGAACCCTGTTTTCTCTCAATCTATCTCAACCGCTGATCAATGACCCGTCGCGTCGCAGTCCGCATCCGTTCCGACTTTGTTGTAGGCATAGGTACCGCTAGCAGGACAAGTCGGGGCTGCCTTCATATAGGCATCCACCGCAGTGGTGTCAATATCATCGCCTGTCGACTTCTTGTTCTCAAGTGCCCACTGCTCTTTCGCCGCTTCAATCTGACGCAGGTTGTTAATGCATGCATTCTTCTGCGATGTCGTTCTGGCCTTCATAAACGAAGGAATGGCGATCGCGGCCAACAAGCCGATAATCGCGACCACAATCATGATCTCCACCAGCGTGAAACCCATCTTATTCTTCTTCATCTCATCATCTCCTTATCTTGTTGTTACTCTACTCTTTGGTTTCCCTAGACCAACCTTCTTGCCAAGAATAATAAGCAGGCACTGTGCCAAGTCCTAAAAATCACCGTTTTGACACGCTTTTTGCCAAAAAAACCATATTTCTTCATCTATGCCGACTTCAGTTTCGCGGAACTGAAAACCTACTCCGCCGCCACAGGCAGTTTACGATAGAGCGTGGCCAGGCTGATTCTAAGGGCTTTCGCCGCTTTTTCCTTGTCGCCATGGGCTTGTGACAGCACCTGATCAAGATATTCCTTCTCCCGCTCGCGAAGGAATGCTTTTAGTGATTTATTACGGAAAGCGGCAATGGCATCGCCTTCACCACGTCCCGCCAGAGGCACTCCCCTTACCTGATTTAACACACGGGGCGGCAATACGTCCGGCGTAATCTTTCCGTCCTGGGCAAATGTCACCGCATGCTTGATGGCGTTCTCCAACTCGCGCACGTTCCCTGGCCACTGATACCGCTCCAACATGTCCCTCACTTCAGGAACCACCTTGGGCAGTTCACCCTGCCCAATCTCACGGCGCAAAACGTGATAGACCAACGGCAGAATATCCTCCTGGCGTTCGCGCAACGGCTTGATATCAATCGGTATCACGCTCAGGCGATAATAGAGGTCTTCACGGAACAACCCCTTCTGAATCAACGACTCCAGACTGGTATTGGTCGCCGCCAGCACCCGGGCATCCACCGGTATATTGACGTTACCACCCACCCGCCGGATTTCCTTCTCCTGCAATACCCGTAGCAGTTTCCCCTGAATGCTCAGGGGCATGGAAGAAATCTCATCGAGAAACAAAGTGCCGCCTGTGGCGGTTTCAAACAAACCTTCTTTGTTCACACCGGCCCCCGTAAAGGCCCCCTTCATGTGCCCGAACATCTCGGATTCCAGCAACGGCTCCGGAAGCGCCGCACAGTTGACCGCCACAAATTTCTTATCCTTGCGACGACTGTGCATGTGAATGGCCTTGGCCACCAACTCTTTCCCGGTCCCGCTCTCACCCGTGATAAGAACGGTCGTGTCCGCCGGCGCCACCCGCTTGATCATCTCGCAGACGTTCCGCATCGCCGGACTTTCCGCCACGATGTTCTCAAACTTGTATCGCCCAACCAGCTCTTCCTTGAGTTCGAGATTCTCAGTCAACGCCCGGCTGTATTCCAACGCCCTCTGAATCGTGATCAGGAGTTCATCCATCTTGAACGGCTTGGTAACATAGTCAAAGGTCCCGATCTTCATGGCCTCAATCGCGGTTTCCACCGAACCATACGCCGTCAGGATAATCACCGGCATGCTCGGTTTCTTTTCCTTGGCGATCTTGAGGAGTTCAATCCCATCAATCGGCGTCATCCGAATGTCAGTAATCATCAAGTCAAACGTTTCCCCAATGATCAAATCAGGGACTTTGCTGCCATCCTGGGCGGAAACCACCTCATACCCCTCCGCCTTGAGCAGCGTGTTCAACAGACTGAGCATCCTCGGCTCATCATCAACAAGTAGAATTCTGGCCATATTACGAGCCCCCCATCCGTATTGCACAATCTCCCACCGCAATAGGATTCCATTAGACTAAAATTCTCATTTCTTGGAAACAACAAATTTCCGATCGCCTTTGAATGACGATCCCCGTGACCTCTTGTCCGCCGTAGCTTCAGCGAAGGAGGATGCGTCACGGGTGAAGAAAGTTGAACATTGGCGCCTTCGAAACAGGAAGGCGATCATAATGGGGGGGCGGAATCCAAAACCCCTTACTGCACCGCCCCCGCTTACTTGTTCCCGATCACTTCGCTCATCTTGAAGATCGGCAGGAACATGCAAATGACAATACCGCCAATGACAACCCCCAGAAAAACCATCAACAGCGGCTCCAACATCGAAGTCAGCGAGGCCAGCATCGCCTCAACTTCATCGTCATACGTGTCGGCCACACTATCCAACATCTCGTCAACTTTCCCGGTTTTTTCACCGGCCGACAACATGCGGACCACCAGCGTCGGAATACACTGCTTGTTGGCCAACCCCACGGAAAGCGTGTCGCCGTGCTCCACCGAACGCCTGGCATCCAGAATGGCCGCCTCAATCACAAGATTTCCAGCCGCCTTGGCCACAATCTCAAGGGCATTCAAAATGGGAACACCACTTTGGACCAGTTGAGCCAGCGTCCTCGCAAACCGCGCCACCGCCACCTTTTGCGTCAACACACCAATCACCGGCGCCTTCAACTTGAATTGATCCATGGTCCAGGCACCAGACTTCGTCTTCTTCCATCGCTTGAAAAGCCAGATCATCAGTAAAATCACGGGAACAATGATAATGGCATACTTCTTGATCCCTTCGCTGAGATCAACCAAAACCTGGGTCGGCCCGGGTAGTTTTGACCCGAAATCCTTGTACATATTCCCGAAAACCGGGACGATGAAAATGATCATGCCGGTCGCAATGGTCAACGCCATGGAGAGCACCACCACCGGATAGGTCATGGCCGACTTCACCTTGCGACGCAACCGCGCATTCGCCTCCAGAAGTTCACCAATGCGTTTCATGGTCTCAGAAAACTGCCCGCTTTGCTCCCCCGCCCTGACCATGCTGATGTATAACCCATCAAAAATTCCGGAAAACTGATGCAAACTCTCGGAGAAGGATCCCCCCCCCTCAATGCTCTTCTTGACCTCATGCAACACAATCTTGAAGTTAGGATTGGTCGCTTGTTCTTCCAACGTCTCCAGCGCCGCCACGATCGGCATGCCGGCCGCCAGCATGGCCGCCATCTGCCGCGAAAAGGCAGGCAGGTCAGTCCGGACAATCTTGGCCACCCCGCGTATCTGCTTGGCAACAACCCTTCCTGCCAACGGAGAACTAATAACAGCCGCGTTCTTGCGAACTGACGAACGTACAACCGGACTCATAAGAATAACTCCTGTTCTCCGCCGCTAAAACCCGCACCCATCCCGCCCTATTCACTGCCGGTCATTTCCAGCGCCGCCTCCAACGACGTCACGCCTTCCCTGACCTTCCGTAACCCCGTCTCCTTCAACGTCACCATCCCCCGTGACCGCGCCTGCTCCCTGATCTCCGAACTCGACCCGCCCTTCATGATCAATTCCTTAATCAACTCATCAATGGGAAGAACTTCCATAATGGCCCCACGCCCCTTGTACCCGCTCCCTCCGCATTTCGGACACCCCGCCGCACGGTAAATTCTCATGAACCCGTCTTTCCCATTCCGCGCATCCCCCGCAGCACCCTGCCGGAATAGTTCCGGGTCAATCTTGTTCGCTTTCAGCACGTCCATCGGCAGTTCCACCTCCTGCTTACATGCCGTACACAACTTCCGGTACAGGCGCTGGGCCTGCGAAAGAATCATCGAGGAGGCAATCAGGAACGGCGGAATCCCCATGTCAATCAACCGGGCAATGGCGCCCGCCGCATCATTTGTATGTAGCGTGCTTAACACCAAATGGCCGGTCAACGCCGCCTTGACGGCAATTTCCGCCGTTTCCCCATCGCGGATTTCACCCACCAGACAAATATCCGGGTCCTGACGCAGAATCGACCGCAAGGCCGCGGCAAACGACAGACCCACATGCGCGTTGACCTGCACTTGCGTGATGCCGCCCAACTGGTACTCCACCGGGTCTTCGCAGGTCACAATATTGACATCCGGGGTGTTCAACTCCTGAAGACACGAATACAGGGTCGTCGTCTTGCCGCTTCCCGTCGGCCCCGTCACAAGAATGATCCCGTGCGGTTGGGCAATGGCATGGCTCATCGCCTTAAAGGCATGTTCTTCCAGACCCAACCCGCTCAAATTGGGAAACAGGGCACTCTTGTCCAACACGCGCATCACGATCTTCTCCCCGAAAATCGACGGCAAAATGCTCACCCGAATGTCCACTTCCTTGCCCAACGCCTTGATCTTGAAGCGACCGTCCTGAGGTATCCGGCGCTCGGCAATGTCCAGTTCCGACATGATCTTGATACGCGAGATAATCGCCGGCTGGTAACTCTTGGCGGGACTGGGCCGCTCGATGAGCGATCCGTCAATACGGTAACGCAACCGTAACGCCTTCTCCTGAGGCTCAATGTGAATGTCACTGGCCCGCGTCCGCAAGGCCTCCACAAGAATCATGTTGACCATGCGGATGACCGGCGCGCCTTCGGCACTTTCCATCATCTCCTCGAGACTGACTTCACTTTTTTCCTCATGGCCAATCTCAACCTCGCTGTCAGACCCCTTCATGATGTCTTCCAGATCCATGCCCTGATGCGTCTCGGCGACGGCCACAACCCTGCCCAACGTCTCCTGGATTTCCTTCTCGCTGGCCACCAGGGGTATCACGTCCAATCCGGTCAACACATGCAGTTCATCCACCGCCATAATGTTGAAGGGG
>CAZHRU010000069.1:0-14832 GCA_964535015.1 uncultured Verrucomicrobiota bacterium | reverse complement strand
CAGTGGGGGCAGCCGGTGCTGGTGGGGGGGACGATGGGGACGGCCTCGTACATTATGGCGGGGACGGCCCGCAGTGAGGGGTTGGCCTTCAGTTCGGCCTGTCATGGAGCGGGGCGGAGTTTGAGTCGGAGTCAGGCGACGAAGCGATACCGGGGCGAGGATGTGGTGGAGCGATTGAAACGGCGGAACATTACGATCAAGGCGCAGTCGTTCCGTGGGGTGGCGGAGGAGGCGCCGGGGGCATACAAGGATGTGGACGAGGTGGTGGCGGCAACTCATGCGGCGGGATTGGCGCGGCGGGTGGTGCGGTTGGAGCCTATGATTTGCGTGAAGGGATGACGGCGGCCACGGGTTACGGACGACGGACTACAGACTACGGACTAGGGAGAGGATGGGGAGGGATCCTGTTCGGAGGGAGAGGGGGCGGGTGGGGGGATGATACGGATCGGGGTGCCGGCGGTAACCATGCGCGACAGGGTAATGATGTCCCAGTTGGTCATGCGGAAACAACCGTGGGATTCGGGTCGGCCGATGGTTTCGGGTTTCGGGGTGCCGTGGATACCGAACCCGGGTTGGTTGAGGCTGATCCAATAGACGCCGACCGGATTATTGGGGCCGGGGGGCAGGATCAGTTTGCGTCCGATTTCCTGTGCCCGTGCCGACTCCGGGAAATTGACGGGATCGAACGTGTAGTTCGGGTTGGGAGCAAAGGCCACGAGATTCAATTCACCGGTGGGGATGCGTTGGAGGTCCTTGGCGATTGAACAGGGGAAGGATGCAACCAGGCGGTCGTTGATGTCGAAGGCGCGGACCCGGAAGGCACCGCAGTCGACTTCCAGGCGGGCGGCGGCAGGTGCCCACTGGGCGTGGCGTGGTGTCGGGATGGTGACGGTCTTCCCGAGGAGCGAGGAATCCCAGTTGGTGATACCCGGGTTCAGGCGGGTCAGGAAGGGTTTCGAAACATGGAACTTTTCCGAAAGGAGTTCATCCAGTGAGGTGTAGGCCATGGACGGGAGTTCGGATGCCTCCAACCAGTCGGCGGGGGCGCTCCCTATCTGGGCAAGGTCTGCGTCGGCAATGGTATAGGAGGCGGTGGACAGGGCGGCATTGGTAAGGAGTTGGCGGCGGGCCGCGTTTTCCGAGAGGTGTTCGGCGCGGCAATAATCCAGCAAGGCGCCGCGCGAGCGAGCCCCGTCGCGGCCGTCGATGAATCCGACGCCAAATCCGTTGCGGTCGAGGGCTGCTTGCAGGGTGGCCACTGAGAGCAGACGTGCCGTGGTGGAGGTCTGGGCAGGGAGTGAGAGCGGCAGAAGCGCGGCCGTGAATACCAGTAGGAAGGTCGCCTTGAGGGTGAAGAGGCGCCGGTGGTGATTGGTTTGTGAACCCATGGGTATCTGAATCAAAACTCGGATTACTTTTGCAGTACCCTGAAGAAGCGTTGGGAGGCAGTGCCTAGGATGTTCCTCCAGTAGTTCGAGTAAGGGGAGGGAAGGGGCAGGGCGTTGGTGGCGATGTTGACCCAATTGGTTGCCAGGAGGTTGGTGCTGTATTGCAGGATTTGGACGCCGGCGCCGGCGTCGCCGACGGAAGTGGCGGTGAATACGGAGTTGGTTTGGGTTCCAAACGTTCGGATCACAATGGGTTGGTTCCACCAGTTGGTTCCCGTGCCGGGTTCGTCGGTGGTCAGTTCGAAGGCGAGGTCGCAGGGTTGTGGATCGAGCGGATGCCCCTGGGGGTAGGTGGCGGGTTGCCATCCGGGACCGGCGGCATTTGATACGGTTGAGGCGTCGTTCCATCGGTTTGTTGGCGGGGTTGTTTTCCAACCCCAACCCTTATGCAGGGTTTCCTGTTGTGGAATGAACGAGGGAGGAAAGACCGCCTGAATACCGAGCCAGTAGACGACGCCGCTGGTTTCGAACCAGGGGGAGGCGACGTTGAGCAGGTCCACGTAGTACTGGAACTCGTGTTCGTAATTGGTGGTGCCGGCGGGCCAGTTCTGGGGGACCGTGCCGTAGTAGACTTCGTGGCAGTTGGTAAGCGGGACGAACAGGCTGGCGAGTTGGGTGCCCGGTTGACTGAATGATTGCGATTGGTTTGTCGGGATATCGGAATACCAGGCGATGGAGAATCCGAGCGGCTGAACAGCGGGGTTGGTGGGGAAGTTGACGGGGCCGGGAAGGTTGGTGAGGTAATTGAGATAGGAGCCCCACCAGTGGATGTCGGTGACCCGGCGGCCGTCGCAGAGCCAGTCGTCGGCGCGATAGAGTTTCTGGCTGGGTTCGCCGCTGGCATACCAGAACGAGGGCATGTTGACGCCGGTAACCATGTCCGGGGGTTGCGTCCATTTTTTGGCGCGGCGGGGACAGACGTCGGTGATGAGTTCGAAGGCCATGTTGACGGACTGGGAGGCATAGGGGTGGGGGTAGGACTCCCAGCCGGGTGGCGGGTAGGTCAGTTTGTTGGTTACGGGAGGGGTGGTGATCTGCACGGCGTCATCGTTCCAGTTATAGTGCGGATCGGTGGTTTTCCAGCCCCAGACATTGGTGGCCGGCGGGTCGGTGTAGACGGCTTGAATGCTCAGCCAATAGATGGAGCCCTCCTTTTCGATCCATTCGTCGGCGGGCGGGAACTGCAGGGTGTACTGGTATTCGTGCTCATAGAAACCTGGGGCGACGAACTTCAACTCGGAGACGCACCAGGGTTCCTCGTGGACGATGCCGGCGGGCAGGGGCTGAAGCGAGAAGGCGACCGGATAGACGGACCAGTCAATCACGGGGCCCGGGCGGGAGAACAGGTTGGTGGGGGAGGCGGGGATATCGGCATGCCATGTGACCAGGAAGGCGTTTGGGTGAATTGGGGGAAAGGGAGGGGTGACGGCGGGATCGCTGGTGTCAGTCGCCCAGTCCTTGTAGGAGCCCCACCAGCGGATGCCGGAAACCGGGCGTCCGTCGCAGAGCCAGTCGTCGGCGACTTTGACCACGGAGAGCCATTGTGCTTCGTTGGTGCCGACTCCCCAGGAGGCGACGTCCACACCGTTGACGCAATCCGGGGGTTGAGACCATTTGAAGCAGTGGTTGGTTGCCGGCGTTTCTTCCTGGATGGAGTCGAGGTTGTGGAAGACGGAGACAAAGCCGGATCCAAGGGAATTTTCGGGGTAGGCGGATCCATCATCCGTGCCGAAATCATTGAGCCAACTGCCGATTTTGAGCGAGAGGGTGCGGTTGGCGAGGATGTCAGTGCCGTTGTCGCGGGAGTCCAGAATGGCTTGGCCGCGTGGGTCGGAGGGGTTTAGTCCGACTGGAATGCTGAAGGTGAGACGAATGGTGACGGAGGTTCCAGTGGGGATGTCCCCAAGGGACCAGGTGGGGACGTAATAGTTTCCCTGTTGCAGGTACTGCGGTTGATCCTGGTTCCAGCAATACCATGCTTCGTGGTCGTGATTGACCGCGAGAATCAATGGCAGAGTTTGGTTGCGGCGGTATGGAGGGTCAAACGAACTTGGCAGGTTGTCAAGGGATGAAATAGCGAAGTCTGCCGTAAGCATGACTTGGCGTAGGGTGCCAGTCTGTTGGTTGGCGGTGAAGAGAACTTCGTCATGAGTGTTTGTGCCGGGCATCCATGTTCCGGTGCCAGGGGTGTCGTTGATGATGGTCGCGTCGATTTCGAATCCCAGGATCGGGCCAACGTTAGGCGGGAACTGGTTGACATTGAACACCCGACCCGAGATGGAGAGGTGGCCCATGTAACCGCCGCCGTTATTGGCGGTATTGTCGTAAAACTCGCAGGAACGGTAAGTGGTGTTGGAGGTGGTGAGGGAGCGGAACCACTGGCCTTTGACGGCGTGGGGGTCGTTGGTGGGGCCGGTGTAACTGGGGTGAGGGCCGACGGGGAGTTTGGTGACGCGCAGGGATGGTGCGGCGAAGGCGCCGTTCAGGAAGGCAAGGGTGAGCAGGAGGGCGAGGCCAAGAGAATTGCGGTTCATACGTTCTCCTCGGGGGTGTTGTCGTTTTCCTCATCGAATAATACTCCCTCGCTTGCGAGCATGTCAATGTTCGTGTCGGAGGCCAACGTTGAGTGCCGTTCCGCGTTGTCGTTCAACTTTCTTCACCCGTGACACGAGGTCACGGGGATCGGTGCCAGGCGGTTCTTGACTGGTAATCAGTGGGGATGTTGGTTAGGATGCAAATAAGGACGGCAATTATGAGTGCACAGGCAAGATTAACCAACGTATCGCAGGAGCGGGCGTTGTTGGTGCAGGTGGTTCTTGGGCGGGCGGGGCGCGCGGTGGCCCGGGATTCACTGGAAGAACTTGAACGGTTGGCGGATACGGCCGGGGCGGTTGTGGTGGGGACACTGTCCCAGAATCGCGAGTCGCCGAACTCCAAGTACTTTGTCGGGTCCGGCAAGACCGAGGAGATCAAGTTGGCCTGTGAAAAGACCGGCGCGAATCTGGTGATTTTCGATAACAATCTTTCGCCGGTCCAGGTCAACAATCTGGATATGATGGTGGGGGTCAAGGTGATTGACCGGACGGAGGTGATTCTGCAGATTTTTGCCCGGCGCGCACGGTCGGCGGAGGCGCAGATTCAGGTGGAGTTGGCGCAACTTCAGTACCTGGTGTCGCGGTTGCCGGTTTCCGAGAAGCAGGCGCGGTTCACGGGGGGGATCGGGATGAAGGGGCCGGGTGAGAGCCCCTTGAAACTCCGTAATGCGCCGATGCGGGCGCGGATCCAGGATTTGAAGCGGAAGTTGGAGGCGATCCAGGAGCGCCGTGACCGGACGCGATCCAGGCGGCCTTGGGCGACGGTCAGTCTTGTGGGTTACACCAATGCCGGGAAGTCCACATTGCTCAACAGTCTGTCCGCTGCGGATGCCTATGTGGATGACCGTCTGTTCGCGACACTGGATACCAAGAGTCGCCTAGTTCATCTTCCTGACGGGCGGGAGGTGCTGGTGACCGATACGGTCGGATTCATACGCCATTTGCCGCACGGATTGATTGCCTCGTTCCGGTCCACCCTGGAGGAGGTTGCCCAGTCCGACCTGTTGTTGCATGTGGCGGATACGGGGCATCCTTATGTAACGGAGCACTGCGAGGTGGTGTTTGACACCCTGAAAGAGATCGGGGCCCACGCGGTGCCCTCCCTGCTGGTTTTCAACAAGAGCGACCGGCCCGAGGCGCAGGCGGCGCTGCCGGGGTTGCTGAGCCAGTTTCCTGAGGCGGTGCCGATTTCGGCGTTGCGGGCGGATGGATTGGATGGGCTCAAGCAGCGGATTGCCGCGATGATTCCGGTGGCGGCGGGGGGGCGAGGGAGGGGGCGGGGTTCAGGGTTCAGGATGGAGAGTGCGAACGGTGATTCGTGAATGGTGACGATGTGACGCGACGATTAATCCGAGCGGTGTTTCTTGCGCTTGGTCTTTATTGGGCTGTTGGGCCGGGATCTGTCGCCGGGGCCTGGTTTGAATCTGCGCCCGTTACCACCAGCAGTTTCTATTTCGTCCAGATCACGGACACGCATTGGGGAGTCAAGGGTGGGTTGGTGATGACGCGGCGGGCGGTGGAGGCGATCAACAAACTGCCGTTGGACATTGCGTTCGTGGTGCATACCGGTGATGTCATGGCCGATTCCATTCGCGACGAGGCGGTGGTAAGCGAGGGGTTGGCTATCATGCGGGGGTTGAAGGCGCCCGTCCACTACCTTCCCGGGAACCACGACATTTTGGCGGGCGAAACGAAGGCGACGGAGCGGCTTTTCGCGAAGTATTTTGGAAAAGTTGGCGCGAAGGTGGAGATACGCGGGGTTCTGTGCCTGTTCATGTGTTCCGAGTTGCGGGACGGGGATGATCGGACACCGTCACGAGCGCAGCAGGATTGGATCGAGCGCAATCTGGCGAAGGACGAGCAGCGGCAGGCGCTGGTATTCCTGCATCGGCCGCCTGTGGCCGACCGGTTGAGTTCCAGGGCGCTGGAGGAGTGGGGAGAGGAAAAGCATCCCAGGTGGGAACAGGTGTTCATGGAGCATCCCCAGATCAAGGCGATGGTTGCGGGGCACCTGCACCGGGATGAGTTGCATTGGATCGGGGCCGTGCCGGTCTACGTGTCGTCATCGGTGGCCTCATTCTGGGATCGGCAACCCTCGGTGCGATTGTACAAGTATCACGAGGGGCGATTGACCTACTGGACGATTTACCTGTGATAAAGAAGTAGCACCCGGAAAGGAGAAACCGGGCGCTACTCCTAACTGACTTACCTCAGTCGGGTTCCCCCGTTGCCCAGTACACCTTCGGGTGTATGCTGGAGTTTCTTCCAGCGCCCTACTTTGGCGTACCAGCCAAGGGTCGGTTATTGTTAGTAGCATTGGGTATGCCAGTCGCTGTTTTGGTCAAAAATCAGGCAAAATCATGTGATTTAGCGGGTTATGGGGTATTTCATCTTGTAAAGCTGTCTCACGATGCGACACGGATGTTGCACAGGGCTAGTTGCCAGAGGGGGAGTGTTGGAGGTTGTTTTTTCAAGGGCAATCTGTCACGTTTGGTTTATGAACGATATCAATTTGCATGACGCAACTTGGATGCCAGGACGTATTCGGAGGGGGGGGGCGGTTGTTCGACGGATCTTCGCCATTCTTGAGGGGGTGCCGTGCTTCATAGCCGGTGGTTTTGCCCGTTACGCCTGTTCTCCGCATCCTACGCCTGTGCCTGCCGGGGATATTGATCTCTACTGTTTGACGCCCGATGCTTTTGAGCCGGCACAGCGAGCCATGATCAAGGCCGGATTGACGCAGACAAAAGACACTACCGCTTCGTTGTCATTCCGAGACAAGCGGTCTTTTTTATTTCGTAAATTCAATCAGGTTGTTCAGGTGGCGAAACCTATCGTTTTTGGGGATATCGCGCTTTATGGAGAACCTCTGACGGTTCTGTCGGGGGCTGATTTTTCGGTGACTCGAGTGGCCATTATCAATCCCCATGAGGTTGTGCAGCATTGTTGTTTTGAAGACGACGAACTTCGGCGTCAGGTTTCAGTGCTGTCCATTCCGAGCCCCGTGGAGGCGATATACCGGCTTTGGAAGTATACGAGGGCGGGCTATCGGATTCCCGCCGCCGACTTGGTCAAGGTGCTTGACGAATGGGAATCCAAGCCGGCGGAATACAAGGAGACCATCCGGGATTTGGTAAGAGAAGCGGGGGGCAGGAGTGTTGGAGCCAAGGAACTTCTGGCGCAACGAGTGCGCGGCCAGACAGGCGGAGTGGTTGCCGTTGCCAAGGTGGAGGAAAATGGGTAGAGTACGCGAACTTTTTTGGCACAGGAGTTTTGCGGCATGTCTTCAAAATGGAATTGGAAGGAACAGCGTGAGCGGAAGGCGTTTCTGGCATTGCAGGATGGAACCATTCTGCGGGGTCATTCCGTCGGCGCTCCCGTCGATACGTTCGGCGAGGTGGTTTTCAACACAGGAATGTCCGGATACCAGGAAATTCTCAGTGATCCTTCGTACAGTGGTCAATTCGTGACCATGACCTATCCGGAGATTGGCAATACGGGGATGAACAAGGCGGACATGGAAAGCCGCAAGCTTTTTGCCAACGGGTTCATCATTCACGCCATGAACACGCCCAGCAACTGGCGGGAGGAAGGGTCCCTGACGGAGCATCTTATCCGGGAGAAGATTCCCGCCATTGCCGGGATTGACACGCGTGCGTTGACGACCCGGTTGCGGACGGAGGGGACCCAGCGGGCATTCCTGTGCGCGACGGGAACGGTGGACGAAGGTGAGGCTGTCAAGCGGGCCAAGGAATGGGGCGGGCTGGATGGTCAGGACTACGCCAGCCGTGTTTCCTGTCAGGAGTCCTACCGGTGGGATGCGGATGGGGCGTTGACGGCGTCGTGGGGTGTGGCGGAGACGCTGCCCAAGATGGATCTGCGGATTGTGGCCTACGATTTCGGCATCAAGTGGAACATATTGCGCGGGTTGCGGTTGCATGGCATGGATGTCACGGTGGTGCCGGCGAAGACCCCTGCGGCGGCGGTGCTGGCCCTGAAGCCCGACGGAGTATTTCTGTCCAATGGACCGGCGGATCCGGCGGCGGTGACGTATGCGATTGAGGCGGCGCAGGCCCTGTTGGGGAAGGTGCCGATGATGGGGATTTGCCTTGGGCACCAGATTCTCGGGTTGGCCTGCGGGGGGAAGACCTACCGGTTGAAGTTCGGACATCACGGTTGCAACCATCCGGTCAAGAATCTGAGGACGGGATCGGTTGAGATTACGTCGCAGAACCACAATTTCGCGGTGGATCCGGCGACGTTGGACGCAGGAATGGTGGAAGTCACCCATATCAATCTTAACGACCAGACGGTGGAAGGGTTACGGCATCGGAAGGAGCCGATGTTCTGTGTGCAATATCATCCCGAGGCGGCGCCGGGGCCCCATGATCCGTATTACCTATTCGCGCAATTCCGCGAACTGATCCGGGAGGCCTAGGACTATGCAGGGGCACAATTGGATTGCCATACTTGACTTTGGTTCGCAGTACAGCCAGTTGATTGCGCGGCGTGTTCGTGAGCAGCGTGTGTATTCCGAACTGTTGCGATTTGACACGGCCGCCGCCGCCCTGGCGGCGCGCAAGCCGGCGGGCATCATTCTTTCGGGCGGGCCGGCGAGTGTTCTCGACAAGGGGTCGCCGTTATGTGATCCGGCGTTGTATGACCTGGGAGTGCCGGTGCTGGGCATTTGCTACGGGTTGCAGATGACGGCGAAGTTGCTGGGCGGCGTGGTAAAGCCGGGCCGTGAGCGGGAGTATGGCAGCGCCCAGGTGACTGTGTCGGAGGCGGGCGACCTGTTTCGCGGTTTGCCGGGTGCGCTCGATGTATGGATGAGCCATGGTGACCAGGTGGAGACGATGCCGCAGGGGTTCAAGGTGATGGCGCGGACGGAGACCTGTCCGGTGGCGGCGATGGGGAATGCCGCCCGGCGCATCTACGGCCTGCAGTTCCACCCCGAAGTGGTGCATACTCCGCAGGGGTCGGAGATCCTGCGCCGGTTCCTGTTTGACATCTGCAAGTGCCGTCCTGACTGGGAGATGGCGCAGTTCATCAAGGAAAGCGTGCAGGCCATCCGGGAGAAGGTGGGCGGGGGCCAGGTGCTTTGCGGGTTGAGTGGCGGTGTGGATTCCTCGGTGGTGGCGGCGTTGCTACACCGGGCCATTGGCAAGCAGTTGCACTGTGTATTTGTGGATAACGGTGTGTTGCGGTACGACGAGGCGCGGCAGGTGGAGCAGACCTTTGGCGAGGCGTTCGGCATGGATCTGCATGTGGCGCATGCGCAGGACCAGTTCTTCCGTGCCCTCAAGGGTATTGAGGAACCCGAGAAGAAGCGCAAGGTGATAGGGAAGACGTTCATCGATGTTTTCGCGGAGGAGGCCCGCAAGGTTGGCGATATTCAGTATCTGGCGCAAGGGACGTTGTATCCGGATGTGATTGAGAGTGCCTCGCCGATAGGAGGACCGTCGGTCACGATCAAGAGTCATCACAACGTGGGCGGGTTGCCGGCCGACCTCAAATTCAAGTTGATTGAGCCGATCCGGGAACTGTTCAAGGATGAGGTACGGTTGTTGGGGCGTGAACTGGGGTTGCCGGACTTTATTGTCAACCGCCAGCCCTTTCCCGGGCCGGGGATGGCGGTGCGGATTCTGGGAGAAGTGACGGCAGAGCGGGTGGCGATTCTGCAGAAGGCCGATCTGAGGGTGCAGGAGGAGATGCAGAAGGACCCGATGTATTCGCGGATCTGGCAGTCGTTTGCAGTGTTGTTGCCCATTCAGACGGTGGGGGTGATGGGCGACAGCCGCACGTACGAGAATGTGGTGGCCCTGCGGATTGTGGAAAGCCAGGATGGCATGACGGCCGACTGGTCGCGGGTTCCGTATGACACGTTGGCGCGGATTTCCAGCCGGATCATCAACGAGGTGGCCGGGATCAACCGTGTGGTGTATGACATCAGTTCCAAACCGCCGGCGACCATTGAGTGGGAGTAGGCGGGTGGGGGTGTGGGGTGTGAATGGTGAATTGTGAATGGTAACTAAGGCGGTCAATCCTAATCGTCAACTCACGGTTGGATGCAAGTTGGAGATGGAGTTTTACCGTCGTCCGGATGTGGTGCAGGTGGCGAAGGACTTGCTGGGGATGCGGCTGATGACGCGGTTAGGTGGGCGCGTGGTGACGGGCGGGCGCATTGTGGAGACGGAGGCATATGCGGGGCCGGAGGATCGGGCCAGTCATGCGTACGGGAACCGGCGGACGGCGCGAACGGAGATGATGTTTCGGGATGGTGGCGTGGCGTACCTCTACCTGTGTTACGGTCTGCATACCTTGTTCAATGTGGTGACCCATGTGGCGGGAATTCCGCATGCCATCCTGATCCGTGCCGTGGAGCCGCAGGTGGGGGTGGAAACGATGATGGTCCGGCGCCGGCGCCGGCATCTGGATCGGCGGGTGGCGGGCGGGCCGGGAATGCTGACCGAAGCGTTGGGTCTCGGGTTGGAGTGTAATGGATGCGTGCTGACGGGGAATAAGGTTTGGATCGAACGAGGCAGGGACCGGGTGGCTGCGGCCGACATTGTGGCCGGGCCGCGGGTGGGGGTGGACTATGCCGGGGCGGATGCGGCGTTGCCGTGGCGGTTCCGGCTAAGGGGCAGTTCCTGGACAAGTCTGCCTGAATGAGAGGAGAAGCACGGGTGAAAGAGACGATACTGGCTATCATTCTGTTGGGCATCACCCAGGGCGTTTCCGCCGATCAGTTGATCCGGGCAAATGGGGAGGTGTTGGACGGGACTTTTGCCGGATTCGACAAGCACCAGTTGGTCTTCAAGAAGGCTGCGGGCGGGGAAGCCCGGGACTTTGCCGCCAATGTCAAGAGCATCAAGGTGGAGGATAGTCCTACGGTGTCGGTGGAGTTGCTCAACAAGCGTTATGACTCGGTGGTTTTCAAAGGGTACGACAAGTATACCGTTTATTTGGAGGACAACTCCGGTGCGACGCGTGTGCCGGCGACGATGCTGAAGAGCATTACCATCATTGAACGGCCGGCCATCAAGGAAGAGCCGGCGCCTGAGCCCGAGGTGGAGCCGCCGCCGAGTCCGGCGCAACAGATTGCCAAAACGGTTCCCGGGGTGACGACGGTGGGGGCCCCGGCGCCGCGGGCGCCGGGCGCGGGGCGGGAGTGGAAGCCGACCGGAAAATGGCGCGAGATTGAGAGTCCGGACGTGCCCGTGATCAGCCGGGGTGAAGACGTGGATGTGGAGAGCAAACTAAGAAAAGGCGTGGCGAATGTGGTGCACTTCCATTACGCGGCGGCCCATTCCAGTGTGAGGCAGGGCAACTACATCGAGGTGCTGGCCCGGAAGAGCGGAGGGCGCATTGTAGTATCGCGCATTGTGGTTCAGGGTTGGGATGCGCCGGTTTGCGAGGCGAAGGAGATCAAGGCATTGCCGCAGTTCTGGTTCTACAGCCGGTCGGGGAAACTGGTGGAGAAGTTGACCGATCGCTTCACCGAGGGTGACATTGATGCGGCGATGAAGAAGGCCTTGCAGCAATTGTAGGATGAACACGGGCCGGGTCATGGTGACGGGAGCCAGCGGGCTTCTGGGGCAGGCCGTGGTGGAACGGGTGGGGCGCGAGTTTCCGGTCCTGGCGCTCTCGCACCTGAAGACGGCGCCGGGTCTGGTGCCGGTTGATCTCACGAAGGCGGCCGATGTGGAGCGGTTGCGGGCCGACGCGTGGGAGGCGGTGATCCATTGCGCGGCGCATCGCAGTCCGGATTTTTGTGAAGCCCATCGTGAGGTGGCGTTCGCCCTGAACACCGAGGTGCCCGCGCGGTTGGCGCGGCTGGCGTTTGAACGGGGCGCCCGGATGATTCATATTTCAACTGACTATGTGTTTCCCGGGACCAATCCGCCCTATGGCGAGACGGATTCCTGCCAGCCGGTCAACGTCTATGGGGAGACCAAGGTGGCGGCGGAGCGTGAGGTGGCGGCGATTTACCCCGGGGCTTGTATCCTGCGGATCGGGGCCCTGTACGGGGTCCCTTCCGAGCGGGTGTCTTCGCCGATGCTTGAGGAAGGGATCGAGGCGGTGCTTGGCGGGAAACCCAATGAACAGGATCATGTCCTCAAGCGTTATCCGTTGTTCGTGGAGGACGTGGCGGAGGTGATCCGGTTCCTTCTGGGGCGGCGTGAGGTGGGAGGTGCGGTGCAGGCGGGGACCCAGGTCGGGGTGACCCGGTATGAGTGGGCGTTGCTGATTGGCCGGGTACTCGGGGTGAAGCCGGATCATATCCGGCCGGCGGCCTTCGATGCCACGCGGAAGGCAACGCGTCCGCCGGACGCCCGTTTGTCCGTGGACCGCCTGCGGGCGTTGGGGGCGCCGATTCCACGCGATTGCGATGCGGTGTTGCCGGAAGTGCTGGGGCGATGCCAACCTTGGATCGGGCGTCTCAGAAAAGAAGTTGTCCATCCTGCTTTGACGTGACAGTATAGTGCCGCAACACGAGAATCGGTTTGTGCCGGTTGGTTGAGTGATCGAGTAATTCACCGCTGGAGAGCAGTCATGGCCCGTCAAGGCGTCGATTGGGATGAGATGTACAAAGCGCTTTCGGCGTTTTGCAGGAAGCAGGGACACTGCAAGGTGCCCGCCAACTGGAAAAAGAATCCCCAACTTGGCCGCTGGGTGGCGATGCAACGATACCGCCGCAAACTGGGCGAGGTGACGGCGAAGCAAGTGGAGTTGCTCGACAGACTCGGATTTGTCTGGTCACCCACGGACCGGGTGTGGGACGGGATGTTCGACCGGCTCGTAACATTCAAGAAGAAGCAGGGGACTTGCGATGTGCCTTCGCAATGGGCGCGCGACTTGAATCTGGCCAACTGGGTGGCGAATCAGCGTCACCGGAACAAGAAGGGAACGCTGGCTCCGGAACGCGTCAAGCGATTGGAAGCGATAGGGTTTTCCTGGGCGGTTTACGGCAAGGACAAACCGCGGAAGGCGAAGGTGAGTCAGGAGGCGAGTCCTGAGACACCGGTCGAGAAGGTTTCGGATGTGCAAGAGCGGCTCTATCATGTGGTGAGTGAATACATTCAGTATAACGGGGTCGGTCCTCTGCCGACGCGGTTGGAGAAGTTCATGAAGATGCGGGGCGGGGATTTTCCTCCCTACATTCCGCTTCCCGGGCGGCCGCTGGTGTTCAGGATGAATGGCGATGCGGGAAACTTCAAGGTCAAGTGGGCGGGGAAGGGGCCTCTGCCGGAAGAGGTACGCAACTATCTCAACGAGAATGGTGTTCTTCCGCCGCACGACTGAAGGGCTTATTTCAGATTCCGATGTAGCCAGGCGGCGAGGGCCAGGGGCAGGGCGCCGGCATAGAGAAGCAGGTGCACGAGGGAAGGGGCGGTAACGGTTGGCGCCAGGCGCGCCAGATTCCAGTACACCACCAGGCACGACAGCCACACGACGCCCAGATTTGCCAGTGTGTTGGAGGAGGCGATCCATTGCAGTCCCGGCGTGCGGCGGCGTGTGAAGGGGAACAGCAGGTTGGAGCCCATGAATCCGCACTGATCGAGCAGGGCATGCAAGGTCCAGGCGCCGCCGGCGATGAGGCCTGTTACCCAGCCGAGATTCCACCCGAGGGCCAGTCCGACGGTACCCGCCACCGGAAGACTATGGGTCCAATGGCGATGCCAGGGGATGAAGCGGGTTTGGACCCGGCCATCGGCAAGCGATTCGAAGGCGAAGGAAGGGCCGCTGAAGATGTCCATTTCCGTTGTGGCGGTGTAATCCGTGGCGACCGCGCAGGGCAGGGCGGCGACGGCTTCGGCGGGGGGGTACGGTTGGTCTGGAACGGGATGGCGGCTGGTGGTGACGATACCGGTATAGGCGACGATGAGGTGGCGGGCGGGGCCGTTCAGCGTGATGCGGAATTGATGCCACAGGCCGGCGCCGGGTTGGGACGTGTGCAATTGGATACGGGTTGTCTTTCGGGTGGCGTGGGTCCGGCCGATGGCCTCGGCGAGGGCGGTGGCGAGCAGGGCGGGGTCAGGGCGGGATGGGTCCGGGATGACTTCCACGTCATGCGGGTGCAGGAAGCGGAGCACTTTGAAGTCGAGGGTGTCCGGCATGAGGCCGCAGACGCCGCCCAGGATGAAGCAGAGCGGATGGCCGTCGGCCCCGGCGTGGATGGCGGATGGAAAGCACGAGGCGAACGCCACGCCTACGGTGAAGTGCGTGATGCCTTTCATGTCAGAGCACTCCGAGGAAACGGGCGATGTCGGGGCCGATGCCCGACATGTTGCAGGCCAGGGGCAGGAGGATGATGCCGAGTGCGTTCATGCGGCGTGACCCGGACAGGACGGGGATCAGGCCAATGGCGGTGGCGACGAGCATGACGCCCCATCCGCCTGGGCCGGTCAGGCTGCCGATGCCAAGGACGATGAGGCCCAGGGCGATCCAGGAGATGGTCTGGTGTCCGCAGCGGTTGATGGTCCAGACCAGGGTGCGCGCCAGGAATGGCAATGCCAGCAGGGAGGTGGCCGTGGCAAGGGCAAGTGCGGCCACGATGGTGCCGTAGGAATCCAGGGGTGGAGCGTGCAGGCCGCGCAATAGGGAGGCGCCGCCTCCGCGTGCCAGGTGCAGGCCGGGGACGAACCAGAGCAGGAGGGCTCCGGCGTAATAGACGGTCTTGGAGGCGCCTTGCGATACCAGGAAAGCGCGGTCATTGCGGAGGGTGGTGGCGTGGCCGGCGAGCATGCCGCCGATGCCGCCACTGACCACCGGGATGAAGGCGGCAA
>CAZHRU010000068.1:0-14924 GCA_964535015.1 uncultured Verrucomicrobiota bacterium | reverse complement strand
CCCGATTACAGCGGCGGGACCGCCGCGGAATTACACCGCGTTCCGGGATGCTGAACACAACCTAAATTCAAGGTGCGGAGAGTAGTGGGGCGGGGTGGTTGAGTCAATGCGAATTTTGCCGGGTGGGCAAGTTTTGGCGCATCTCCGAGTTTTGGCGCCTGCCTGTCGTTGCCAGTGCCGCCCGCCGGATTCGTCCCGGTGGAGGCCAACGCTACCGGGCAACTTTCTTCACCCGTGACGCGAGGTCACGGGGATCGGCGCCAATTCGGAAGAAGGACGTCAGGTCATTTCGCGGCGGTTGAAGAGGAGGATGCCGGGGATGGCAACGGCGGCGCTGTAGAGCAGGCCCAGGAGTCCGAAGGCTTTGGCGGTCATCTCCCAGGTGATTCGGCGGCCTTCCGTTATCCAGGGGATGGCGTTGTAGTAATCCAGAGGACCGGTTATGCGGTTGAGGGCGGTGATGAGACGAAGCGAGGCGATGTCCAGCAGGCCGGGCGGGGCGACATCGCCATGGTGGTGTTCAACCAAGGTTCCGGTCGCCGCGACTGCGGAGATGAATCCGCTCATCTGGAGGAGGATAAGGACGGCGAAGGCGGCAAAGACGGACACCGGCATGGATAGCAGGCAACCCATGGTGACGCCCAGAGCGGCCACAAAAGCCAGGCGAAACCAGACAACGAGGAGTGCCCGGCAGAAATTGGGTCCGAAGGCGCCGACAGGAACCAGGAGTATTGGCAGTTTGCCGTTGGGGGCCAGGAGGAGACGGGCAGGGTTGGCGGTGTCGGTGCGTGTCAAGGTGATGGATAACGGTCCATGGCTGGAATGGCCAAAGGCAGGGATCATGAGTTGGGATGGGATTCCCGGGGAATTTGTGAAGGGGATGGAGAGGTATTGACCGGTTGCGTTCGTTATCTGCCAGATGCCTGAAACGTATTTCCGGTCGGGCAGGGATGACTCCATCGAAAGACGCAGCTCGCTGGGTAGAGGCAGGCATGCGGCGGGTGGGATGCGGTAGTGCAGTGTCAAGGATCCGCCGGAGGGAACCATCATGGCCGTCTGGACAGTTTCCCGTTGTTGTTCAAGCGTGGGTGGAAGTTCCGGGAGGAGGGCTGTTCGGGCGGTCAGCAGGCGTGCTTCCGTCTGAAGGCGTTGGGGGGAACCGGCTGGCAGGGTGTTCCATGACCAGAGGAGAATGCCGGCCACGCCGCTTCCGGATGCAGCCAAGATGGCGAAATCAAGGAAGACGATCCCGATCCATTTGCCAAGCCAGAGTTCGTAACGGTGAACGGGTTTAGCCAGGACCAGATGCAGGCGGCGGTCGGTGATGTCGCCGGCGACGGCAACGCAGGAGGCCCAGAGTGTGCTGATGGTCAGGATGAACAGGATGGCATTGAGGGAGTAGTGCAGGGTGACGGAAAGGCGATCGGCGGGGGAGGACGTGTCGGCAATGAGCAAGGGGATGGCGATCAACACGGCCAGGATGAGGGAGGCGAGGGCGAGGAGGAGTCTGGAGCGGATGGCATCACGTACGGTCAACTGGGCGATGGAAATGATGCGCCGGGGATTCATGGTGAGGCGCGACGCTGTGAAACCACCGTGATATAGAAGGATTCGAGGCTTTGACCGGCGTGATCCACGACAGGGGCATGGCCGGTTTCCTGTTCGAGATAGCGCAGGACGGCGGGTAGTTTATCGGCGGAAAGGCCGTGGATGGTCAGTTGGATCCGACCTGGATCCCTGAGCATATCGGCGACGTTGCCCTGGGTGCAGATGCGGCCATTAAGTAGAATGGCGACGCGGTCGCAGATGTCCTCCATGTCGGCGAGATGGTGTGAGCAGATCAGGATGGTTTTGCCGCGGGCGGCGAGGCCGAGAAGCAAATCCTTGACCTCGCGGCAGGCTACGGGATCAAGACCTGAGGTGGGTTCATCGAGCAGGATCAGGTCCGGATCATTCAGGAGGGCCTGGGCGAGGCCGACGCGGCGGGCCATACCTTTGGAGAATTCGCCGATACGGCGATTCCGGGCACCGGTGAGGCCGACCTGAGCGATCAGGCGGTTGACGTTGTCCTGGCGGTCGGAAGACGGAAGGCCACTGAGGTTGGCAAAGAACATCAGGATTTCCTGGGTGGTGAGGTATTTGTAGAGGTACGACTCTTCGGGCATGAACCCCATGCGGGATTTGGTGGCGACGTCGGAGGGGGGGCGACCCAGTACGGTAAGGGAGCCGGCGGTGGGATGAAGGAGGCCGAGGATCATTTTGATGGTGGTGCTCTTGCCTGATCCGTTGGGGCCGAGGAGTCCAAAGATTTTGCCACGGGGGACGGTAAGCGAAATGCCGTCCACGGCCCTGACGTTGGGGCGGCCCCAGAAATCCCTGAAGACCTTAGTCAGGCCGATGGCCTCAATGACGTTCGGTGAGGAGTCGGTCATAGGCGGGGCCTGCCTGAACCCTGAATCCTCCGGTGTGGAGGGTTACTTGGTTGTCGGATCGATCATGGGGGCGGGGGCCGCAGGCGGAACCGACAGGGTTGGGGGTTCAACCACGGGAGCGGCTGGCGGAGCCGCGATGACGGGGTCTACAGGAACGGGGGTTTTCGGGGCGACCGCAGGGGGCGGTTCCGACATTGGGGCGGCGGGTGGCATTACGATGACGTCGCTATCCGGGGTGAGGGCGGGCGTGATGGTCTTCCTGGAGGACGGGAGGGCGGAGGCATCCACGCCGGACTTACCCCAGCGACCGTAGTGACGGCGCTCGGCATTGGTATCCGTCAGAGTCAGGCCGTTCTTTTCGGCAAGCCATTTCCATTGGCGCGGGGTGAACGCCAGAACTTTTCCAAGTTCATTCATAATGGTGGCGGTGTCCAGCACGGCGATCCGGTGGGTGCGTTTTCCCCAGAACGGGTCTGCGGACATCAAGGGCGGGAGGGTGTCGGCGGGACCCAGGATGAAGATATCCGCGGTGGTGCCGCTCATGAATGCGCCACTGGTGTACTCATCGGTGGTGATCCGGAGCCACTCGTGTCCATTCCAGACGTGGATCAGGAGGTCCTTGGAGAGGGCGCTGGTGTCGTAGGAGACGAGGCCGACATTTTGGACGGCGGCGATCTGGAATGCCAACTGGACCATGCGGGCACGTGCAGGCACGACCAGGATGGCGGGCGGGGTTGCGGATCCGGCAAAAGCAGGCAGGGTCCCTGCGGCAAGGACGAGAAGCACAAGTAGTTTCAAAGTTCTGGTAACGTTCATGGTAATGACCTCCGAATGTGATGAGACTCTATCGTGGTGGTTGGCTGCTGACAAGAAGGATTAGCGGCGCTTTCCGAGCACCTTGCGGAATTCTTCGGTCAGTTTGGGGACAATCGTAAACAGATCGCCAACGATCCCGTAGGTTGCGACCTTGAAGATGGGGGCATCCGGGTCCTTGTTGATCGCCACGATGATGTCGGAGGACTGCATACCGGCCAGATGTTGAATCTGGCCGCTGATGCCGACGGCGATGTAGATTTTGGGGCAGACGGTCTTCCCGGTCTGACCGACCTGATGGGAGTACGGGATCCAGTTGGAGTCCACCGCGGCGCGGGAGGCTCCAACGCCGGCGCCGAGGACTTCGGCCAACTCGCGCAGCATCATGAAATTTTCCGGGGTTTGCATGCCGCGGCCGCCCGAGACGATGATATTGGCCTCGGCGATATTCATGGTGGTTTCGTGTTCGGCCTCGAAGCGGATCCGGCGGGCCTTGCCTTGGAGCAGGGCGTCGGCGACCACCTCGGCGATGACGGTGCCGGTACGGGAGGGGTCCACGGTGGCTTCCTTCATCACCTTGTGGCGGACGGTCGCCATTTGCGGGCGGTTGTTGGGGGTGATGATGGTGGCCATGATGTTGCCGCCGAAGGCGGGGCGTGTCTGCAGGAGGTTTCCGGTGGCGGGGTCGATGGCCAAGGCCGTGCAGTCGGCCGTGAGGCCGGCCTTGACCTTGACGGCCACGCGGGAGACGAGGCTCCGTCCGATGGTGGAGGCGCCGCAGAGGATGACATTCGGCTTGTGGCGGTTCACCAGGTCGATGAGGACGGCGGCGTAGGATTCATCCTGATAGTAGGCCAATTCGGGGCGGTCGACGATATAGACCTTGTCGGCGCCGCGTGACGTTAGTTCGGAGGTCTTGCCGGAGATATTGCTGCCGAGGAATACGGCGCACAACTGCATCTGCAGTGCGTCGGCGAGTTTGCGGCCTTCGCCCAGGAGTTCATAGGAGATGGACTGGATTGCGCCGTCGTGCTGTTCGATAAACACCCAGACATCCTTGAAAGACGTCAGTTGCGCGGAAGGGGCGGCTTTCTCCTTCATCCAGATGGAGTCGAACTTGCAGGCCTCCAGGCAGGCGCCGCAGAGGGTGCACTTGGTGAGGTCAATGACCGGGAGTGTCTTGCGTTCCGCCTGGGTGATGGCGCCGAAGGGGCAAACCTTGACGCAGAGACCGCAGCGGACGCACTTTTCATCGATAATCTTGATTGGGTCACTCATGATACAGGCTCCTCAGTTCGCGGCGCTCAAAACCGCATCCTTTAATTTGGCGACGAGACCGGGAATGATTTCATCCGGCTCACCCGTTAGCATTACTCCGCCAGACCGTGGAGGCGGGGTGAATATTTTGACCACTTTGGTGGGGGATCCATCCAGGCCGATACCTTTCGGGTCACAGTTCAGATCGGCGGCCTTCCAGGTTGGGATGACGGCCTTTTTGGCGCTCATCTTGCCCTTCAAGGAAGGGAGGCGCGGTTCGTTGATTTCCTTGACGACGGTGAGAACGCAGGGAAGCGGCGCCTCGATGACCTCGTAGCCATCCTCGAGGAGGCGTTCGGCGACGATCTTCTTGTCATCAATCGCCTCGATCTTGCGGACGTAGGTGATTTGGGGGAGGTCGAGATGGACGGCGATGCCGGGGCCGACCTGGGCGGTATCGCCGTCGGACGCCTGTTTGCCGCAGAGGATGACGCTGGCATCCCCGATCTTGCGGATGGCCATGGCGATGGTGTAACTGGTGGCCCAGGTATCGCTGCCGGCGAAGGCGCGGTCGGAGAGCAGGATGCCTTCATCGGCGCCCATGGCGATGGCCTCGCGGATAGCGTTTTCCGCCTGAGGGGGGCCCATGGAGACAATGGTAACGGTTCCGCCGGTCTTGGCCTTCAGGCGCAGGGCCTCCTCGATGGCGTACATGTCAAACGGATTGATGATGGAGGTCACGCCCTCGCGCATGAGGGTGTTGGTTTCCGGATTGATCTTTACGTCCGTTGTTTCCGGAACCTGTTTGACGCAGACGACATATCGCATAGTAATCTCCTGCTGGTGAAAAAAAGTCGCGGGCATTATAGGGGTAAAAGGGTGGGATGCAAGTCACTTATTGCCAAATGTGATACGCGGATCGACCAGGATATAGCAGAAGTCGGACACGATTCCGCCCAGCAGTCCGAGGATGGAGGTGAGGGAGAGGATGCCCAGGAAGACGGGGTAGTCGCGGCCGACGATGGCGTCGAGGCTCAGGCGTCCCATTCCCGGGATTTCGAACACCTGTTCAATCAGGACGGACCCGGCGAACATGACGGTAAGGATACCGCCGAGGCCGGTGGCGATGGGGATCAGGGCATTGCGCAGGGCGTGGCGCCACACGGCCCGGCGCATGGACCCGCCGCGGGCGAGGACCGTGCGGACGTAGTCCTTGCCGATCTGTTCCAGCAGGGCGTTCTTCATCAGCAGGGTCAGGACGGCGAAGTTGCCGATGACATAGCAGAGTACCGGCAGGACCATGTGCCAGGCGGTATCGGTGAGACGTTGCCAGCGCGGGAAGGTGTCCGCCTGATCCGAATTCATGCCGGAGATTGGAAAGACATCCCAGAATCCATCCACGGTGCCACAGAGGAGCATCTTAAGGATCATGCCGAAAGCGAAGGCGGGGATGGCGTAACCGGTGAAGACGAGCAGGCTTGAGAACAGGTCAAACCGGGATCCGTTGCGCAGGGCCTTGGCGATTCCGAGCGGGATGCACACTCCATAACTCAGAATGAGGCCGGTGACTCCGAAGATCAGGGAGACCGGGAAGCGTTCACTGATCAACTGCCAGGCTGTCTTGTTCGGGTATTTGTAGGACTCCATGCGCATGCCGAGGCGGTCATGGACCAGCCATTTCCAATAGCGTTCATGGATGGGGCGGTCGAATCCGAAATGCCGTTCGATGGCCTTGCGCTGGTCGGGGGAGATGGACGCAGCCGCGCCGGCGGTGAGTTTGGATTCGCCGGCGCCGATGCCCTTCATGCGGGTGATCATCTGTTCGACGGGGCCGCCGGGTACCATCTGGATCAGGGCGAAACACAGAAGGGTGATGCCGAGGAAGGTCGGCACCACCAGCAACAGGCGGCGGATGAAGTAACTCAGGCGGTCCATGAGGATAACGGGGGCATTGAAGCGGTTGGGGCGGCAAAGATCAAGAGGAAGATCGGGAGGGGGATGCGTGATGTGTCAGGATGAGGTGTATACAGGCGGCTGGCATGGGGGTACACTGGTTCAAATAACCAAAGGCGTACAACATGAATGAACTCGAAAAGATTCTGAATGATTCGGAAACTCCGAAACCGGCGGAGCCCAAACCTCCGAAGCAGGTAGAGAAGCCCACTCCTGCGGCCAACAAGGCCACGGGCCTAGCCGACCAGGAAAGAGCCATTGCCGCGGCCAGTGTCGGGAGTGTTGTTTTCCGGTCTGCCGCCACTTTTCTGGCCACGCGTTTGGAGACTCGTAAATTCCAGATGTAAAGTGAAGCGGTGCGGACCTCGGGCGACAGCAGCGCCAACGCCCGGAGATGCCCCGGTTCAGGCGCCGGGGGGTAATCTTTTTCTTGGCGTGGTGAAGCGTGGTGAAGTATCCTGTGCCGTGTGAAAACCAAACGATCTTACTTTGTTCGAAATGCCGGCTTTACCGATCTGGACGCCATTTACACTTTGATCAAGGCGTATCCCAAGGAACTGCTGGCGAGGCCGCTGACCGACATTGCCCAGAACATCGACCGGTTCATGGTCTGTGAGAAGGGTGGCAAGGTGGTGGGGACAGTTTCGTGGTCCATCCTGCCTGAGATCGGGCATGCCCGGCATCCTTCGGTGGAAATCAAGTCGGTTTCCGTGGCGCGGACGCTTCAGGGCAGGGGAGTCGGGCGTTCGTTGATTGACGCGGCCATCAAGCGGATCAAGGTGTTGGCTCCGTCGCAGATCATTGTTCTGACGTTTACGCCGGCATTTTTCGAGAAGATGGGGTTTCATGAGGTCCCCAAGGCCAGCCTGATGCACAAGTTGTATATGGGGTGTATCAACTGCGCCAAGTACGATTCGCCGTTTACGTGTCCTGAAGTGGCCATGGCCATGGACCTGTGACCGCCATGAAGCCGTTCGTTCATTTGCACTGCCATTCCGAGTACAGCATGCTGGATGGGGCCTGTCGGGTTGCGGACATGGTGGCGGCGGCGTCCGAGCAGGCGATGCCGGCGGTGGCGCTCACGGACCATGGGGTGATGTACGGGGTCATTCCCTTTTACCAGGCGGCGAAGGACAAGGGGGTGAAGGCGATCATCGGGTGCGAGGTCTACATCACGGAGGGCAGCCGGTTCGATCGCAAGACGGAAACGTCGGCCCGCTCGCACGCAAACCATCTGGTGCTACTGGCGACCAACGAAGTGGGGTATCGCAATCTGGTCCGGTTGGTCAGTCTGGCGCATCTGGAGGGGTTTTACTACAAGCCGCGCGTCGACAAGGAGATTCTGGCCAAGTACGCGGAAGGGCTGATCGGGATGAGTGCCTGTCTGAAGGGCGAGGTCCCTTGCCGGTTGGTGGATGACGACGAAAAGGGGGCCTTGGCGATTGCCGGCACGTATGCCGATATTTTCGGGAAGGACCGGTTCTTCCTGGAAATCCAGGACCACATGATTCCTGAGCAACGCAAGGCCAACCGGGCGATGGTGGGATTGGCGAAGAAGACGGGGTTGGGGCTGGTGGCGACCAACGACGTGCACTACCTCAAGCGGGAGCATGCCAAGGCGCACGAAGTGCTGTTGTGTCTCCAGACGCAGACGGTGCTGAGTGATCCGAAGCGGATGCGGTACGCCTCGGACGAGTTCTATTTCAAGACGGGCGACGAGATGGCCCAGTTATTCCGGGAGGTCCCGGAATCCATCAGCAACACGGTGCGGATTGCCGAACGCTGCAATGTGCAGATGACGTTCGATGTGCTGCATTTTCCGATCTATGAGGTCCCGAAACCGCATACGCAGAAGGGTTATCTGCTCAAACTATGCGTGGAGGGATTACAGCGGTTGTACGGGGTTGAGAATCCCGACCGTCCCAAGAATGACCGCGAGAAGGAACTGGTGGACCGGTACCGGTATGAACTGGGCATCATTGAGAAGACCGGATTCATCAACTACTTCCTGGTGGTCTGGGATTTCATTCGTTTTGCCAAGACGAACGGCATTCCGGTGGGGCCGGGGCGCGGATCGGGCGCGGGCAGTCTGGTGGCCTATCTGCTGGGCATCACGGGAATTGATCCGTTACGGTACGGGTTGATCTTTGAGCGCTTCCTGAATCCGGAGCGCGTTTCGCCGCCTGATTTCGATATTGATTTCTGCCAGACCCGGCGTGGCGAAGTGATTGAGTACGTGAAGGAAAAATATGGGCGGGAGAACTGTGCCCAGATCATCACCTTTGGGTCGTTGGGGGCGAAGACGGTGATCCGGGACGTGGGACGCGTGTTGGAACTTCCCTTTTCCGAGTGTGACCGGTTGGCCAAACTGGTGCCAGAGGATCCCAAGATCACGCTGAAAAAGGCGATGGAGATCAATCCGGAGTTCAAGAAGGCCTATGAGACCAACGAGAACTGCAAGCGCATCCTGGATTACGGTTTTGTGCTGGAGGGATTATTCCGCAATGCGGGGACCCACGCCGCCGGAGTGGTGATTGGCGAGAAGCCGTTGATCGAAATTGTGCCGCTGGCGAGGGATAAGGAAGGGCAGACGATCACGCAGTACTCGATGGAACCGATTGGCAAGATCGGTCTGCTGAAGATGGACTTCCTGGGGCTCAAGACGCTTACGGTCATACAGGAAGCCGTGGAGCTGATCAAACGGACCCGCGGCGAGGCGGTGGACATTGACAAGATTCCGGTGGATGACACGTTGACCTACGAGTTGTTGCAGCGGGGGGATGCGGTGGGGGTATTCCAGTTTGAAAGCGGGGGGATGCGCGATTTGCTGAGCAAACTGGGGCCGACGATGATTGAGGAGCTCATTGCCATGAACGCCCTGTACCGGCCCGGGGCGATGCAGTTTATTGACAGTTACATCAATCGCAAGCATGGCCGGGAGCCTATTGAATATGCCCATCCGCTGATGGAGCCTGTTTTGAAGGAGACCTACGGGTACATGGTCTACCAGGAGCAGGTGCAGCGGGTGGCCAACGTATTGGCGGGGTTTTCGCTCGGCATGGCCGATCTGCTGCGCCGGGCGATTGGCAAGAAGAAGCCTGAGGAAATGGCCAAGATGCGGGCCAAGTTTATCGACGGGTGTGCGGCGACCCATCAGATTCCCGCCAAGAAGGCGGGCGAGATTTTTGCGGACATTGAAAAGTTCGCCGGCTACGGATTCAACAAGTCGCACAGTGCGGCTTACAGTGTGGTGGCCTTTCAGACGGCGTATTTGAAGGCGCACTATCCCGAGGAGTTTATGGCGGCCCTGTTGTCGAGTGAAATGGGGAACCTGGATAAGATTCCGATTTTCATCAACGAATGCCGGGCGATGGGACTGGAGATTCTTCCGCCGCATGTCAATGAAAGTGAAGTGCGGTTCAAGCCGGTCAAGGGCGGGATCCGGTACGGGTTGGCGGGGATCAAGAATGTCGGGGAGGGCGCGGCGCGGGAGGTGGTCGAGGCGAGGGCGCGCGGCCCGTATCTGGGGATGATGGATTTCTGCTCGCGGGTCCAGGGGCAGGCGGTCAACAAGAAGACGCTTGAAAGCCTGATCCGGTGCGGGGCTTTTGATATCGGTGATATACACCGTGCCCGCCGGTTCAACGGAGTGGATTTCGCCATGAACCGGGCGGCGGCAGCGTTGCGCGACAAGGCGTCGGGGCAGGGGAACCTGTTTGACATGATGGGGGGAGGGGCGGCGCAGACGTTGCATGACGGCCAGATCCCGGAAGTGGAGCCGTGGCATGAAAGCGAGTTGCTGATCGGTGAGCGGGAGTTACTGGGGGTCTATATGAGCGGTCATCCCCTCAGTCAGTACGAAGGGGTCCTCAAACGGTATCAACTAACCACTGTGGAGGGGTTGCCGGGGTTGGAGGACGGGAGTCAGACCCGGCTGGGCGGGTTGATCGGGGGATTGACGCAGCGATTTACCAGGAAAAAGGATCCGATGGCGGTCTTCCGGCTGGAGGACCTTGACGGCAATGTGGAGGTGGTGGTTTATCCGGAAGCCTACCGGGACAACCGGGAGGTTCTGGCGCCCGACCGAGCCGTGATGGTTTGCGGTGAAGTCAGGAAAGAGGAGTCGGCCGTCAAGATTCTTGCCAGTGAAATATATCCGCTTGAGGAGACGCCCCGGTTGTTTGCCGATCACATGGGAATTCATGTGACCTCCAGCCAGGCGGAGCAGGGAGTCCTGGAGAAGGTGCGCGACCGGCTGGCGCTGCATCCCGGCCGGACTCCGGTTAAGATCTGCCTGCAATTTCAGGGTGGAGAAAAGGTCTTCCTTGATACCGATGGCTCCTATAGAGTGACCTGTGATGAAACCCTGATTCAGGAGGTGGAGCGCCTGGTGGGGGAAGAGCATGTGTACGTGGCGGTTAACCCGGTGGCCTGCCGCAAGCCGCGCAAGACGAGATTTCGCGGCGGTGAAGACGGTTGGGATGGGGGCGGTTAATTTTGCGTGGGTGGGGTCCGGATCAATCAGTGAAACAGGAGAGGGTGAGGCACGTGGAAACGGCAGTGGATTCGGTTGGCCAGCGGTTTGTGAAGACGCCCGACGGGACGATTTACGGCCCCGTGGATGTGGTTACGCTGTGTACCTGGGCTGCGGATGCCCGGGTGATTCCGGGGTGCCGGATATCGCTGGACGGGAAGACATGGAAGCCGGCCGAAGCGATCCCGGAACTGCGTCTCAACTGGACGGTTCAGCTTTCCGATGGGACGAACTATGGCCCTCTGAATCTGCTGGCGATCTGGACATTGATGCTTGAGGGATCGTTGCCGCGCGGAATGCCGGTGATTGAGCACAACGGTGGGCGGACCGGGCGGGTGGACGACACGCTTTTACCCTTGCTGGTGGATGAGTCAAGGGTTCTGCTGGCAAGCACGGGCAAACTGGCGACGGAATTGCTGGGGGTGATTCACGAGTGGCGGCGCAGGGATGAGGTGGCGCTGGCGGCCCGGGACGGCCAGGTGAAGGAACTGCTGGACCGGTTGGGCAAGGCGGAGGGTGAATTGGCGGCGCACATCCGGTTGGTGGGTGAAAGCCAGCGCTATCTAGCCGAGCGGGAGAAGGTTGCGGGGGTGGCGGAGGCACATGCACGGGAAAACAAACGGTTGCTCGCCGATGTTGAGTCCGCCAGAGGGTTGCTTAGGGAGTCCGAGAAGCAAGTGCTGGAGGCGGTCCGCCTTCTTGACGAGGGGAATCGGCGACAGGCGGAAATGGTGCAACAGGTTGATCTGCTGCGTGCGCAGGTGGCTGAGGGTGAGAAGCGGCAGGTGGAATGGTGCGAGCGGCTGACGGCGGCCGAGGTTGAGTCGCGGAAAGTCAGGGATGAATTGACTCTGGCAATCGCAAGGGAAAAGGCGGCCAAGGAGCAAGGGGCCACCCAGGAGAAGGCGCTTAAGGAGCGTATCCAGACGTTGGCGCATGAGATTGAGGTTGAGCGTTCGGACCGGCAGAAGACGGAGGCGGACAAACAGGCGGGGATTGAGCAACTCAAGGCGGAGATTGGCGAGTGGGAATCCCGTTTCCGGCAGGTACTCGATGACGTGAAGAAATTTGATGAATTGCTGCGTCAACGGGATGCTGATATGGCGGAGTATCGCCAGAAGGCCGAGGCCCGGGAGGTGGAGATGGCGTCCCGGCTCACGGCGCTTAAGCGCGAAGCCGATACGTCCGGGCGGCGGGTTCTGGAATCGCGGGAACTGTTGACCCAGGCGCAACACCAAACGACGGAGGCGCGTAAGGAGGCTGTGGAAGTGGAGCGCCGGTTGCGTGACCAATTGGAGTCTGTGCAGCGCGACCTGAGCGGCATTATGATGGCCTATTCGAGCGGACGGACGGCGGATAACCGTCTGCCGATGGAAGGGGGGGCGGGCAAGGTCAATTGGCTGGCGGGCACGCATCCGGTTGGATCAGAACCGCCGGGACGGGATTTGCCCGGCGCCACTGCGCCAGTGACGGAGCAGTTGACGGCGTTGCGGGAGGCGTTGCAGGAGTCGACGGCGGAGAAGCAGACGTTGCGCTACGCACTCGACAATCTGCGCACGAACCATGAGGATTTCAAGAAAGACACCCAGACCCGGGTCACACAGCTCCACCAGGATGTCAAGGCGACGGCGGGTATGCTCCAGCAGGCGTTGGGTGAAGTCGAACAGCGTGAGGCCCAACTACGGGTGATGCGGAAGAAAGCCGAGGAGCGCGAGGCTGACCTGAAGATGAGGATCGAGGAACTTGAGACGGCGATGGGGCAGGTCGTCGTCGTGGAGCCGGAGGTCATTCATCCCGGGGGGGATGGTCGGACCGCGGGGGCGCGGCCGGAGCCAGTGCATACCAAGGGGCATCCGCTTCTGAACACGGTGGAAGCCCAGTTGCGGTCCGAGTTGAAAAAATGGGAGACCCTGTCGCAGTCCGGTGACGGCAAACAGGGATCGGCGAAGAAATGGTTCCGGCGGAAATAACCATGACACAACAAACACACAGACCTGATGATGAACCGGCGGCTCCCGACCTGAATGAGGTCTTGCGACTGCAGGCGGTGGCGCTGGCCCGGATGTCCGAACGGATGAATACGCACGCGTCAGGTGCCGCCAGGCCGTTGCCGCCGATACAGGACCGTGCGGGGTCGCACCTGCCGGTATTGGCTTCCGACATGGCGTTGTCGGAAGACTCCATGCCGGTGCTGAACGCATTTCGGGAGTTTCTCGATCAGGAGCGGCGGCGCACGCGGGCGCGGATTCTCTGGATTTCGCTTTTGCTGGTGTTGTTGTTTTCGGTAAGCGCGGCGGTGTTGGTTTGGATGGGGAGGGAGCGCATCCAGGAATTACGTGCGGATATCGGTACGGCGAACCAGAAAGTGGAGGCATCCCGCGTAAGTGCCGATGCGGAAATCAAAAAGATGTCGGAAAGCGCTAAACAGTCAGTGACGGCCTTGAAGCACGATTTGAACAGCAGTCTGACCCAGGCGCAGTCCACGATGGCGTCGAATCTGACCAGTAAGTTGCAGCGCAGTGATGCCGAGCTGGATTTACTCAAGGACAAGTTGTCGTCGCTGGAGATCGAGAATGCGGTTTTGGTTGGCCGGTTGCATGAGGCATTGGAACGCGCGGAGGCGCTCCAGTTGGAGAGGATGAATGTCGAGACGGCGGCGGAGATGGCGGCCATGACGGACGAGGATCAGACGAAGGCGGGGGGTGCGGCCAGCGAGGAGGAGATGCCGGCGGTAGTGGAGACCAATGCAGCCGCCGTTTCAGGGCAGGATCCGATTGTCATCCAGTCCCCCTCCTATAATCGTGCGTTCCGTCTGAAGGTTCCCGCGATGACGCCGTAGTCACTGGTGAGGATGATCCGAGGTCCTGGCCATGCGGGTCCAAAAAAAAGCGCGCAGGACGTTTCCACGTCTGCGCGCCTGAAGAGCGAACATTCACTCCACTACTTGGCGGCTTCGGCGTCCTTTTCAGCCATGGCCGCGCGCCGGCTCAACTTGACCCGGCCTTTTTCGTCCACGCCGATACATTTGACCCACATCTGGTCGCCGACCTTGCAGACATCCTCCACGTTTCTGACGTGGACGTCGGCCAACTCGCTGATGTGGACCAGGCCGTCGCGGCCGGGGAAGATCTCGACGAAGGCGCCGAACTTCGTGATGCCGGTGACGGTGCCGTTGTAGATGGCGCCCTCTTCCGGTTCCGCGGTGATCATGCTGACTTCGCGCACGGCGATTTCCATACCGGTCGCCTGGGTGCTGAAGATCTTCACGGTGCCATCATCGTTGATGTCGATCTGGGCGCCGCTGATTTCGGTGATACGGCGGATATTCTTGCCGCCGGGGCCGATCAGTTCGCCGATCTTGTCGACCGGGATCTTGATTTGGGTGATACGCGGGGCGTAGGGTGAAAGTTCCGCGCGGGGTTGGGCAATGACGCTCTCCATGTAGTCGAGAATCTTCATGCGTGCCGCATGGCATTTCGCGAACGCCTCCTCGACGATTGCCCACTCGAGGCCACGGATCTTGAGGTCGAGCTGGAATCCGGTGATGCCCTGGCGGGTGCCGGCGACCTTGAAGTCCATATCGCCGCAGTGATCCTCGTCGCCGAGGATATCCACGACGGTGACCGCCTTACCCGGGCTGGTGAACAGGCCGCAGGAGATTCCGGCGACGGGCCGGGTGATGGGGACGCCGGCATCCATCAGGGCGAGGGTTCCGACGCAGACGCTAGCCATTGAGCTGGAGCCGTTGGATGCCATGATGTCCGAGACCAGGCGTACCGTGTAGGGGTAATCCTTGGGCATGACTTCGGCAAGCGAACGCTCGGCGAGATTTCCGTGGCCGATTTCGCGGCGCCCAGGTGAGCCAAAACGACCCGTTTCCCCGACGCTATAGGGCGGGAAGTTATAGTGGAGCATGAACGCCTTGGTGGTGGGGC
>CAZHRU010000067.1:0-15425 GCA_964535015.1 uncultured Verrucomicrobiota bacterium | reverse complement strand
AGAAAAAGACGACACTGGGAGGGTCAAAGGACGCAGGGGTTTTTCAGCGGAATCAGAAGATAGATGTTGTCGAACAACACACCACTGGCCGGGCAATATCAGGCAATTTTCGTCAGGAACCTGGCGCATGACGTAACACGTTCGCGCAACCGTCCTATGACGTTCTTTGTCGAGAGCCTTGCTTGGCACGCCGCCGCCGACATTCCTGCTACCCTTGCCGAGGCCAGCAATTTGGTCGCTCAAATTGAGGGTAGAACTGAACCCAAGACACACGATCCCAACACGGCGTCCCACGGTACGACGCTGCCGCTCCGCCCGTGAATGCTGACGTTGCCAAAAAAGAATGACTTGATAAATGTGTTGCGAATGTGACACGCCGAAATCATGAAAACAGCTGTCATTCACGCGAGAATAGAACCTCAGATCAAACGCCAGACTGAAGGTGTTCTGCACAATTTGGGAATCAGCCCGACCGAGGCGATCCGGATTTTCTATAAGCAGATCACTCTCAGACCTGGGCTTCCATTCGCTGTGGCCATTCCAAACGAATGCACGGCTGCCACTCTTGACAAAAGTCGCCGTGGTGAGGATGTTCAGGAGTTCGAGTCGATGGACGCCATGTTTGAGAGCTGGAAGAAATGAAAAGGGTCTCGCAGACCACCCAGTTCGCCCGCGACGTCAAGAAGATGCGGAAACGGGGAAACGATCTCGCAAAAAGCCCCGGGGTTGACAAGGGATAAAACGTCCCGCCCTCGGAATAATTTCTTCCGGGTTCTGTCGTCTTTGAATCTTGACACAATGCCCTTAACCCAGTATCCATGACGCGATTTTGAGGCAATTCCCCTCTATTCTGAAAAGGACTGCAGACCTATGCTGATCACAAAATTCAACAAGATGATTCGCAACCGCATTGTCTGGTGGATCATCGGCGGCATCGTCATCGTTACCTTCGTCGGATTCTTCAGCCCGCGCGGCGGGTGCGAAGACATCACGAAAATCGGCCAGGTCGGCCAACTGGATGGACAACCCGTCACCGATGCCGAAATCCGCCAGGCCCGCTTTAACACCTACCTCGAACTCTGCCTCATGACCGGCCGCATGCTGCGCATCAACCCCGCCATCGACAAGGAGTTGCGCGAAGAAGCCTGGCGTCGTATCGCCGCAGTCCGAACCGCCAACAAACTCAACCTCACCGTCAGCCGCAACGAAGTCCTTTCCACCATCGTCCGCAACCCCGACTTCCAGGAGAACGGAACCTTCAGCAAGGCGCGCTACCAGCAGTTTGTCCGCGGCACCTTGGGCAATCTGGATGCCTCGGCCGCTCAATTCGAAGCTTACCTCAAGGAAAGCATCCTCCTTCAAAAACTCCACAACCTGACCTCGTCCGCCGCCTGGGTCGCCCCCTCAACCCTGCAGCGACTGGTCGCCCGCTACGCCGACAAGTTCAGCATCGAGTACGTCACCCTGAACTCAAACTCCATCATCGCCGCCGGCATCAAACTGTCCGATGAAGACCTGCGCGCCTACTACACCGCCAACACCAACGAGTTCGAAGTCGCCGCCAAGGTCGCTGTCCGCTATGTCTCCTTCCCGATCTCCAACAACCTCGCCAAAGCCACCGTAACCTCCGACGCCATCGACAGCTACTACGACACCCATACGGATGAGTTCTCCTCTACCGACACCAACGGCACCCGCACCGTCACCCCGCTCGAAAACGTCCGCAGCGTCATTTCCAATCAACTCCTCTGGGCCGAGGCCACCCAGGCCGCCCGCGACAAGGCAACCGATATGATCATCTCCCTCGCGCCCGCCCGTGATGGCAGCGCCACTCCCTTCGAAAAAGCGGCAGCGGACCTGAATCTGACCGTCCTTACCTCGTCCCTGTTTAACGCCACCGCCGCCTTCCCGGGTATCGAAAACAGTCACGACCTGGTCGCCGCCGCCTTCCGTCTCCGCCCCACCCAGGACGAGTATTTCAGTGACCCGGTCACCGCCGCGGACCACATTTATGTCATGGCCCTGGCCACCAACACCGAACCGTATGTCCCGGCTTTCGAAACCGTGCGTGACGATGTGGTCACCCCCGCCCGCACCAAGGCCGCCGCCGATGCCCTCAAGACCAAGGCCGCCAACCTGCACCGTCTGTTCACCGAGGGCTTGAAGCAGAAGGAATCGTTCATCGCGGTCGCCCGGCAACAGATCCTCAATGTCTCAACCAGCGGCTACTTTACCGCCTATAGCGCCCCCGATGCACTCTCCGCTCCGGAAGTCTTCGAGGAACTTTCATCCCGCAACCCCGGCGAATTGACGGATATCATCCATCTGGACGACGCCTATCTGATTGCTCATGTGGTGGATCGCCAACCGGGATCCGTCGACGACATCAACGCCGTCCGCACCCAGATGGGAACCAGCAATGTTCGCCAGCAAGGCCGGATCATCTTCACCGAATTCCAGAACTACCTGCTGCGCTCCGGCGGCAAAACGGACACCATCCCCGCGCCGGAACCCGAAGACGCTCAGTAACCCTTATTCCACCACATCCGCCTTGCGCCCGCATCCGGCGCACGCCCCGTTCTTCATCCCGGTCACCCGTGTCCGATATCCCTCTCTGGTAATCAGCGTCGCCCCGCATCCCGGGCACGTCGTACACTGCCCGTCCGACACCAGGACATTGCCAATATACACATACTGCAATGATCGTCGGCATATCCCAGCCGCCCGCATCAACGTTGAAACGGACGTCGCCGGCTGCTCCGCCTTGTAGTCCGGATGATACGCACTCAAATGCAACGGAACACGCTCGCTCAGCGCCGTACGCATCCATTGCCCCAACTGCTCAAACGCCTGATCACCATCATTCATCCCCGGAATCACCAGGTTCGTGATCTCCAGATGCCGCCCCAGCGAATGGGCCAGTACGCAAAAGTCCAGCACCGGCGCCAGTGAACCATGACACTGGGTCCGGTAAAACTCCTCGCTCATGCTCTTGATGTCCACATTAAGCGCATCCACCATCGGCAGCAATTCCTCCGCCGGCCCCCGCGCAATAGACCCGTTCGTCACCAGGATATTCTTCAACCCGTTGTCCCTGGCCATACGACAGCAATCACGGACGAATTCAAATCCCACCAACGGCTCGTTGTAGGTATACGCAATCAGCCGGCAACCGCCTTCAAGGGTCTTCCGGATCACCTCGCACGGCGTATGCACCACCCCATGGAATTCCATGCGCTGCGAAATCGTCCAGTTCTGGCAAAACACGCACCCGAAATTGCACCCCCACCCCCCGATGCTGTAAACCGAAGCACCGGGATGGAAATGATAGAGCGGTTTCTTCTCGATCGGATCAATGTGCGCCGACGAAATCAACCCATACCCCAACGCCCTCAACGTCCCACCCTTGACACCGCGAACTTTGCAAAGCCCCGTCCGCCCCTCCTTGATCCGGCAATGATGCGGACACAACCCGCATACGACCACCCCTCCCCCCGCCTTGCTCCAGTGCTCCGCCAGATGCAGATTTCTTTCACTCGCTTTCACAATCCCCCCCTTTCGTCTCACCACAACCCTCCGCAATTCCCTTGCCGTCGCCACTCCCCATGATTACGATACCACCAAAACCAACCGCACACAACCCATGACACCTCAATCCTCACCCATCGCCCGCCTCATCGACCACACCCTCCTGCAACCCGGCACAACACCCGCCGATGCGGAACGTCTCTGCGAAGAGGCCATGACCTACGGATTCTGCTCCGTCTGCGTTTTCCCCGCCTTGCTCCCCACCGTGGCCAGTCACCTCGCCGGAACCACGGTCCGCCCCTGCACAGTCGTCGGATTCCCCCATGGCGCCAACCTTACCTGCACCAAAGCCGCCGAAGCCGCCTCCGCCGCCGCCAACGGCGCCCGCGAAGTCGATATGGTCCTCGCCATCTGGGCCATAAAATCCGGCCAATACACCCTCGCCGCCACCGACATCCGTGAGGTCGTCAACGCCGCCGGTTCCGGTTGCACTGTAAAAGTCATCCTCGAAACCTGCCTGCTGACAGATGATGAAAAGAGTCTGGCCTGCAAACTCGCCGTGGATAACGGCGCCGCCTTCGTCAAAACCTCCACCGGCCTCTCCACCGGCGGCGCCACTGTTCACGATGTGGCCCTCCTGCGCCGCACCGTGGGGCCCACGATGGGTGTCAAGGCCAGCGGAGGCATCCGCACCACCCGCGACGCCCTGGCCATGATTGCGGCCGGAGCCTCCCGCCTCGGGACCAGCGCCGGCATCCGGATTGTAACCGAATCCCTCTCCGCTCCACCGTCATGAAAGCCTTTCTCATCGTCCTCGACTCCGTCGGTATCGGCGCCACACCCGATGCCGCCTCCTATGGCGATGTCGGCGCCAACACCCTGGCTCACACCGCCCAGGCCGTCTTCAATCTCCAGTCCACAACCCCAAACTCACCGCCCTTCTCCCTCCCCACGCTTCAAACCCTCGGGCTCGGCAATATCCCGCCGCTCCTGCCCGGCGGACTCCCTATCCCCGGCGTCCCACCCCACCCGCACCCTCTCGGCGCCTACGGCGCCATGCAGGAACGGTCCCAAGGCAAGGACACTACCACCGGCCACTGGGAAATGGCCGGCTTCCTGATGGACCCCGGATTCCACCTTTTCCCCATGGGACCTCCCTCCTTTCCGCCGGAACTCATCGCCGAATTTGAACGCCGTACCGGACGCCGCGTCATCGGCAACAAAGCCGCCAGCGGACTGGCCATCATCGCTGAACTTGGCCCGCGCCAGATGCAGGACGGGGCATGGATCGTCTACACCAGCGGCGACTCCGTCTTCCAGATCGCCGCCCACGAATCCATTATCCCCCTGGACGAACTCTATTCCGCCTGCCGGATCGCCCGCGAACTCTGCAACCCGCTCGTCGTCGGACGCGTCATCGCACGCCCCTATCTGGGGACCCCCGGCGCCTTCCACCGCACCGAAAACCGCCGCGATTTCTCCTACCCCCTGCCCGAACCCACCATCCTCGACCGACTTCTCGCCACCGGCACCCCCGTTATCACCGTCGGAAAACTCGACGATATCTTTGCCGGCCGCGGAATGTCCGAGTCCTTCCATGTCGAAAACAGCCCCGCCGCCATCGATGCCGTCCTGAAAATCGCCCGCCGCCCAACCCCCTGCTTCTGCTTCACCAACCTCATTGATTTCGACATGCTGTACGGACACCGCCGTGACCCCCTGGGTTACGCACACGCCCTCCAGGAGGCCGACCGCTTCCTTGGCGACCTTCTTCCCCTCCTCACCCCGGAAGACCTCCTCATCATCACCGCTGACCATGGCAATGACCCCACGTTCAAGGGAACTGATCACACCCGTGAATTTGTGCCGTTGCTGGCCTACGGCCCCCGCCTGCAGGGCGTCAGTCTCGGAATCCGCGATGGATTCTACGATCTGGCCCAGACGTTGGCCGCCTTCTTCGGAATTCCCCCCACCCCAAGGGGCCGCTCCTTCCTCCCCGCCCAACCTCCACAGGCGTGAAGAACCCATGAGCCTGTAATATCTTCCCGCTTTCCGGCAATACGCATCAGAGGACACCCTACCGTGAGTACCGAAGACCTCGACAGACTCGTCATCAAAGTGCAACAGGGCGACCGCGATGCCTTTGCCGAAGTCGTCTTCCTCATCCGCCGCGAACTCCGCATCTTCCTCTCCGCACACGCCAGTTCAATCGACATGATCGAGGATGTCCTTCAAAACGCCCTCGTCACCTGCTACGAGAACATCACCAAATACGAACCCCGCGGCACCTTCCTCTCGTGGGTCAAGGGCATCTCCCGCAACCTCCTGCTGAAAGAACTCAAGGCCCGCTCCCGCTGTGTCCCCGCCGAGGATGACTTTCTCGAACGCATCGTGGTCGAATCCGCCCTCGCCTCCGCCCAGGGCATTGAAAACGAAGAGGAATATGTCGAACGCCTGCGCCTCTGCCTGACCAAACTCCCCGAGACCTCCCGGACCCTCATCCAGCAACGCTACTTCAACCGCTTGTCCGTCAAGGAAATCGCCAACCTTCACCAACGGACCGAAACCTGGACCGCCGTGGCCTTGTTCCGGATCCGCGAAACCCTGCGTGTTTGCATGACCAAGGAGGCCCTATCATGAACGACCAGGATTTTATCCTCCTGATGGAAGAATACTTCGACGGTACCCTCACCCCGGGTGGGCGCGCCGTCCTGCGTGGCGAACTGAAATCGTCTCCCGCCCGCCGCGCCCTCTTTGAGTCGCAGTCCCGCCAAAACATCCGCCTCCACGCCCAGACCAGTCCCATCGATTTCACCGAGTCGCAACGTATCGCCATCTCCGTCATGGATATCGTCAACCAACAACACCATCCGGCCACCTTCGCCGATATCATGAAGGAGCAACGACTGCACCAGCGCCTTGCCTCCATCCGCGATGGAATCCTCGCCCCCCGTGACTCCGGCGAACACCGTTACGCCCGCTTCGTCCTTAAACGCATTTCCCTGCCACTGACAGTCGCCATCACCCTGAACGCCATTCTCATCTGGGTCGTCTTCTCCGTAACACCCCGTATAATCAACCCGGACCCCAACACCACCGAGGGCGTCACCATCACCCTTCAACCGCCCGGACCGGATAACACGCTGGACCCGCTCCCCCAACCTCCCGACACCAAACAGAACACCTCCCCCAACGACCCCGCCCGTAACACCACCGCCTCCACTGAGCCAACCCCTCTCACCATCACCCTGATCGGATCGACGATCCCCGGCGAAACCGGCGACAGCCGCGAGCCTCCCACCGTCACTGGCGACACCCCTCCCGCCCCGCCGAACGCCCCAACCCTCCCCATCGGATTCGGCCTCCTCGCCTCCGGACTGCCTTCACCCCTTGCCGGCCGGTCCCCCGCCTACCGCACTAACATTCTCAAGCAGATCCCTCGCGGCGCCGAAACGGAACGCAGTGTCACTAATTCACTCCAGTGGCTCAAAAATCACCAGCAGCCCGACGGCTCCTGGACCGGCCAGGATCCCGCCGCCATGACCGGCCTCGCGCTCCTCGCCTACCTGGCTCACGGCGAAACCCCCGCCTCTCCCGACTACGGCGCCTCCGTCAAACGCGCCCTCGAATACCTCCTCGCCAAACAGGACTCCTCCGGCTACTTCTCCAGGGATGTCTACGCCCACGCCATCGCCACCTACGCCATGGCCGAGGCCGTCACCCTCACCCGGATCATGAGCCTGCGTAATGCCATGGACCGCGGCATCGCCATCATCATCAACGGACAACAATCCTCCGGCGGATTCGACTACAGGTACGACAAGGGCCCGCGCTTCGACACCTCCGTCTCCGGCTGGCAAATCCAGGCCCTGAAGGCCGCCTCCATCGCCGGCTCCAATCAACCCGGCCTCAAGGACGCCATCCAGAACAGCATCCGATTCCTCCAGACCCTCGCCTTCGCCCGTGACGGCAGCGGTTTCGTCTATTGCGGCGAGATCACCACACCTCCCCCAACCGGCGCCAAGTGGACCATGACCGGCGTCGGCACCCTTTCCCTCCAACTCCTCGGTGCCGGCACCGCCCCTCAAACCCGACAGGGACTCAAACTCCTGACGGATATCCCGTTCGAGTGGCCGCGTGACGCCAAACCCTCCGTCTATGGCTTCTACTACCTCACCCAGGCCAAGTTCCAGTCCGGCAACACCGCCGCCTGGACCCTCTGGAACCGCCAGATGCAACAGGCCCTGCTTCGCGCCCAACACCCCGACGGCCACTGGGAAGGCGGCGACTACGACAAGGGGTCCCACGTCTACACGACCGCCCTGTGCACACTGATGCTGGAAGTTTACTATCGCTACCTTCCAACCTTCGCCAAAACACCCGAAGGCACCACCCAGCCATCAGCCGCACCCAACGAAATCCAAGTCAACGTGCAATAACACCCAAGAAGATTGAGTTCGTCGGAATCCGAAGGGCTGTTCCTCTTGTCCTCCTTTTCAGAGTAATCTCCGATTGCAATTCAGCGGCGTGATCGGTACCTTCTACTCCGTTTTTTGATCGTAGGGATTCGAGCCTATTCTGGAGAAAGCGGAGCACTCTCTATGGATTATTTCTTTGTACTGGGGGTATTCGGTCTTGCCGTCGTCTTTGTCGTCGGCGGTCTGGTCACCTCACGGTTGCTGGCTCCCCATCGGCCGGGCGGCAAGAAAGACGATCCCTATGAATGCGGCGAAACCACCGTCGGCCCCTCGTTCATCCAGTTCAATGTCGCCTACTACCTGACCGCCCTCCTCTTCCTTGTGTTTGACGTGGAAGCCGCCTTCCTGTTCCCATGGGCCGTCGTCATGCGCGAATTCGGCATCGCCGGCCTGATCGAAGCGTTTATCTTTGTCATGGTCGTCGTCGTGGCCCTGCTCTACGCCTGGCGGAAGGGAGCCCTCAAATGGGTCTAGTCACCGAAAAACTCCCCGGCTGGCTCGAACCGATCCCCGGCGGCTCCGTCATGCTGACCGGTGTCGACCAGATTATCAACTGGTCCCGCGCCAACAGCCTCTGGCCCCTGACCTTCGGAACCGCCTGCTGCGCCATCGAAATGATGATGGCCACCGGCGCCTCCGGACATGACCTCGCCCGCTTCGGAGCCGAGGTGGCCCGCCCCTCCCCCCGTCAGGCCGATCTCCTCGTCGTCGCCGGCACCGTCGTCCGCCGGATGGCCCCCCTCCTGCGCCGCCTTTACGAACAGATGGCCGAACCGCGTTACGTCATCGCCACAGGGTCCTGCGCCATCTCCGGCGGCCCCTTCGTCTACGACTCCTACGCCACCGTCCGGGGCGTCGATGAGATCATCCCCGTGGACGTCTATGTCCCGGGCTGCCCCCCTCGGCCCGAGTCGTTCTTCTACGGCTTGCTGATGCTCCAGAAGATGATCAAGGAAGGCAAAACCCTGCGCCGACCCGGCATCCGCGTCAAACCGGTCACCGCCGCCCTCCCGCCGGGTATCACCCTGGCCGATATTCGCGCCGAGTTGATTCAGAACCTGCAACGCAATGCCATCGTGGATGTTCATGTGGCCCGTGCGCAAACCTCCCAATCCCAACACATCGCCTGATGAATAACGAAAGCCTCATCGCCAAGATTGTCACCTTCGACGCCAGGATCACCCCACGGAACAACGTCAACCGTCCCGCCGTGGTTGTTCCCGCCGAAATCCTTCCGTCGCTCGCTCTCTGGCTCCGCGACGAACCGGACCTGTCCTTCGGCATGCTCTGCGACCACACGGCCATCGACTGGGTGGCCGAAAACCGCTTTGAATTGATCTACCAACTCTATTCCCCGGAACACCACCACTACCTCGCCGTCTTCGCGTCAGCCCCCCGCGAAACCCCCGAAACCCCATCAGTCAGCGGGGTTTGGAGCATCGCCGAGTGGCAGGAACGGGAAGTCTACGATATGTTCGGCATCACCTACAGTGGCCACCCTGACTTGCGCCGACTCCTGATGGAAGATGACTGGCAGGGGTTCCCGTTGCGCAAGGATTATAAGGATGCGTATATGCTGGAGACCCCCGTATGACCGTACGCATCACCAGTCTTGACGAGAAACTGCGCGGATTGTCCGGGCACGAAAGCGCCCTTTCCACGCAGGAGTATTTCATCAATATGGGGCCCCAACACCCCTCCACCCACGGCGTGTTGCGCATTTTGCTCAGGCTCGACGGCGAGACCGTGCGTAATGTCATCCCGGTCCTCGGCTACATCCACCGGGGCATCGAGAAAATGGGCGAACACCAAACCTACCGCCAGTTCGTCCATCTCTCGGACCGGCTCGACTACCTCAGCGCCCTGATGAACAACTGGGCCGTCTCCATGACGGTCGAAAAGGCCGCCGGCATTGAGTTGAACGATCGCATCCAGACCATCCGCACCATCCTGGCGGAGTTGCAGCGTATCCAGAGTCACCAACTCTGGTGGGGCGTCCTCGGCATGGACCTGGGCGGGTTCACGCCCTTCCTGTACGGGTTCCGCGACCGCGAGGTCATCACCGACATCCTGGAGGAAACCATCGGAGCCCGACTGACCCTGAACTATATCCAGCCCGGCGGCCTCATGACTGACCTGCACCCTAATTTCGTCCCCGGGGTCAAGGCCTTCCTGAAGTATTTCAAACCCAAACTGGATGAATACGAGGCCCTGGTCAGCGGCAACGTGATCGTCCAAATACGGCTTCAGGACGTCGGCCGCCTCACTCCCGCCCGCGCGATTTCCCTCGGCGCCACCGGCCCGGTACTTCGCGCCAGCGGCGTCAACCACGACCTGCGCAAATTGGAACCCTACGGCGTCTACGACAAGGTGGATTTCAATGTCGCGCTTGGCCGCACCGGCGACTGCTGGGATCGCTACGCCGTCCGTATCGAGGAAATGCGCCAGTCCATGCGGATTATCGAGCAACTGATCGACTCGATTCCCGAGGGGAAGCACATGGTCCTGAAACCCTCAGCACCCATCAAACTCCCGGAGGGGTGCTATTACAATCACCTTGAAACGGCGCGGGGAGTCCTCGGCGTCACCGTCGTCTCCGACGGCAAAGCCAAGCCATACCGTATACACCTGCGTACGCCGAGTTTTAACAACCTATGGTGCGTGACCGAGATCGCGCCCGGTTGGCGCATTGCCGACCTGGTCGCGATTCTTTCCACACTGGATATTGTGGTGCCCGATGTTGACCGTTGATACAACCCTCGCAACCTTGTTTGCCCCGCTCGCCGCGGCCGTTCCCGCGGCCAACCCGTGGCAGGTGACCACCGTCGCCCAACGGGCGGCCAACGCCTTGGCCGAGGGCAACGTGTGGGTCAGTGCCGGTTACCTGGTGCTTGGGCTGGCCGCCGTCGGCGTCACCATGGCGCTCATGGGCTTGGTCCTGATCTACGTGGAACGCAAACTGGCCGCCCACTTCCAGTGCCGCCTTGGCCCGATGCGCGTCGGTTGGCACGGCCTTCTACAGACAGTGGCCGACACCATCAAGTTGCTCCTCAAGGAAGACGTTGTACCTGCGGGCGCCGACAAGGTCCTGCACGTCCTGGCTCCCTTCCTGAGCCTTCTGGCACCCCTCCTGGTCCTGCTCGTCATCCCGGTGAGCCCCCTCGCGCAGGTGGCGGATGTCAACATCGGCGTTGTCTACGTGATCGCCGTCAGCGGCCTCGGCATCCTGGGCATTCTACTGGCCGGATGGAGTTCGAACAACAAGTGGTCGCTCTTGGGCGCCATGCGCGCCGGGGCCCAGATCATCTCGTACGAAGTCTCCGCGACCCTCGCCCTACTCGTGGTCGTGCTGATGTCCGGCAGTTTGCAACTCTCCCACATCATCCAAAGCCAGGAATCCGGGTGGTGGATCTGGCGCGCCCATGGCGTCGGACTCACCGCGTTCCTGATCTTCCTGATCTCCTCCGTCGCGGAAATCAACCGCACCCCCTTTGATATCGCCGAAGGCGAAAGCGAACTCGCCGCCGGCTTCCACACCGAATACTCCGGCATCCGGTTCGCCTTCTTTTTCCTCTCCGAGTTCGTGAACATGTTCATTGTGTCGGCCATGGCCGCCACCCTGTTCCTGGGCGGATGGATGCCCTTCCATATCGGCCATCTGGCTGGCTTTAACGCCACCATGGACCTGATTCCGCCCAGTCTCTGGTTTGCCGGAAAGACGGCCTTCCTGATGTTCATCATCATCTGGTTCCGCTGGACATTCCCGCGCCTCAGGGTGGACCAGTTGATGCGTTTGGAGTGGACAGTCCTGATGCCCATTGGATTCGTCAATCTCGGTGTGGCCGCCGTCATAGCGCTGTTCGGCTGGTATTTCTTCCCATAAGGCCTAGGCCGGAGTCAATCTATGGAGTCTAAGACATCAATAACTGACGAGAGCAAGACCGGCACGAACCAGCCTGGGGTGACGTGGGTAGCGCGGCCATGGGTGGCGGACGCCGGATTTGTACGGCGAATCGTCGGCGGCATCGGATCACTCCTCCAGGGAATGCGGGTGACCTTCGGCTATTTGGTCCGCCCATCCACTGTCGTCACCAAGCAGTACCCCGAGAACCGCCTGACCCTGAAGATGTGCGAACGCTACCGCGCCCAACTGGCCATGCCCCACGACGAGAACGGTTATCACAAGTGTACCGCCTGCCGTCAGTGCGAAACGGCCTGCCCGAACGGGTCCATCACCATCCTCTCCCGGAAAGGCGCCAGCGGCCGGAACGAACTCGACCAGTATGTGTGGCGTCAGGACAGTTGCACGTTCTGCAATGCCTGCGTCATTGCCTGTCCCTTCGGCGCCCTGGTCATGAACGGCAACTTCGAAAGCGCCGTCTTCGAAAAGCGCCTGCTCGTCTACAACCTGAACCGCTATGCCGGCCCCACCTCCGCCGCCCTGATGAAAATCGCCGACCCCGAGGAGCGCCGCAAACTTGTTGAACCGCGTGGAGTCTATTCGGGGCCCGTGCCCCTTTGCGGGGTGTCCGTTCCCGGTTCCGATGCCGGACCTTATGCCCCACCCCCTGGAAAGGAGCAGCCATCGTGCTGACAGAACTCGGTCTATCCATCATTTTCTATGTTCTGGCCGCCATCGCGGTAATCGCCGCCGTGGGCGCGGTGGTCTCCCGCCACATTCTGCAGGCCGCCGTACACCTCGTGGTGGTGCTCGCCATGAGCGCCGGCCTCTACCTCCTGCTGGGTGCCGAGTTCCTGGCTGGCGTCCAGATCCTCGTCTATGTCGGCGGTATCGTCGTACTTCTGGTCTTTGCCATCATGCTGACGGCCTCCGCTGAACTACTGGAGGACCGCCCCTCCCAAGGCCGGAAACTGGTCGGCACCGCCGTAGCCGGTCTGTTTTTCGCGGGCACCCTTCTCGCCGTTTCAACTTGGGCCCTCCCGCCCACAGCCCCACCGCCTCGCACAGTGGACGACACCGTCGCGCTCGGCAGAATGCTACTGGACCGCGGTCCGACCGGTTACGTGCTCCCCTTCGAAATCATCTCGTTGCTCTTGCTCGCCGTGGTGATCGGCGCCATCGTGGTCGCTCGCAAAACCCCCGCCGAAACACCGGCGGATACCAAAGGAGGAAAGACCGATGCACGCCTTCTTTAAATTGGGCGCCATGGATGTGTCACACTGGCTGGCTCTGTCGGCCCTTCTGTTTGCCATCGGCCTCTATGGTCTGCTGACGCGCCGCAACGCCGTGGGCATCCTGATCGCCGTAGAACTGATGCTGAACTCCAGCGCCATGAACTTCGTCTTGTTTGATCGTATGCTTCATCCGGCAACCGTGGACGGCCAGGTGATGGCTATCTTCGTCATCGCCACCGCCGCCGCCGAGTTGGTCGTGGCCATTGCCATCTTTGTCGCGTTATTCAAGTACCGCAAAACTGCGGATGTCACCCGCATGAATTCGTTGAAACTGTAGCCGGACAGCAAGGATAGGACTACCGATGGAAGTGGGATTCATACTGAAGAACGCCTGGTTGATTCCGGGTATTCCGCTGTGCTCGTTCCTGGTGACGGCGTTGCTCTCGCGTCCCCGCACCGGCAAAGTGGCGGGACTCGTGGGCACATTCGCCATGATGACCTCGGCCGTCTGTTCGGCGGTACTGGCCTGGCAGTATTTCCATGGGGCCGCTGGCGAGGCTGGTGCCCACCCCACCCTCATCCCGTGGAGCATGACTTGGCTCCCCTATCAGGAGTCCCTGATCGCCCGTGTCGGCGTCCTCGTAGACCCCATCTCCGTACTCCTCATGGTGGTGGTGACCACCGTCAGTTCGCTCGTCCATCTCTACTCCATTGGGTACATGCATGGCGAGAAGGGGTTTGGACGCTACTTCACATACCTCAGTCTCTTCACCTTCAGCATGCTCGGCCTCGTGGTCTCGCCGAACATCCTCCAGATCTATGTCTGCTGGGAGTTGGTGGGCGTGTCTTCGTTCCTGCTCATCGGCTATTACTATGAACGCCCCTCGGCTGTGGCCGCCTGCAAGAAGGCGTTCATCGTCACACGGTTCGCCGATCTCGGCTTCTTTATCGGCGTCCTGGTGCTCGGCTACTACGGTTACTCGCTTTTCGGCGAGGTGGCACCCTCCCTACCGGCCGGAACCCAGCCGTTTGATTTCGCCTACCTGACAAGCCCGGCGTTTCTGGAACGCTTCCAGGCGCTGACCCCCCACTTCCTTGGAATGAGCCTCATTACCCTCGCCATGGTACTGGTCTTCATGGGCGCGGCGGGTAAGAGCGCCATGTTCCCTCTCCATATCTGGCTCCCCGACGCCATGGAAGGCCCCACCCCGGTGTCCGCCTTGATCCACGCCGCCACCATGGTGGTCGCCGGCGTCTACCTGGTCGCCCGGATGTTCCCGGTCTTCGCCGCGTCCGGCACCGCCCTGGATGTCGTGGCGGTCATTGGCGCCTTCACCGCCCTCTTCGCCGCCGTCATCGGTTGCACCCAGGACGATATCAAGCGGGTCCTCGCCTTCTCCACCCTCAGTCAGTTGGGTTACATGATGTTCTCCCTGGGCGTCTCCACCATGGAGGAATCACTGGGTTACACCGCCTCCATGTTCCACCTCTTCACCCACGCCTTCTTCAAGGCACTCCTCTTCCTTGGCGCTGGCGCACTGATCCACGCCGTCCACAGCAATTCCGTCTGGGACATGGGTGGCCTGGCCCGCAAGATGCCCGTAACCCACGCGACGTTCTTGATCGCCACTCTCTCCATTGCTGGAATCTTCCCCTTTGCCGGCTTCTTCTCCAAGGATGAGATCCTGGCCGCCGCGATGGGGCACCACCACTATGTGATCTTTGGCGTCGGCCTGCTGGTGGCGGGCATGACGGCGTTCTACATGTGCCGCATCTATTTCCTCGCCTTCTGGGGCCCCGCCCGCAGCAAAAACGCCGACCACGCCCACGAGGCGCCGTGGGTCATGCTGATCCCGTTGATCCTTCTGGCCGTCCTGTCCCTCTTCTCCGGATCCGTCCCCATGCGCGAGTATGTCACGATCGGACCGGCGCATGAAGGCCACGAAGGAATCAACCTGGCAATTGCCATCCCCAGCCTGATGATGGCGGCATGCGGCATCGGGTTAGCCTGGTTCCTCTACGGCGGCAGCACCACCCGCGTCGAGGCGCTGGCAAGCGGTCTGGGCCGCGTGTATACCGTGATCAAACGCAAGTTCCTCTTTGACGAACTTTATATCTTCATCACCAAGAGCATGATTTTCCGCTGTGTGGCGGCACCGGTGGCTTGGTTCGACCGCCACGTCGTTGACGGTGGCGTCAATCTTGCCGGCTGGATTACCTGTCAGCTTGGCGCCGGATTGCGCTACCTGCAGACCGGCCAGGTGCAGACGTATGCCGCCTGGC
>CAZHRU010000066.1:0-15639 GCA_964535015.1 uncultured Verrucomicrobiota bacterium | reverse complement strand
TTAAACTTGTCGCTGAGAACCTTTTGGAAGACGATGTTCCGCCTGCCACGTTCAACATGGACAGTCCGCAATCGGGTCATATCGGCAGAGATGCGCGCCGGATCTACCTGAGCATGATCACGCATTTCTAGGCGGGTTGCGCGCCGGCGTCCGGGCCTTGCGGCGTGTGGTGGGGGGAGGGAGCAGGCAGGTGACGGTGGCTCTCGATGAGCAGGATGGCGCCGATGATGACAGCGATGAGTCAGATGGAAAGTATATCCCTCCCGAAGATATCTTGAGACCCTTGGCATAATCCAAGTCGCCGGGGTAATCCGGTTCTCTTTCCCCTTGCCCGCTAGCACCCTGGAGATCGTTGATTTCGAGACCCCTGCCGCCCCCGCCACTTCCCTGATAGAAATCGTCGTGCTAGTAACAACCAATATATAATCGGTTGCGCAACAACTTCAAGTATTCTAATAGTCTGGCGATCCCTCCCTTGGCGATCCCCGCATCTCTCGTCGGTATCAGGCGAGGTCAAACCGATCCAGATTCATCACCTTGTGCCACGCCGCCACGAAGTCCTGCACGAATTTCCGCTGCGAATCTTCGCATCCATAGACCTCAGCGAGCGCCCGGAGTTGGGAGTTCGAACCGAAGATGAGGTCGACCCGGGTGGCCGTCCACCTGAGTTCGCCCGTGGCGCGATCGCGGCCCTCGAACACTTCGCCTACTTCCGAAACGGGCTTCCATGCCGTGCGCATGTCGAGCAGGTTCACGAAAAAGTCGTTCGTCAGTGTGCCGGGCCGCTTCGTGAAGACGCCGTGTGGGGCCTGGCCGTAATTAGCGTTCAGGACGCGCAGCCCCCCGATGAGCACCGTCATCTCGGGTGCCGTCAGCGTCAACAATTGCGCCCGATCGACCAGCAGTTCCTCGGCCGATACGGAGAACTTGGCCTTGAGGTAGTTGCGGAATCCATCCGCGACCGGCTCGAGCACCGCAAACGACTCCACATCGGTCTGTGCCTGCGAAGCATTCATGCGCCCCGGCGTGAAGGGAACCGTCACGTCGGATCCGGCTTTCTTCGCCGCCGCTTCGACGGCCGCGCACCCGCTCAGAACGATCAGGTCAGCAAGCGAGACCTTCTTCCCGCCGGCCTGCGACGCGTTAAACGTCTTCTGGATCGTTTCGAGCGTTTTCAGAACCTTCGCCAGTTGGTCCGGCTGGTTAACTTTCCAGTCCTTCTGCGGCGCAAGACGAATGCGTGCGCCATTCGCACCGCCGCGTTTGTCGGAACCACGGAAGGTTGACGCCGACGCCCAAGCGGTCGAAACCAGTTCCGACACAGACATGCCGGAAGCTAATATCTTGCCCTTGAGGGCGGCGATGTCCTGTGCGTCAATCAGCTTGTGATTGACAGCGGGTATGGGGTCTTGCCAGAGGAGATCTTCGGCAGGAACCTCCGGCCCGAGATAGCGTGCGCGCGGGCCCATGTCGCGGTGCGTCAGTTTGAACCACGCCCGAGCGAAGGCATCCGCGAATTCCTTGGGGTTCTGCTGGTAGCGCCGTGCGATCGGCCCGTAGATCGGGTCAAATCGCAGAGCCAGGTCTGCGGTGGTCATCATCGGCCGGTGCTTCTTCGACGGGTTGTGCGCGTCAACAATCATGTCTTCGTCGGCCACATCCTTGGCCAGCCACTGGTTTGCGCCGGCCGGGCTTTTCACCAGTTCCCACTCGTATTTGAACAGCATGTTCAGATAGCCCGAGTCCCACTTGGTCGGGTTCGGCTTCCAGGCACCCTCGAGGCCGCTGGTGATTGCATCGCCGCCTTTGCCGCTGCGGAAACTACTTTTCCATCCGAGGCCCTGCTCCTCAATAGGAGCGGCCTCGGGCTCAGGCCCCACGTGGGTCGCAGGTCCAGCGCCGTGACACTTGCCAAACGTGTGGCCGCCGGCGACGAGCGCGACGGTCTCCTCATCGTTCATTGCCATGCGTGCGAAGGTCACGCGGATGTCGCGACCCGAAGCCACCGGGTCTGGATTGCCGTTCGGCCCTTCCGGGTTCACGTAGATCAGGCCCATCTGCACGGCGGCGAGCGGATTCTCGAGATCCCGGTCGCCGGAATAGCGCTTGTCGCCCAGCCACTTGGTTTCAGAACCCCAATAGATGTCCTCTTCCGGCTCCCAGACATCCACGCGTCCACCGCCGAAGCCGAATGTCTTGAATCCCATGGACTCGAGCGCGCAGTTCCCCGCCAAGATCATAAGGTCGGCCCAGGAGATCTTGCGGCCGTATTTCTGCTTGATCGGCCAGAGCAGGCGACGCGCCTTGTCGAGGTTAGCGTTGTCGGGCCAACTGTTGAGAGGGGCAAGACGCTGATTTCCGGTGCCGCCGCCGCCACGGCCGTCAGAAGTGCGGTAGGTTCCGGCGCTGTGCCAGGCCATGCGAATGAAGAGACCGCCGTAGTGTCCCCAGTCAGCAGGCCACCATGCCTGCGAGTCGGTCATCAGCGCATATAGGTCCTTCTTCACGGCCTTCAGGTCGAGCTTCTTGAACTCCTCGGCGTAATTGAAGTCCTCGCCCATCGGATTGCTCATGGAGGGCTGCTGGTGGAGAGTCTTGAGGTTCAACTGGTTCGGCCACCAGTCACGGTTCGATGTGCCTTTGCCTGTTGCCGGTTGGCGAGTCATCCCGGTTACCGGACACTTTCCTTCACTGCTCATGGTGTTCTCCTTTCGTTTCTTGTTTTCGCTGCTCCCTGTTGACACTTCCGACAACGCCCTCGCAACTCGACATAGACCCCGTCGACACTGCCTATTTCGCTCACTTCAGCCGGAACCGAGAATCGGTCCAGCGCATTACTGTAGAAGTCGCCGATCAACCCGCATTCCGTGCACACAAAATGGTGGTGGCGATCAGTATTGGCGTCGAATCGGGTCCGGTCCTCCGCGAAACCGGCCCGTGAGATCACACCCTTGGATTCGAGCAGGCGCAACGTCCGGTATACCGTGTCCAGGGAGATGGCCGGTATTCTCGCCCGGACACGCTTGTAGATCGCTTCAGCGCTTGGATGTTCGGTAGTCCCCGCCAGTTCGCGATAGATCTCGGTCCGTTGGTGTGTGGCCACAATGCCGTGCTTCCGGCACAGGACCTCGAATGCCTTCAGGCGACTCTCAACAACCTTCTTATCAGCCTTCAAAGCGCGTCCTCAGTAATGATTACTACTCACGAACGGTACCACATCCGGCTGTAGGCGCAAGCCCATTTTGCATCCGCCAATAGACTCATGGTCACTGGCCGGCAATGCGCCTCGCCCCCTTCCAGAGTCCAGTGAACAGAAGCGTCACCCCCAACGCACAAACAATCGCAGCGCCGGTGGGGGGGCGTGGTCGGGGGCGTGGTCTATCGGGGGCGTGGTCTATCCACAGTAAGTGCCGAGTCATTAATCGGTTGTGCTGGAAAATGGGGCTTGAAAGTGGTTTAAAAGTCGCTTTGGCTATCTAAAATATAGTTTTAATGAACGTATAGTGTGTGGCAGAGTCTTGGGCGCTATGCCCAGGGCTTCTCGATATCTTAGGAGAGGATATACCTTTCACCTGACGCACCGGTGTCATGATCGGCGATTCCTGCTGAAGTTCGCGCGTGATCGTGAGGTCTATCGTGAATGGCTGAGAGTGGCGGTCCATCGCTATCGCATACCTGTTTACGGATTCTGCATCACAAGCAATCATGTTCACCTGGTGGTCCATGTTGATGATCCGGAGCGGGTGGGGCGGATGATGCAGTTGGTGTCGGGAGCATTCGCGGCGCATAGGAATCGGCGGAAAGGGGAGGAGGGTGCGGTTTGGGAACACCCCTATCAATGCACCATCATCCAGGATGGGCAGCATCTGCTCCACTGTCTTCGATATGTGGATCTGAATATGGTCCGTGCCGGAGTAGTGGCTCATCCTGCGTTGTGGCGGTGGTGTGGCTATGACGAGTTGGCCGGGAAGCGCCGGCGATACCGGATTCTTGATTTTGATCGGCTTCTTGAGAGCCTTGGGATGTCGAGTCTTGAAGATTACCGCCGCGTGCATGAGGAGGGGATTGAGGAGACCATCAGGCGACGAACTCTGGCTCGGCAGGCAGAATGGACGGAAGCTTTGGCCGTCGGAAATCTTCAGTTCATCGAGCGAGTGGGCTCTATCTATATGAGCCGCAGGAAGTTCACTTATGCTGAAGTGGGTACCTCGCCCGGCTTGTCAACTTGGTCTGTTCATGAAACAGGCGCTTCTTATGGTTCGTTTTCAGGGGTCAAAACAGGCCTTTAAGGTCCGTAATCAAGTTGATTTAAGGCGTATTGCTTTGTGGCGCAATAACTTGACATGGATAGACCGCGGATTCCCATCAACTTGGTCTGTTCATGAAACAGGCGCTTCTTATGGTTCGTTTTCAGGGGTCAAAACAGGCCTTTAAGGTCCGTAATCAAGTTGATTTAAGGCGTATTGCTTTGTGGCGCAATAACTTGACATGGATAGACCGCGGATTCCCCCCAATACCAGACGGAGCCGTATCTGGTGTCTTCGCAATTGGATGGCAAGCGCAGTGACGAGCGGATCCTGAAGATTTAACGCGGCGCCGCTATTTGATTAGCCGATCCAGTTGTTCAAAGGGGCTGACGATGGGGGAGGGTTTCAGGGTCGGGACGGTTGAGGAGCCATCGCCCATGGATCGCAGACTGTTGGGTGCGTGTTCGTCGTCATGGCAGTAGATGCAGAGCAGTTCCCAGTTGCTGCCGTCGGGCGGGTTGTTGTCGTGGTTGCAGTCCTTGTGATGGACTGTGAGTTCCCGGAGGCGTTTACCTTCGAATTCGCGGCCGCAGCGGCAACAGAGGTGCGGCAATAGTTTCAGTGCCCGCATCCGGTAACCGGTCTGGCGGGTTTCGACATCGTGCCTTAGCTGTTGATGGAGTTGGATCTGGCGTTCTGATGGCATGATGGGGTTCCTGTGACAGGGGGTTGTCTATAGTGTCGAGTCATACCATGCGTGGTATTTCACGTCAAGGTAGCCAATTATTCCGTCTTGAATGTCCCTTTGCATTCAGGCAATGTTTCGGGCAAATAGAAAGGACTGATTCTATATGAGTAAGCGTGCTTTTTGCCTCGTTTCCCTGTTGTCCCTTCTTTGGGTATCCGCCGCTGTGGCAGGTCCGAAACTTGTGATTTCCGACGACAGTTATCTGCAGGTTGGTGCGCTTGGACAACTGCAGGCCACCTATAGTGAAGACGCCGACGACACCACGGACTTTTTCCTCCGCCGTGCCCGCATCATTCTCTCCGGTCAGATGATGGATGGGGTCCAGTTTTTTATGGATACTGATAGTCCCAATGCCGGCAAGGCTGGTGCTCCGGATCCCGATATGGACATTCAGGACGCTTTCATGGATTTTCGGTTGCCTGGCTGTAGCAACCACTGGTTCAAGGCGGGTCTGATCCTGCTTCCGTTTTCCTTTGAAACTCGCTCCAGTGCGGCCTCTCTGCTAGGGCTTGACTACAACTCCGAAGTGATCAAGTTGCCCAACACGTTCGTCTGGCGGGATTACGGTGCCGAGTTGCACGGCAGTCTGTTCAGCAAGAAATTCGGGTACGCGGCCGGGGTTTTTGACGGCTACGACACCACGGGGAGCACCAAGAATCCCAATGCGGATTTCCGTGCGACCGCCCATGTGAACGTCGGTGTCGTTGGCGAGGTTGAAACCGGCTGGTTCTACAACCAGAACCGCATTGGCAAGAAATTGACATATCTTACCCTGGGTGCTGGCGTGGACCGTCAGGAAAAGGCCTCTGTGCGAGAGACCAAGGCGGCGCCCGCGACCGCCACTGCTCCCGCCACGGTGGGATCCTCGGTGATTCTGGATTCGGAAGCCTATGTGGTGGACATGCAGTCCGGCTACGAGATTGACAACTGGGGTGTGATTCTCAATGCCGCGTGGTACACGTGGGACAATATTCTGTTCAAGGGCGACACCTGCTTTGCCGAGGGAGGTCTCTGGGTGGACAAGACCATGGTGACGGGTAAATGCTCGCTTCAGGATCCGGATAGCGGAGTCAAGACAGAGGACTACACGGTCGGGTTGAACCAGTTTCTCAAGGGCCACAACGTGCGTGGCGGTGTTGAATACCGCTGGGGCGACAGTGCCGATCTGGTTTTGGTTGGCATCCAGTTACTGCTGTAGGGCAGGTTTTACTCCGGGATGATGGTAGGCTTGCGGACTGCGGCGAGCCTGCATGAGCCTCGCCGTTAGGACGTTGTACGGTATTTCGAATAGAAAGCCACAGCCATGATTCCTGCGGAAAAAGCGGTTAGATCCCATAGGCAATGGCGGCACTTCCTTCAGCACATCCTGTCGCCGGTCATCCTGACCTTCGCGCTCTGCCTGGGGCTCATTTTTATTCTGGTCATTCCCGCGATGAAGCGCCAGATCATTGACCGCAAGAAGGAGATGATCCGCGAACTGACGCAGACGGCATGGAGCGAACTGGTTGGACTGCACGAGCAGGAGCAGCGGGGTGTCTTGACGCGCGAGGCCGCCCAGCAGGCGGCCATTGCCAGAATCCAGCGGCTCCGGTACGGGGATGATGCCAAGGACTACTTCTGGATCACCGACACCCGGCCTCGCATGATCATGCATCCCTATCGCCCGGAATTGAATGGCCAGGACTTGTCGGGCTACACCGATCCGGCCGGCAAGAAGCTTTTCGCGGCCTTTGCCGAACTTGTCCAGGCCCAGGGGGATGGGTATACGGACTACCTCTGGCAGTGGAAGGATGACGAGCACCGAGTGGCGCCGAAGCTATCCTATGTCAAGGGATTCAAGCCTTGGGGTTGGATCATCGGGACCGGTATCTATCTGGAAGATGTCAGGACAGAGATCGCCAAGGTCACCCGCCGGGTGATGGTGGTATCCCTGTGGATATCGCTCATCATTGGGGGGCTCCTGGTCTACATTGCCATTCAGGGATTGAGACTGGAACGGCAACGGCAGGATGCGGAATCCGCTTTACGCGCCTCCGAAGAGAAGTACCGATTGCTCGTTGAGGGAACCACCGAGGGGATCCTGATGATTTCGCAGGACCGGCCCATTTACGCCAATAAAACGCTGCTTGACCAACTGGGCTATACCGAGCAGGAACTGATGGATCTGCCCCTGAGCAGGATCATCGAGCCGGTCAACAACCAGCTTGCGCGGTTGATCGGGAAGGAAGGGCAGACAACCGACGTGCTTCTTGCCTCCGCGCCGGTCAAGATCGGAGACCGGACCGGGCAGGTGTTGTCGCTCAAGGATGTGACGGCCCATCGGAAAACAGAAGAGGCGCTGCAGCGGTTATCGGCGGAGTTGCAGGAGACGTTGCCGTTGACCATGCGACCGGTGAAGTCCCTGCCGCTCTCCACCTTATCCTGCACGCTGGACACCCCGATTAACAAGGCGGCGGCGTCCATGTCGCGAGCCAAGGCCAGTGCCATCCTGATCTCGGCGCCATCCGGCGAGCCAGTGGGCATTGTGACCAATCGGGATCTCCTGGACCGTGTGCTGGCGTCAAACCGCGATTCTTCCCAGCCTGTTGCCGGCATCATGAGTGCGCCGCTGGTGCGCATACCGGAGCATGCCCTGCTTTTTGAAGCCGCCCGGATCATGCAGGAACAGGTTCTCCAGCACCTTGTGGTCACGGATGAGCAGGGCCGCACGCGGGGAGTGCTATCCGGCAGCGACATTCTGCACGCCCAGCGTCATGCGGTTGGCCTCCTGCTAAACGAAATTGAGCGAGCCCAATCGCCCGCTGAGCTTCAGGACTGCAATCAGAAACTGCCTTTCCTCGTCCGGTCACTGCTGGATGCGGGCACCCGGGTGGAGCACATCACGCGCATCATGTCGAGTGTGGCCGATGCCGCCACCAATCGCCTGATCAGTCTGGCCGAGATCGAACTGGGGCCGCCCCCGGCGTCCTACGCCTTTCTGGCGCTGGGCAGTGTGGCGCGCGGCGAACAAACCCTGGCTACAGATCAGGACAATGCGATCATCTATGCCGATGTCGCGCCGGACCAGAGCAAGGCGGCGGAGACGTATTTCCTGCGGCTGGGCGAGAAGGTCTGTGACTGGCTGGATCAAGTCGGGTACCGGCGTTGTAAAGGGTTGACCATGGCGTCCAATCCGAAGTGGTGCCAGCCGGCCAGCCGCTGGCGCGACTATTTCACCGCCTGCGTCACCGCGGCCGAACCGCAGAACCTGCTCGACGTGAACATTTTCTTTGATTTCCGCTGTATTCACGGCGACCCCATGCTGGTGGCCGAACTGCGCCGTCATTTGGAGGAATTACTGCAGGATGGGAAGCCGGTGTTCTTCTTCCATCTGGGTCAAACGACCCTCCGGTACAAACCGCCGCGCGGCTTTTTTGGCAACATCCAGGTTGGGTCCGGCGGTGAGCCTCCGGAGACCTTCAACATCAAGAGCGCGATGGTCCCGCTGGTCAACTTTGCCCGGATGTATGCGTTGCGCCACCATATTGCCGAAACCAACACGCTGGAGCGGTTGGCGCGGCTCCGAGATCTGGGTGTCCTGGTCCCGTCCAGCCAGAGCGAGTTGGCGCAGGCGTACACTGCACTCATGCAGATTCGGCTTACCCATCAGGCGGGGCAAGCGGCCCGCCGCATTCCTTCCGACAACTATATTCACCTTTCCGAACTGACCCAGCTTGAGCAATCGCTCCTGAAGAAGGTTTTTGCCGATATCACGGTCTTCCAGGCGCGGCTCGAAACTGATTTTACGCGAACGGCATGACCGCTCTCGAACCAGTGGTTACGGCGCCCAACCCCATGGAGGGGCGATGCGCGTACTGATTGTCGGGGATATACACGGAGCGCACCGAGAGTTGGCGGAGACTCTGCGGGACATCCAGTCGCAATACGGAATTCGCGCCGCCATTCAGGTCGGTGATTTTGGATTCTACAAGGACTCCATGGCGCGGCTACGGCGGGACAAGATCCGTTTTCCGGTTCCTCTGCATGTGATTGACGGCAATCATGAGGATCACGCCTGGCTCTGGCGAGCGCTGTTAACCGGGGCGGCCCACCCTTGGGAGATGGAAGCCAATCTCATCTATCAACCGAGGCCATCGGTGATTCAACTGGGCGGGTCCCGGATCGGCTTTCTCGGGGGGGCGCTCCACGTGGACCGTCCGCAACAGCATAACCTTTTCAGCCGGTTTCCCAACTACCTGTTGCGCCATCAGCGCCAGCAGGCCGTTGCGCTGTTCAATCGGAAACGCCCCGAGTTGCTGGTGACACACTCGTGCCCTGCCGACATCGGGATCGGGATGGAGGGTGCCGCCGCCCTGGCGTCCGGTGTGGTTGAGCACATCGTCGGCGCCGGATTTGATCCCGGTCCAGCAGGGGACTGTGGTGAAGCGGAACTGAAGCAACTTTGGCTTGATCTAAAGTACCGCCCCCGCGGGTGGGTCTATGGTCATTTTCATCACGCCCACGAGGCGACTGTTCAGGGGACGCGATTCATCTGCGTTGGCGGCGATCTGGTCTCTCTGCACCGGCAATTCATTCTATGGGATACCGACGAGCATAAACTGCTCACCGTACGCGGCTGCCGGTAAAGCAACAGGGCGGGCGAGGCGCCCGCCCTGTGACAGGACTCGTGCCGGTCTTGTGTTCAGGTTGCGACAGCCGTTTTATCCTGTTTGGGCTGGGTCAGCAGCGACACGGTCACCAGCACGATGAATCCGAGCGGGATCGTGATAATGGCCGGCTGACTGAACGGCACGATGGCCGTGGCCGGATCCAATCCGTAGACGTCCTTATAGGCCTGGGCGCTCATCAGGATCCAGCCGAGCGAACTGACCATTCCCGCGACGATGGCGGCGGTGATGCCCTGCTTGGTGGTGCGTTTCCAGAACAGCAGCATTACCAGGGCCGGCAGGTTTGCCGAGGCGGCGATATTGAAGGCCCACCCGACGAGGAAGTTGACATTCATCTTGGCAAACAGGATGCCCAGAACGATGGCCACCATCCCGACGCAGAGCGCCGCGATCTTGGCCGCCCGCACCTTCTGGAAGTCGTTCATCTCGATCTTCATGAAGTTCGTCATCAGGTCATGCGCCACGGCGCCGCTGGCGGCCATGATCAGGCCGCTGACGGTTCCAAGCACGGTTGTGAACGCGACGGCGGAGATGATGGCGAACAGGAACTCACTGATGCTGCGCGCCAGTAACGGAGCGCTCATGTTGGAGTCGGTGACGTCCAGCGCGCCGCTGGTCATTGCTCCCAGCCCAAGGAACAAGGTCAGCACATAGAAGAAGCCAATGGCCGCGATGCCAACCACGGTGCTTTTGCGCGCACTGATCTGGTCCTTCACCGTGTAATACCGGATCAGGATGTGAGGCAGGGAGGCGGTGCCGCAGAACAGGGCCAGCATGAGGGAGAGGAAGTCGAGTTTGTCGAACCACTTCTTACTGCGGACCTTCTTGAAGGTTGGGCTTGAGCCGGGCGACATGAAGTCCTTGCCGGTTGTCGGCTTCTGGTAATAGACGGTTGTGGAGCCCTGGGCATCCGTAATTTTTTCGTTGTTCCACAGGATTACCTCGCTGTTTTGCATGGTCCTCAGGAACCCGAACGGGGTGACGCTTCCGGTATTTTCAACATCCCCGGGAAGTTTGGATGCATACCCGACCGCAAACAGGTCGGATTCGCCGTCCTTTTTGCCGCGCGGTTTGCCATTGGCGAATTTCCGGCCCTCCTTATCGGTCCTGATCGTCTGTGTCTCCGAGAAGGAGCCATTCGCCTCCTTGCGCCAGACGCTGACGAGGCCGGAGGCATCCTGCACGCGGGTATAGGGTTTCCCGACCCAGCCGCCGTCCTCGGGCAGGACCGTTCCGGGGAGTTTATCGGCCGCGACATTCCGGGCCGCGATATACTTGGGTTTACCGGCGGAGTCTGTTGGCTTGGTTGTCACGCCCCGGGCGAGCAGCATCAGGGTGATGATGGTGCACAGCAGCACGAGGAGGCTGCCTTTGATGAACTGGACCCAGGTGGTGGACACCATTCCGGCGGTCATGACGATCAGCGTCACGATACATCCCACCACGATCACGCCAACGTAGTGCGGCAAGCCCAGCAAGGGTTGAACCAGTGCCCCGGCGCCGACCATCTGGGGGATCAGGTAGAAACAGCTTACCACCAGGGTGCTGATGGCGGCGGACAGTTTAATGCCGCGGGAATTGAACTTGTTGTCAAGAGCGTCTGCAAACGTGTAGCGCCCGAGTCGTTTGAGCGGTTCGGCGATAATGAATAGAGCCACGATCCAGCCGGCCAGATAGCCGATGGAATACAGGAAGCCGTCGAATCCGAAGAACGCGATCATGCCGCAAATACCGAGGAACGAGGCGGCGGAAAGGTAGTCCCCCGCGAATGCCACGCCGTTCACGGCCCAATGGATTCCTCCGCCTGCGGCGAAGTAACCTGATGCGGATTTGGCTTTGCGGCCAAGATAGAAGCTGATGCCGATCACGGTGCCGGCAAACAGCAGGAAAATGGAGATTGCCATCAAGGATGTTTCGTAAATCATGGGGGCAGATCCTACTTGGAGGGTTTGCGACAGATCTTCATATAAACCAACGCCAGGATCAGCGCCACGATGATCAGCGCGAATCCATACACAATCGCCAGGCTTACTCCGGCAATGAAGGGTTCAGCCATGGTTTCGTGACGGAAGGCGCTCAAGGCCATGAATCCGCCGTAAAACAGGACATAGACCGCGAACAACATCGCGCCTGTTCGGGTGTTATGCGCCACCATCGCTGCATCTTCCTGTTCCTTGACAACAGGGGCCTTGAAATCCAAACCTGCCATACGGGTTCCTCCTTCATGGGAAATATTGCCGGCAGACACTAGACGCATAAACAGCCAAAAGCAACCACTTATTCGCACAAAATCGTCAAAATCGTCAAATAACTCCGTTGTGCTTTTGCTTCCTGTACTCCTCTCTGGTACAACTGGGTTTGTGAACGGCGACCTTCATCTGGGGACATGCAGTTGGAAATATGACTCTTGGCGCGGACTGGTCTACTCCGATGTCCCGCGCCCCAACTATCTGGCTGAATATTCCAAAAAGTACGACTGCGTTGAAATTGACCAGTGGTTCTGGAGCCTATTCGGGCCGGGTAAAGTCGTTCTGCCGCAAGCGAGGACCGTTGCCGACTATGCGGCTTCGATTCCGCCTGGTTTCAAATTCGGGGTAAAGATGCCGAATGCCCTGACGTTGACTCATTACCGGCCGAAGGCCCAATCAGACCCTCTGGTTCCCAACCCGCATTTCCTATCCTTGGACTTGCTCGGGACTTTTCTGGATGTTTTGTCGCCGATTCGTTCCAATCTGGGGCCGATGATGTTCCAGTTTGAATACCTCAACCGAAACAAGATGGCATCACAGGCGGAATTCCAAGACAGGCTGGGGGCGTTTGTCGGTCAACTTCCCAGGGAGTATTGCTGGTGTGTGGAGTCGCGGAATCCCAATTACCTGAACGAGAGGTACTTCGCCTTTCTGCAGGAGCAGGGGATAGCGCATGTTTTTGAACAGGGGTATTACCTGCCGCCGGTGGCGGATCTATTCCAGCGCTACGCGGCCATGTTGACTGAAACGTCCGTCATTCGACTGCATGGTCCGGACCGGGGCAAGATTGAGGAGCAAACGGGCAAGGAATGGAATGCTATTGCCGTGCCGCGCGATGCAGACCTGGAAGACCTTGCCGCCGTGGTGAAAAGCCTGAGGAAGCGGAAGTGCAATGTCTGGGTCTTTGCCAACAACCACTTTGAGGGCAGTGCGCCGCTGACCCTCGAGCGCCTGAAGCAACGTATTGTGCGATAATCCCTGGTTGTCGATCTAACCACTCATTCTCGCCGTCCGCTTTTCCTTGTAACTGAACAAAGGTTCAGTTATTCTTTTCGGAGAGATTGGAGGAGGATATGCCAAGAGTGATGGATGTACGGGGACATGTTGCCAAATTGAGGATCTTCTGGCGCCGGGAACGCCGGATGCCGTCCTATGATGAGATGTTGGGGCTTTTGGGATATCGGTCCAAGAATTCTGTGTTCGGTGCCTTGCGAAAACTGGCGGAATTGGGGTTTCTTGAGTTGAAGCGGGGACGCGCCGTGGCCACGGGGCGACTAACCGGGACACTGCGTTTGCTGGGTGCTGTGCAGGCGGGATTTCCATCGCCGGCCGAGGAGGAGTTGGCGGACACCCTCAGTCTGGATGACCTGCTGATCCGCCGTCCGGAGGCGACCTTCATGCTGACCGTGCAGGGGGATTCGATGATTGCCGCCGGGATTGTGCCGGGCGATATGGTGTTGGTCGAGAAGGGGGGTACTCCGAAGGCCAATGATATTGTGGTGGCCCAGGTGGATGATGAATGGACGCTGAAGTATTACATGAAGGACAATGAGGGAGTGCGTCTGGATCCGGCCAATTCCAAATACAAACCGATTCGCCCCAAGCGTTCATTGGTCATTGGCGGCATTGTAAAAGCTGTGATTCGGAAATATGACTGACCATGCCGGAGTTTCCCTTTACGTTGCAGTCCTATCCGCGCGCCATCATTCATTTTGATGGTGATGCCTTTTTTGCCGCTGTTGAGCAGTCCATTCACCCCTCCCTGAAGGGCAAACCGGTTGTGACGGGGAAGGAGCGGGGGATTATTGCCTGTGCCAGTTATGAGGCGAAGGCGCTGGGGATTGCGCGTGGATTGGCCTTGCGAGATGCGATTCGGATGTGTCCGGGGTTGATCGTGTTGCCCAGCGACTATGAGACCTACAGTCTTTATTCCAAGCGGATGTTTGATATTGCCCGGCGCTATACCCCCATGGTGGAAGAGTACTCGATTGATGAAGGGTTTGCTGATTTGACGGGGTTGCGGCGTATCCATCACACGTCCTATGAAGAAATAGCGTTACGATTCCAATCTGCCATTCAATTGGAATTGGATATTACGGTTTCAGTCGGGCTAAGCCTGACCAAAAGCCTCGCCAAGTTGGGGTCAAAGTTCAGGAAGCCGAGGGGATTCACGGCGGTGCCGGGCATGGAAATCGAAAGTTTTCTCCGGCAGATTCCGCTCCGGAAGGTTTGGGGTTTTGGTCCCAACACCGTGGAGTTGCTGACCAAGCAGGGGGTGCGGTCAGTTTATGATTTCGCCACGCGTCCCGAAGGGTGGGCGGAAAAGTTGATGGGCAAGGTTGGCCGGGAACTCTGGGGTGAGCTCCGGGGGGAGTCGCTTTATCCGGTGACGACCGAGGAGAAGACGAGTTATTGTTCGATCAGCAAGTGCAAGACCTTTACGGCGCCATCGGCGGACCCCGCCTTTATCTGGGCCAAACTGGTACGCAATGTGGAGTCCGCGTTCATCAAGGCGCGGCGATACCGCTTACGGGCGCGCCAGCTTTCCGTGATGTTGCGAAGGCAGGATTATCGGCAAAGCGGTCTTGAGACCCGGTTAAGCCGTGCCATTTCTGTAACGCGGGATGCGGTGCCGGTTGTCCGAGAGATGTTTGATCAACTGATTGAACCGGGGGTGACGTATCGGGCGACGATGGTGGTTCTGGGCCGGCTGGAGGCGGACTGTGAACGCCAATACGATCTTTTTGAAGACCCTGTACGGATTGAGAAACGGGAAGCGTTGAGTGAGGCGGTTGATGCGCTGAATGAACGGTATGGCAAGCACACCCTCAGTCTTGCCCCGTCATTATTTCTCAAACCTGCCCGAACAACGGCCCGCGATGATCAACCCCAGCGCAAGTCTGCGCTTTTCAATGGCGAAACCCGGCGCCAACGGTTACGCATACCCCGTCTTTTCCTCAACGTCTAGGAGGACTGTGGTGTTGTTCGAATGAGTAAACGAACATCGATAACCGAATACAAAACGGTTGCCGCCGCCATCAAGCGGTTCGAGGTGTCGTTGACGAAAGATTCCGCTAAACGTAAAATGGCAGCGATGTGCATTTATGAAATGCAGAAAGTGGAGACGTGACCCTGATTGTCGATGCAGTTTCTTCAATACACTTACGCAAAGGTCATACTGCTTGTTTTGCACGTAACGCCTTTCTCATGAATTTGATTTGCATCCGGACCTCCTTTAATAACAGGCGGTATTTGACACGGACGTTCTTGGCGGCCATGTACTTGTCCACATCCGCTTCGCTCATATCCCGCCCTTTGTATTGGAACTTAACGCGCCCGTCCTCCCGGGAGGCTAGATAGTAATAGGCGCGCCCCGCGACGATCTTTTTAACCAGACTGCCACGCGGCAATTCAGCCATTTTGCGGAGGTAGTCCCGTTCCATCCGGAGCGAGTTCTCCAGTTCCTCAGCCAGTAATTCCTTGATTGCCATACGCACCTCTTACCAAACAACAATGCCGATTATGATGCCATGTTTGGTATGTCGCGTCAAGATTACCAAACAAACATAGAAAAACGACCAGCATGTTTGGTATTTCCAATTCCCCCACCTCCCCATCCCCAACTTCGTGTCCTTAGCGTCTTACTGGTAAACCCTCCCCGCAACCCATCCCTTCGGCCCTCGGCGCTCCATGCTCTTCGCTTGCCCCCCATCCTGTCTATCCTGTCC